>NZ_LR213933.1 GCF_900659865.1 Hyella patelloides LEGE 07179
CTACAAAAAGTATTGCAAAAGCTAAAATCAGAATTTTTCATCCTTGCAGTAATAATGATTTCAGTCAAATTACTTTGGCTTAATCTTTACGTGATACCAAAATAGCCAATCTTTTTTCCCATCTGCCCCTGAAGGTTTAGAACAAGTTTTTAATCAAGTCTGAATGGGAAAATCATAATCGTTCAGAAATGTTGATGAAGGCATTTTTTAAGCAATAACAGAACATACTGATGTCATTTTTTCTGATGTAGATATGTATAAGACTTTAGTCATAGTAAAATCTACTTATAGTATCAACTAAAGTTAGAAAGTCTTTATATCTTTAGTTCAGAGTAGATTCTAGACCTTTTTCAGATGTTTGTTTTTTGGGAAACCCATAAGATTGAGTTAATTATTAAGAAAGTGAACTAATTTAATAAGTTAACTGAGAGGAACTATTCAAAAAATAAGTTTCATTAGATTAATAATTAAAAACTATAGGAGTCTTATTAGTAATGAAAAATTTTTTTCAATATTTAGGAAGTTTTTTATTTTGGTTTTTTAGTAGCATAGGAGCTATTGCAATTACCCCTGAAGGTATTACTTTTATTTTGGGGATATTTATAGTAGTTATGAGTTTGTATATATTCCATTTAGTAAGATCAGAAGCTGAAAATAAATTACAAATAATAGCAACTTCAACAACTGGTTTATTTGGTGGTATTATTGCTGTTGCTCAATTAAATCTAATTAATCAATAGAGCTGAAAATGAAAAAGAAAGAACTTATTTCTAGAATAATAGTTTTTGTCTTATTAGTGTTTACTATATCTCCGATGTTTACATTATATAGTATAAATAGATATAACTATGGGAAAAACTTAAATAAGGAAGAGTATCTTAAAAGATTCGATCAATATAAAAAAGAATTATTAGACTTGAAAAAAAGTACAGACTTTACATATTCGTTAATAACTACATTTTTAGGACTATTAATTATAGTTGGTGGATATGAAATAATTATTTTTATTATTAAAGTAATCATAACTTCTAAAATTACTGATAAATTTTAATTTATTTATCGCTCTACTTGGCGTAAAGCTCAGCTATTGGCGATCGCCTAGTGAAGAAGAGTAAATATATTCCTCAAAAGGTGCGATCGCGTGTTGAAAGAATGAATAATGAAAAAGTACCAGTCAATAAAATATTGGAAGTTTTACACAATACAAGTAAGAAGAAAAAGTAATGAAGAAATCTATTGCCACGTATCACAACGGAGTTCGATTTTACAGCAAAACTATATCATTAAAATTTCCAGACAAAATTAAATCTTATCAAAAAAGGATGAATAATAAAGGATTAGTGCTTGTTAAAGAACAAGAACAGAGTGGTTTTCTCTATATGAGATATGTTAGCGATCGAGATAAAGAAAAGTATTTAGCCAAGCCAGAAAGCACAGTTAAAGTTACAGACTTAAAAGGATAATTTGTGAATTCAGAACAATTAAAGCTAGCCGAAAAAATTCGAGGTATAGCTGAAGATTTAGTGGTTCATCTTTACGCACCTCCATACACCATAAATACCCTCAAGGATTTCATTAATGAGATGAGTGAACTTGTTGATGAGATGGAGGAATTTGAAGATGTGGATGAATTTTTAGAACTGGAAGATGAGGAGGAATAATGAGTTTTTGTTACTCGGAGGTTCGGCGAGAGCTTCAAGAAGTTAAAGCAAGAATAGATGATTTACTTGACTATATGAATGCGAACCAATTAGAGCCAGATAGAACAGTAATTGATGATGAAATATGTTCGCAGTTAAAAAGCATATCTAACCAAGTTGTTCGAGGTAAGTTGCAGCAATCAATCAAGGAACATCTCACCAATACCTATGTTTTTACAGTTAAGTTTTTTGATGCCGATAAAAATGTGCTGTGGTCGGGAAGTGCCAGCGCAGACCATCATGACAAGGCAATGGATATTATAGAATCAATGTTTGAAGATACAGAATTTGTATCTAGGTGGAGTGGAGAATGTGAAGTTGAATATCCTGATGATTACGATCCGCCTGGCGGTTGGTAATTTAGTTTTTTTATCAAGGGATTGTTAATTAACAATACCTATTTATAGTTATTAGTTGTTTGTAGCAGGGTCGTCGCCACCTCCAAAAATCAAACTAGCAGCTAAAGCACCACCAACTACTCCGACTCCGACTACTGCAACTGGAGATGCTGCTGCTGCCGTAATTAAAAAAGTTCCAGCAACATTACCAGAAGCTAAAACTGAACCAAAATAAGCAGATAAACCAGATAATTGACAAGCACAAGTTCCTGCGTTGGCAGCTTGAACAGCGATGTATGCAGAGCTAGCAGTTTGTATACCTACTCCACCTCCTGCACAGCCTCCTCCAATCATAGTTTGATGATTTTTACTTAAACCCATAATTTTTAAGTGTTTTATTCATATTAAGTATATCTATCGTAGATTACAAAAATAAATGCTTGATAGTAAAGTTCGTATATCTCTACATTTGAAGTTCGATAAACTACATTAAAAGTAGAAAAATTGCCAAATAATCTTATTTTTAAATTGCTTTTTCTAATCTCTCCTTCAACCTCGTATACCTCTGCTGCTGTTTAACCTGTTTTACAGCGATCGCCACTGCCTTTTCCGAACCAATAATTAAAGCCAACTTTTTAGCTCTAGTAAGCCCCGTATAAAACAGATTCCGACTCAACATCACATAATGTTGAGTATAGAGGGGGAGGATAACAACGGGATATTCAGAACCTTGTGATTTATGAATACTGGTAGCCCAAGCTAGAGTGATTTCGTTCAAATCGGCATAGTCATAAACTACATCACGCTCGTCAAAGTTAATATTGACTTTCTTATCTATATGGTCAAATTTCATCACCATTCCCAAGTCACCATTAAACACCTCTTTGTTGTAGTCATTTTTTAGCTGCATTACGCGATCGCCAACTCTTAAAATACTATCTCCCCTAACCAATTCATCTTTACCTTCACTCTTAGGATTAATCAGTTGTTGCAGCACCTTGTTCAAATTGCGAGTACCCACCACACCCCTAGTCATGGGACATAAAACCTGCACGTCAGTAGCGGGATTAAAACCAGCATGGGGAATGTAATACTCGATTAATTCTTTAACAGTCTGTACGCCGTGTTCTGGCTCAGTACCTCCAGAATGCCAGAGACAATCAGAATTAGCCTTCATGCTTATAGGTTCGATTTGGGGATAATGACCGCGATTGATTTGATGTGCCGTCCTGATAATGGCACTCTCGGCAGCCTGACGGAATACTTGAGTCAGACGCACCACGGTAATTTTCTCCGAAGCAATCATATCAGACAGCACATTACCCGCACCCACAGAAGGAAGCTGATCGATATCCCCCACCAGTAAAACCTGACAATCTTTTGGTATGGCTTTGAACAGGGAATGAGAGATAAATAAATCCATCATGCTGGATTCATCTATGACGATCGCGCTACATTCAAGAGGATTATCTAAATCCCGTTTAAAACCCATCGAGCCTGGGTCAAATTCCAGCAGTCTGTGAATGGTTTTGGCTTCTAATCCCGTCATTTCACTCAATCTTTTAGCTGCTCTCCCAGTAGGTGCTGCACAGGCTATTTTGCGCCCCATAGCTTTCCACAGCTTGAATATAGTATGAACTGAAAAAGTTTTCCCCGTTCCTGGCCCTCCAGTGAGAATCATCAATTTTTCTGAAGCTGCTTTGAGTACTGCTAGATATTGCTGGGGGGATAGTTGAATCTTTCGGGATGCGGTGTACCGATTAATCCAACTCTTTACGCGATCGCTGTCTACATCTAATGAGTTTTCTATTTTTTGTAATATCAGTTTTGCTAGATGTTGCTCTGAATAATAAAAAGTTGGTTTGTAGTAAATGATTTCATTTTCATCTCTTTCTCTAATTAATTCCTCTAACTGCACCATTTCTGAGAGGATGTTTACAATAGCCCTTTCATCAGCTTCGTGTTCTGTTTTTTCTTCTATCTCCGTACTCGTTTCGTCCTCATTTTGACCTCTTTTATTACTCCCTGAAGAATCAGGAACTCCTTTAACAGTCAATAACTCACGACTCATAGGAATTATCTTATTTTCGGGTAAATAACAATGACCATCTTCTGATGCTTTATCCAACACGTGAATGATACCCGCTTTGTAGCGAAACTGAGAATCAGGAGCAACCCCCACATTACGCGCAATCTTATCTGCTGTAAGAAACCCAATCCCAAAAATATCAATAGCTAACTGATAGGGATTTGTCGTGACAGTAGCGATCGCACTATCTCCATACTGCTTGTAGATCTTCACCGCATAAGTAGTCGATACGCCATGTCCTGAAAGAAAAATCATCACCTCTTTAATAGATTTTTGTTCCTCCCAGGTGCGCTGAATCATGGCAATTCGTTTCTTGGCAATACCTGGAACTTCAATCAAGCGGTCTATCTGATGCTCGATAATCTCTAAAGTCTCCAAACCAAAATGCTTGACAATTCTATGGGCTGTAACTGGCCCTACTCCTTTTATCAAACCGCTACCCAAATACTTCTCAATTCCTGTTAATGTTGCTGGCTTGGTTTCTTTGTACTTAACAACTTGAAACTGCGAACCATAGCTTGGGTGTTCTGCCCAAACTCCCTGTAACTGTAACGTTTGTCCCGCCTGAATATTGGCAAAACTGCCCACGATAGTAATCAACTGTTTAACATTGCCTGTATTTAACCGCGCCACCGTATAGCCCGACTCAGAAGAGTGAAAGGTAATTCTTTCGATAACTCCCGTAAGAGATGATAGGGGTGCAGTAACGCTCGATGATGTCATAGGACAATAGTTCTACTTATCTAGTAAATAGTTTACCAGCAATCATTAACCAATCTTATTGATAGCATAAATATTGATTTGTCAATATTAATTTACAAAACTCAAGATATTTGTTACATTAATTTACATAAGAAAGAAATAAAAGAAACACGATATAGGAAAAGACACTATGTATACAACTCAACTAGATAACGGAACTCTTAACAACTACGCTGTTGAACCCAAAATGAGCTACGCAGAATACCCCACAGTATGGGAACAAAAACGCTATTTAAAACAGGGTGCAGTAGCAGCATTATTCGTTACAGCATTAGTTTTAGTTTCTTTTGTCGTCAGCTAATTGCTAGAGACATTTAGATTTAAACAACAGCTTTAATTAATCTCATTTTGTCAACATTAAATTTCTCCTCTCGACCTTGGTGTATATGCCGAGGTTTTTTGTTGTTTAAATAATTATTTGTGCTTCCTCACCCAACCATCACCCTTGATTTCCCATTCTTCAGTAAGAGCTAATGCTAATGCCTGTCCTCTAGGCTTTTTCCCCTTAACTCGATAATCGCGAATTAGAAGATTACTGACATTCAAAATGTTTGATAACTCCATGTCACTTAATACTTTCTCTTCGTGAGGCTCGTATTCCGTCGGCTGTTCTCTAACTTTGGGCGATGTTTGTTTTCTTATAGGTGCAGTAACGTTTGTTTCAGATAATTTATTTTCAACTTCTGTCAGTCTGGAATCTAATTGCTCAATTTGTTTTTGTAAATTACTGTCTACAGCTTCATTTGTTATGGGTAATGTCGTATCCAAATGAGCGATACCGATTTTAATTAGTTCAAGAATGGTGGGTGTTACTTCTGGTTTGTTACTGCGGTGATGGATTTTAGCGTTGAAGTGAGAAAGAGCGATCGCCATAATTTCATCGTAAAGTTCGTTAGGTATGCGAACATCAACCCTCGTAATATTTTCTGTCCTTCTGCTAGTCATATCGGATAATATCGGTGTTTATCGGATAAATTTAACAGTATCGTACTTTTGAGAGGTTAACTCTTAGTATTAAGTAATTGGAGTTTGAAAATAGCGATCGCCTAAAAATGAATACATATTTAATAACAGGAGCAAATAGAGGTATCGGTTTAGAGTATTGCCGTCAACTGAAAGAAAGGGGCGATAATGTCATTGCTGTCTGTCGTACTGCTTCGGATGAATTAAAAGATTTAGACGTATCTATTGAAACGAGTGTGGATATCACTTCAGCTACAGATGTTTCACGCTTAATTAAAAGACTCTATGGCAAAACTCTCGATGTCCTGATTAATAACGCTGCTATTGTCGAAAGAATTAGTCTCGAAAGTCTAGATGTTGATAGTCTTCGTCGGCAATTTGAGGTTAATGCGATCGCACCCTTAAGATTGACTCGTGCTTTGTTGCCCAATATAAGATCGGGCGGAAAAATCATTATGATGACCAGTCGTATGGGTTCGATTGAAGATAATACTTCTGGAGGTTCTTACGGCTATCGAATGTCAAAAGTAGCTCTTTCTATGGCGGGTAAATCTTTATCTCTAGATTTGAAGCCGAGAAATATTGCCGTCGCCATTCTTCATCCAGGGTTAGTCAAGACTCGGATGACTAATTTTAATGCATCGGGTATTACTACAGAACAATCTGTTAAGGGACTAATAGCTCGTATCGACGAACTGAATCTAGATTCTAGTGGTACTTTTTGGCATTCTAATGGTGAAGTTTTGCCCTGGTAAAAGCTTAACTCTGATGAATAACATTTTCGATTTGCCTCCATCTCTACCAGATAAAGAACTATTTGAATCGCTAATTACCAATGACAATATTCTCATTGAGAGAATTATTTCTACTGGTCAAACTACACCACCAGGGGAATGGTACGACCAAGATAAAGATGAATGGGTAATTCTGTTACAGGGAGAAGCTATTTTAGCTTATGAAGATGGAAGTCAGATTAAACTGACAGTAGGAGATTATCTATTTATACCTGCCCATCGGAAGCATCGTGTGGAATATACATCATCTAATCCTCCCTGTATTTGGCTAGCAATTCATGGTGATATGAGTAAAGTTTAATAGGTTAATAGTCTAATGGTCTAATACCTTATTACGTTAGTAAAACCTCTATATCGAGAGGCTTAAGGGAATTAATAAAACATCAAACTAGACAAGCTGTAATCTGGAAAGGAGCGGTAGTTAAACCTTGAGTGATGTCATCAACACTACCTACTTGCTGCCAATTAATACCTGCATTTTGTAACAATTCAATAGCAATCCCAATTAAATGTTGGGGATAGATACGTTCGTTGGGTGTAGTGGGTTGTGGGTTGCTATCTCTAATGTTTTTAGCCGTATCGGTTAACCACTGCTGTTGCTGACGGCTAATTTTAATATTGATGGTGGCTGGTGTTTCGTCTCGTTCTAAGCGGAGGCTGTGGGCTGCTTCGATATCGATGGATGTGTTTTGTAATAGTTGAATGGCAATGCCTACAAGATGTTGAGGATATACCCGTTGACTTGGCGGGACTGGTTTGCTGTTGTTCTGTCTGACCATTCGGGCGGTATCTGCGAGCCATTGTCTCTGGTTGTTGGCAATTTTGATATTAACATTAGTCAGTTGTTTGGTTCTAGTTTCCTTAACCTTTGTTTCCTTACTCTCTTTAGCTTTTGGCTTTCTGTTCTCTGTTGTTGGAGGGCTGGAGAAAAGATAATTAATAGTGTGTTGGCTGGTAGGTGCGGTGGCTTCGGAGGAATTACCCATCTCTGCGATGCGCTTGAGTAGTTCTAGGTGTTGAATCGCTGCATTGATGACCGATAGTTGATTATGGCTCAGGGTATGAAGGGATTTGAAGAGGATGGGGTCAACGGGTTGATGAGAGCCTGTATGGATGGTGCGACCGTGAGAGCGAATACTGATGATAAGGTTTTCTAGTTCTTCTAATGCTGATGATAGGTCGGCGGGAATTTCCGTAGATGTTGGTTCTGGTTGGATGGGATTTTGACCAGTAGTCATCCATTCTCTTACCCAGCGATTGACTAAAATACGAAAGTCAACCGATATCCAAGCTGCCAAATCTAAAGCTACCTCTGGATGTACCCAAGTGCCTTGTTGAGAATTGCCTCCTCTGAAAGTCAGTACCAGAGCCGATGCGTAATTTTTGCGGTTCGGGTTATTGACAATAAGATCGATTCCTAAATCTTTAGCTAAAGCTTTGGCATATTTTTGTGTACTGGGTAAACGCCAATATTGATACCATTCTTTATTATTGGCTTGGCACATCTGAGTAGCATTGATATAACCATCTACATGACGTTGACCGATCTGTAAGCCATTGACTTTGTGATTTATGATTTTCATTGTGACCTCTAGTTCAGGTTACTTCCCCTGGGCTTCGGTCACTGCCAATGACCAGCCATGAGGGGACTATATTTATTTATTTTAGTATAAAAAGGAGATTTGCGATCGCTTGTTCTGAAGAATTTTTGGCGATCGCTATTGTGGGTTGTGCTGCAAGATGGGAGAGATGCGATCTCGATAAATCTAACATTGAAACAGTTTGCCCTATATCTCAGTCTATAAATTGATAATTAATTTTTATAACTTAAGAATGAATCTTTCTTTAATAAAAAAGTATGGTGTTCCCTCTGCTAATTTAGCTTGTGATGTTCTGACTCAAACTATAAGTCCCAAGTCAGTATTAACAGCAGGTAAAATTATAATTACTTTAGCTGACGATATAAACTCTATTAAAACAGATAATATAGCAGAACATTTTGAGATTGATGGAGATAAAGATCATGGTCGGGCTATGGAGACTCTTAATAGAGAATATGATTTAGCCAATAATCAAAATAATATTCTTTTTGAAGTAAAAATTTTACTTAATACTGCTATTGGAAGCTATAGATTTTCCAGAGAAAGGCTAGAAAATAATTGGCTTGTCTTCGATCGAAAAAAATATGCGAGATACAGCAATAAAGAAATAATATGCTTTTTAGAAAGAGCCTATTGTTGCCTTCTTATAAATGAAAAGAAGCTCTGCGACTTCTGTTTTTTCGAGGCAAGAAAAATATTTTATCGATATGTCGAATTGCTCATGATAGATTACTTGAAAGCAAATAAAAAAATCGATATCGACAATCAAGAAATTTTATCTTTGGCTAAAGAAATAGAAAAACAAG
Organism: Hyella patelloides LEGE 07179; assembly: GCF_900659865.1. Lineage (GTDB taxonomy): Bacteria > Cyanobacteriota > Cyanobacteriia > Cyanobacteriales > Xenococcaceae > Hyella > Hyella patelloides. The sequence continues at coordinate 9,054 of NZ_LR213933.1, forward strand.
AAAAAAATCTGTTAGAAATAGCCAAAATATTGAAGATTGATCCTTGGAAATTAACCTGTACTCTTATCAAAGAATCTAAGGAAATAACGAATTGGATAGAGGTAAATAAAGTTAGCTATCGACCAGTAACTAAAACGATTTATTTCTATAAATTCAAGCGATGGAATCCTCCCACTTAATTGTTGGTTGACTAGCTATAAATTCAACTGCTCTCTCAATTCTTCCACATTCTTAACTTCAGCCCAATTAACATCAGCATTATTCAGTAAATCGATCGCGACTCCTATAAGATGCTGAGGATAAACTCTCTCTGCTGGGGGTACTGGTGAGGAGTTATTATTTCTCACTTGACTCGCTGTATTAGCTAACCATGTCTTTTGGTCTTCTCTGATTTTGATATTCACTGTGACCAATTCGCTTTGTTTCTTTTGCTTTTTAACCTTAGCTTTTGTTTCCTTGGGTTTGTCGGCTTTTACTTCAGATTTCTTAACTTCTGGCTCTGGTGTAACTGTTTCGGGTTTATCTGTCGGTTTAGGCTTGATTCCCGATAGTTTACTCAAGCTAGTCATGTTACCCATTTTCTTTTTAGTCATTTCCACAACCTCACGCATTCATTAGCTAGGGATTTATAGGCTTTTGCTCCATTAGAACGGGCTGCATATTCAATTACTGGTTGTTGATATGCGATCGCTTCAGCGACAGAGATATTTTCGGGTACGGTAGTTTTTAACAAACGATAATCCAATTCTTCGGCTGCTTCAGTTAATAATCTGTCAGCTTCTCTAGTAATAACCAACTTGGAGCGATATCTAACTCTAACTACATCAATCGGTACGTCACTGCGTTCTTCACGGATTAACTGTATTGCTTCGGATAGTCCTTTTAAGACTGCTGGCTCACAGATAACGGGCATCAATACGCGATCGCTACTCAAAATTGCCTGTACCGAGGCGATACCCAAACCAGGAGAACAGTCCATCAAACAAACATCGAAGTCTTTAAGTTTATTCAGTGCGGGAGTAAATAAATCCGAATCCGCATCTAGCTGAAACATTCCCAAATCAAATCACCAGGTATCAACCAGAGATTTTTCGTGTTGGTAGCTAGTGGTTTTATTTCTTCATTACTCAACCAATTTAAAGCTGTGGGTGCGTCTCCATCCAGACCCAAACCAAAACTAAGCGTTCTCTGCCCGTCCAAATCGATAACTAAAACCTTCCTCTTAGAAGTAGTCAGACAAGCACCCAGATTAAGAGTAGTGGTACTTTTGCCCGTGCCACCCTTGAAGTTGAAAACTGCAACCTTCAACATAATATCCTATTAAGGTCTAATACCTTGTTACGTTAATACCTTATTCCCTTACTACGTTTCTTATTTAACCCCAATATTTCATAAATGACTACATCCTTAATACTAATTTAGGCTAATCATCTAATACCTTAAAAGGTTAAACAGTTAATACTAATTACCCTTAAACAGATAAACATCTAATACCTTTAAAGGTTAAAAGGTTAAACAGTTAATTGTCTAAACATATATAACAAATTAGAATCTTGACTATCGCGGGAAAAACAAAAGTGCTTCCAAAAATTCCATAAACTATCTCTACAATCAAACGACTCTAATCTTTACTTGGTGTCGGTTCTACTCATGGCAATTTCTACGACTTCCCAAAAAATCTAGTTTCTACCTCTCTCAATCTAGCTAATGTAATTACTTGTAGTTTATAGAGTTACAGAATTAAAGATTGCGTTTCTGGGGCGTTTCTGGGGTTCGGTAGTGATTCTTGTGATCTGGATCGTAAAAATTTATTTGAAGTTTCCATATTATGTATATAGGAAAAAAAATTTTTATTCAAACTTCGCTACCATGACACAGAATTCTGCACCTGATAATTGCATCCGTCCCGACGAGTTGATGGAGGAATTAAGTATTAAAAAAGATGCCTACTATAAAGATGTAAACTATTTAGACATTAAGCCAGAGAAGGATTCTGATGGTAAGGTTTATCTCACAGAAGAGCAAGCAAATCAAATTAGAGCTTTAAGAAATCACGTTAGCGAGACAGGAAGACGTAACGGTTTTGATAATAGTTCGATTGTGAAAGTTGATAACAGTAACGAAATAGTTTCAAATAGTAGTGAAACTCAAGAAGATATTTATGTCGAACAGGAAGAACCTACATCTAAAATTGATTCGGATTTAGTTCGGGAAGCGGAAGAATTAGCTGCTCGTGGCATGGCAATGAATGACCTGATTAAAATTCAGCTAGCTTCTCAGATGAGTTTTGATGACTTGTCCCCTGACTTAAAAGAAAAGGTAAACATCGCTCGTGAGGTGGCTAACCCAAAGTTCACACCAGCAGACATCGCAACTCAGCTTCTAGCCCAACACCGCAGCCAAAAGGCACAAGCACAAGGGTAAATTACCAAAATGACGATACCTTCAATAAGGTATGTAATGCGATCGCTGCTGGAAATTCTGTTATTGTTCTCGGTGAAGCAGGTACGGGTAAATTTGATTTTGCTCAGGCTTTGCATGAGGAATTACTAGGGGATAAATTATCGGCTCTTGCTATCTACAAGGGTTCGATTAAAACTTTCTTTCAAGCGATCGCTTATCAGCTAAATTGTCCGACTCATGATGACAATGATAAGGCTCTTACTGTTGATGCTCTTAAAGAAGAGATATTAGTCAACTCAGGAGAGAATACAGTTTTAATACTGCCAGAAGCCAAAAGATTAACTACTTCGATCCGTTATTGGTTAGAAGACATGATGTCTGCTGGTGTATCTGTGGTGTGTTTCGCTGTAGCCAATCCTGGGAAAGATATCTTTTTAGAGATGCTAGAGATTGAACTTGATTTACCAAGCGATCGCGCTATTCGTGAAGTAATGGAAGCTGAAGCTCAAAGACAGGGACTACAAATTGATAAATCCCGTCTGGCAGAACTGCAACCATTAGCGGGTCGAAATCCCATGTTAGCTCGGAAAATCATCAAGAATGAAAAACTGGGGCTGAAGCAGGACAAGCCAGAACACACTCAATATGTAGTCATTATGCCCATTTTAATTGCGCTATTAATGTCTTTTGGCATTATTAGATTTATCGGTATGGGAACGGGAAATAAATCACTTTATATTTTTGGTGGTGTGACTTTAGTTGCTGGTATGACTTTGAAACAGTTGGGTAGCGTTCGGGGTGCGAGGAAGAGATTGGGGCAGTGATTCAAGGTATTTATGCAAATGAAGTTGATAAGTTACATTCCGATTGATGCTTCAATGTGTTTACAAAAATGCTACATAGACATTGAATAAAACTATTTGTAATTCAAAAAATATTTTCACAATTAAATTAATAGAGGTAATTAAAAATGCCATATAACAGCTTTGCTACTGCTTTTTCAAAAGGCGATCTTTTTATAGCCTCAACTAGCATCATTAACAAATCTAATCTTTTGGTTTTTGTACACGGTTGGAATCTTCAAGGAACTAATGATTATCAAAAACAATGGGAAAGTTTTTGTAAGACTTTCGCTGACGATCGCGATTTTGATGATTATGATATTTTTATATTTCGTTATGATTCTTCCTTTTGGTCGAATGAAAATCCAAGACAAATTGCAGAAGCACTAGAGAGCAAAATCCGTTGTTTTGATTCTAGACACTCTAATGGAACTGGCTATGAAAAAATTTACTTAATAGGTCACAGCATTGGCGGTTTTCTTTTACGTGCTGCTCTGCTAAAAGGTATTTCTACTGGGCAAGAAGAACGCTCTTGGGTAAGCAAAGTAAAATGCGTTCTATTATTGGCTGCAACAAACAGAGGCTTTCGCACATATTATTTTCAGCAAAAAATATTAGTAGAACTTGGACGTTTATTTAATCGAGGAAAATTAATTCTAGAACACCTTGTCGATCAACCATTCATTCTTGATGTCCGTCTCGAATGGATCGAGATAGCACAAAGCGAAAGAAGAAATTTATTGCCCAAAACTGTACAAGTATTAGGAACTAAAGATAGATATGTATCTCCTGATGATAGTATCGATATTTTCGTTTATCAAGATTCTAGTCAAGAAATAATAGAGAGCGGAACACATACAAACATAATTGCTGTCAATGGCGTTGAAGACAATAATTATCAAAACTTCAAACATTTCCTGTCTGATGAGTATGCAACTAGAACCTCCCGTAGTCAGAGAGAACTACGAAATACTACCAAACCAACAGATATAATCATTATTATGCATGGGATTCGGGATCGTGGAAGCTGGCTAGAAAAACTGGAGAAAAGGATCGAAAACTATGCAGAAAGCAATAATGAACTTATAGTTAAAACCTTTTTAGTAAACTACACACGGTTTCCTATTAAAGATTTTCTTGATGACAATAAAAGTCGTGAAAAAGCAGAAGCTTTATTTGGTGCTTATATTCAAGCTAAAGCATTATCTTCAGAGTCAACTAAAATTCATTTTATCGGTCATAGTAATGGCACTTATATTTTTGCAAAAGCCTTAGAACTTTCTCAAAAAATTAAGTTTGAACGAGCTTATTTATGCGGTTCTGTCCTTCCACAAATATATCCATGGGAAAATTTCACAACGCGGTTAAATTTAATAAGAAATGATTGTGCAAGATGGGATTTGCCTGTTGGTTTTTTATGCGAAGCTCTAAATTTTTGGGGCATCAAGAGACTTGGAATGGCTGGATATGCAGGATTTACAAGTGAAAATAGAGGAGGTATGACAATCAAGGAATATAAATATTTAAAGGGAGGACACGGTGCTGCACTAAACGATCGAAATTACGATTCAATTGCTAAATTCTTGCTTTCTGATGAAAATTCATCACCCCCAAATGAGCTTATAGTTGGGGAACATTCAATAATGTCTTTTTTAAATAAAGCAGCACCCTATCTATTCATATTTTTAGTTTTTATTCTTGTTTATTTGACAATTATACCTTGGACAGACTTTGGTTTTCTCTCTTGGCTTGAGTCTGTTTCTTGGCTTACGTCTCAATTTATTTATCTTATTACCAATTTTAAATGGCAGTGGACAGCTATTTGCATAGTTTTATTGAGTTATCTTTATCGCCGTTTTTAGAGTTAAGAACTGAATAAAAATAGCGATCGATTAACCTTTTATCTATAATTAGTGAGCCAAATTACTGACAGTTTACAACAATGATTTAAGACTGGTGATTGACCTCCGATGACCAATGACTGACTATGCTATCTATAACTCATTGCGCGATCGCCTCTGCTGGAACATCTTTAATACTCGGCACAGCCGATCCTCTCCTCCTGGGACTATCAATAATTGGCTCTCAGCTTCCCGACATAGATACAACTACTAGCACCGTTGGTAAAATCTTCTTTCCCATTAGTTCTTGGATTGAGGATCGTTATCCCCACAGGACAATTACACATTCATTACTAGCTACTGCTGCTATTACTGTGGTTAGTTTTTTGGTTTGCTTTTTACTAGGGGATATAAATCTAAAATTAGCGATCGCACTTCCTCTCGGTCATCTCTTAGCCTGTTTCTCAGATACCTTTACCAAGCAAGGAGTACAGCTATTTTATCCCGATCCAGCCTGGGCTATCAGCGTTAGTAATCCTCGGCGGAGGCTTAAAACTGGTGGGGCTGGTGAATTATGGGTTTTAGGAGGAGCGATCAGGCGAAGCCTGCCACTTCGTGATCGCCCTTCTGATATTCGGTATCTATCTAGCCAATGGTGGCGGTATATCTCAGAGGATGTACGAAAAGTCTAAAAAGCTACGCCAACCGTCTAACCATAATCCTAATCATTGCTACATGGATGAATGCTTCAGCAGTTTCAGGTAAGACCTCGTAATCAATTGTCAAGCGTCGATATC
>NZ_LR213934.1 GCF_900659865.1 Hyella patelloides LEGE 07179
CTACTGTGGTTTACAAAAGGAAAACAGAGTACCGAAAAGCCAGGAGGAGCGTAGTGCCGTGAAAGTGGCACGCTACGTTTTGCATGGGAGGCTAGAGAAGTGATTCTTTGGTCGACCCCTAACAATGGAAATGCCGGGAGGCAGACTTGAACTGCCGACACGAGGATTTTCAGTCCTCTGCTCTACCACCTGAGCTATCCTGGCGAACGCTTTATTAATTGCGCTCAACAAATATAACAAATCTTTGCTACTAATTGCAAGCCTTAAAACAAAATTATTTTTAACAATGCCTGAATAAATGTTCATATATAATATGTATATCAATAAATGTACTGAGGTTAAAATCTTATGGCTACTGTGACATCTATGAAATGCGCTTGTGAAAAGTGTCTTTGTGTCGTTTCTTTAGAAGATGCGATCGCAAAAGACGGTAAATACTATTGTTGCGAAGCCTGTGCTAATGGTCATCCTAACGACCAAGACTGTCAACAGAAAGAATGTGGTTGTTCCTAAAATCCGATAGGCTAGTATCAGTATTTATTTTCTAGATAGTTTAATGTCAGCCATAGAAGTGCAACAAATTCCCCTTTGTCAGTCTAATCATGCCGTAGGTGAGGAAAAAGTTGATGATTTGCGGGAAAAAGCCTTAGATATTAACAAAGCGCAACGTATGGCTGAATTTTTCCGTTTATTGGGGGATAGTAACCGATTACGAATTTTGTCTTTATTGGCACAGCAAGAGCTATGTGTTTGCGATTTAGCTAATATGTTAGACATGAGTGAATCGGCTGTATCTCATCAGTTACGAACTTTGCGATCGCTAAGATTGGTAGGTTACCAAAAGCAAGGTAGAAGGGTTTATTATAGGTTGCTAGATCATCACGTGCTAGATTTATATCGCTCTGTAGCGGAACACTTAGAAGAAGTATGAACGATGCAATTAGCAAATAGCTGGGGTTAATTAGTCTCTCATGAAGAGCTTGAGAATAGATGCTCAAAGAGAGAAAATACTAAGTATTGTTGCGTATTTTATACTTAATGCTTAAATTGCTTACTCAAAATTCTACATCAAATAAAAAGCCTGTTAACTGGCAAGGATTGCTTGCTGATATTATTTTAACGGCTTTACTCAGTGGACCGATCGCTGCTCCTTTTTTGGCTAAATCGGGTCTTTTTCCGTTAAACTTTATTGCTAGCATCATCTATTTCATGGGAGGAGTTGTTTGTCCTCAACCAGAAATGAGTTTAATGATAGCATCTCCTAATTTAATGGCAGTATGTATGCGTTGCTATGGATTATTGTTAGCGTTACTTACTACTAGGCTGTTATATGCGCAAAATCGAGGTCAGGGTTGGTATTGGTTATCCCAGTATCGCTTTACAGGAGCAACAATTGCTAGTGTTTTAATCTGTGCTTATCTTGGAGAAATGTTAGCGCAAATATTTCAGTTATGGTCATACAATAATTGGATTGTCACTAGCTTTGGTTACGTTACTGGTTTGGGGATTGGTTTGTTTTTTGCGCCAGTTTTATATCGTGAATCACGCCATTAAGTAATTATTGGGCAGTAAATCAGTTTTTCTTGGATAGTTATGTCAACACGGGAGTGGAATATGCCGACTGACCGTCGGCATTTCCTCCCGTCAATTCTCGCGCATTAGCTGGGTAAACAATAAGTTATTTCCCATTCAAGAAAAATTTCCTAGTTTTGGGTAAATTAATGCTGATCGATAAAGTTTTATTTAAACAATATAAAATCATCGAAGAAATTGGCAGTGGTGCTTTCGGTAAGACATATATTGCGATTGATACTGCATTCCCAGGCTCACCCCGTCGAGTAGTCAAACACCTCTGTCCTAAAAATAGCGACCCTGAAAGTTTAGCAATAGCTAAAAGACTATTTAAAACTGAAGCTAAGGTTTTATCGCACTTGGGAGAACATGATCGCATACCCCGTCTTTTTTCTTATTTTGAAGAAGAGGGAGAGTTTTTTCTGGTACAGGAATTAGTTGAAGGTCAAGATTTAACTCAAGAATTTCAGCCAGGGAAAAGATGGAGCGAAGTCGAAACAATTAGATTTCTCCAAGAACTGCTAGAAATCTTATCTGTAGTACATCAAGAAAATACAATTCATCGCGATCTCAAACCAGCTAATATCATGCGCCGTCAAAGAGATGGCAAATTAGTTTTAATTGACTTTGGTTTGGTTAAGGAGATTTTAAACGTAGATCGGCAAGAAACAAAAGCCGTATCATTATCAGTTGGCGTTGGCACACATTTTTATATGCCACCAGAACAAGCCATAGGAAGACCTGGAAAATATAGCGATGTCTATGCTGTAGGAATCTTAGGGATTCAGGCTCTTACAGGCTTGCCACCATCTAGAGAAATACCCCAAGATTCAGAACAATTAAAACAAATGTGGAACGACCTCAATATTGAAGTTAGTCCACAATTAAAATATGTTTTGGAGCGGATGGTAAATTTTCAATACAAGCAGAGATTTCCTGATGCTGTAGAAGCTCTCAAAGCACTAATCGTAACTGAAATTAAACCACTAGAAACACATTTAATTACTTCAGATACGAAAACAAGTAAATCTCCAAAGCTTAATCAATTAGTAACTGATGCTTTTAAATGGATACACAGTTGTTTCGCTACCATCATAACTATAGTCCCTTCTTCCTTTACTCCAGAAGTTATCGAGTATCACAATCCCAAACAGATTGACTCAACTATTCCGTTAACTAATCAATCTAGATTTTGGCAAAAATTACGATTATTATTGCTGATTGCGCTTAGCATTTCTGCTGTTAGTGTTATTTCGATTATATTAGTCAAAAAAATTGGCTTAAAATATGCACCATCTATACCTATAAATGGAAAAATTGTTCAAGACACTTTAGATGGTAAAAATACTTGTCAGGCTCTAATATTGGGGCAAGATTTTGCTTGTAAAGAATATAATTTTTCGAGTAAAGCTGGTCAACAAGTAACTATTGAGATGAATAGTGAGGATTTCGATCCTTATTTAGTTTTGCTTGCTCCTGATGGCAATAAATTAGCAGTTAACGGTGATATTTCTCCTCAAAATTGGAATGCCAAAATTGCCTTCGATTTAACCAGCAATGGCAATTATCTGGTGATGGCAAGGGTTTCTGCTGCTGGAGAAACGGGAAATTATAGTATTAAGATTATAGTTAAATGAAGTTGAGTTTTTGTTACTTATTCCGATGACAAAATCTTAGCAATTCTTAAGCTTTACAAAAATTTATATTTTTAGCAAAGTCTTGTTTTATATTGAGAGAAACAGATTATATGAGGAGCTAAATAAGTTTTAGATTCTGGTTAATCATGAAGTTTCAATTATTAATTTTTTCCCTTGCTGCGCTTTTCTTGACTGAATTAAGTAACATTTTGCCAACAAAGCAAGCCAAATCTTTTCCCATAGCGCAGGGAAATATTAGATTTGTTTGTAGTCAAAGTTACGATTCAATAAATAAAAAATATGTTCCTGCTACTTTGGCTTGGAATCCGCAGCACAAAAAGCCAATAGTTATTTGGCAAAATGAGGATTTTAGTGAGAGTGGATTTAATCCTCAGACTCGGTGCGAAGAAGTGTCGCCACGATTTCAAGAAGCTTACGATAATGGCAGCCTTAAGTATCTAACATACGGCACAATGAACGAACAACCCGTTATTTGTACTGCGCGTTTTCTTGGTGAGGACTGCGATACTCTAATAATAACATTGCGCCATCAAGATAATACTGAACAGACTTTGCAACAACTAAGCGATATTTTATTAGGCTATGCCGATGCTCCTTTGGAACAGAGTTCCGATGATTTAGTTAAAGTCGATAACAACAGAATTTATATAGAAGTAAATGTAGAAAATTTTTTAAGTCAACCGTAAGGAAAAAATTAAAGATAGTGTGACAACCTAAAATTTTTACTCTGCTAGGAAATTTTATTTGACAAAATTGCCATTGGAAGAAGTATTTAACTTTCTGGGAAAACTTCACTAGCAACTGAATGATCATGAATTCTCGTTACTTTTCTCTCATTTTATTTCTAACTTGCTGGCTGCCAGTCTCGGCAGTTTATCTTACTGTTGGTACTCCAAAATTAGCAGCACGGCAAATTCTCACTTCTCTATCTACCGAGAAGATTTTGGAAAAAGCGAAATCTATTACTGTTAAGGTAAAAGTAGGAAAAACCACAGGTAGTGGAGTTTTGATTGAGAGAAAGGGGCGGATTTACACAGTAATAACCAATCGTCATATTATCAATCGAGGCAAATCCTATCAAATTCAAACATCAGAAGGTAATTCTTACGAAGCGAAATTAATTACACTGGGGAACAAAAACGATCTTGCTGTTTTACAGTTTAACAGCGATCGCAGTTATGAAACCGCTTCTCTCAGTGGCTCATTTGACGAACAAGGCAATAAAGTTTTTGCGGTAGGTTTTCCTTTTAATACAGACAAAATAATATTAACTGCGGGTCAATTTTCTCTCAAACCGAAATCACCTTTGCAACATGGGTATCAATTGGGATACACGAGCCAGATTCAACCTGGAATGAGTGGAGGTCCGATCTTGAATTCTGTTGGAGAAGTAATTGGAATCAATGGCAGAAGTGCTAATCCAATTATTCCTAATTATCAATTTCAAGATGGTAGTTTTCCTAGTGAAGAGCAGCGACAGCAGATGATCGGTTTGAGTTGGGGCTTACCAATAGAAAACTTGGCGGAAGTTTTACCTTCAGTGGCTGCGACTCTTTCATCAGACTCTGATTTATCAGAAGTAAATGCTCAACAACCATCAGTTACAAATGAAGTTTCTCACAATGTAGAATCTCCTCAATCGCCAGAAGATGTTTCTGAAGCAGAAAAACCCCGAAAAATTCAGGGTATTCCCCGAAAAATTGAGAAAATTGCCCAGAAAATTACCGTCAGAATAGATAGTAATGGCGATAATGGTTCGGGAGTGATTTTTGCCAAAGATGGTGAAGAATATTATGTCGTAACAGCCAAGCACGTAGTCGATAAAGAACAGCCCTATCAAATCATTACTTCGGATGAAAAAACTTATGATGTTAAGCCAGAAGATATTACAAAGCTAAGTAATTCCGACCTTGCTATTGTAACTTTCAACAGCGATCGAGAATATGAGATAGCTGCTTTTTCTGATTACGAAATTGGTTTAAATCAAGAATTTTGGGTTTTTGTTTATGGTTGGGCAAAATCTTCGGCAAAACCACAACCACAATTAACTGCGGGCAAAGTAGTCGGCAGAGAAACTGGGATATTTGTCGTTAAAGACGATCTTTCTCTGACTGAAAAAAATGGTTATGAATTAGTTTATACAAATCTTTCCGAACGAGGAATGAGTGGTGGTGCAGTAATGGATACTAACGGTCGAGTGATTGGGATTCATACTTCGGCAGAAGGGGAAAGATATCGTTTGATAAATAAACTGCAATTAGGCTTTAGTTTGGGCATTCCCATAGCGACTTTCTTGGATTCTGACCAGCTAAAAACTTTGGTTAGGTTTCGTAATTTAGAAATACAAACGATTAAAGAAAGAGCCGATGTAGTCCCCTTTGCCAGACCCGAACTAAGCCAAGAAGATTTGAATTCTCTTTCTGCTGGCTTATTAAAATCTCCTAATAACAATAGTAGCGAAACTGAATGGGTTAATTATGGCAATCAACTCTGGCGATCTTCTCGTTATTCAGAAGCGGTTACAGCCTTCGAGCGAGCAATTGCTCAAAACACTAATTTTCACCAAGCTTATTATGGAAAAGGTTTGGCTTTGTCCGATCTCGGCAAAGAGCCTGAATCCGCAGCAGCTTTTCAACAAGCAATCGATTTAAAAGCTGATTTTTATCCTGCTTGGTATCGTCAATCTTTAAGTTTGTTAAGTCAAAAAAAATATTCCGCAGCGTTAACTTCTTTAGAGAATGCAATTGCTTTAAAGCCAGAAAATAAGGCTCTTTATGCCCTAAAAGGAGAAGCCTTAGAAAACTTGGCTCGCTATAATGATGCTATTGATTATTATAGTAGAGCGATCGCTACAGACAATAATCCTTTAGTCCTTGCCAGACGAGGTAACGTCTATCGAATATTGGAAAAATACGACTTGGCACTAAACGATTTTAATCGAGCAATTCAATTCGATCCGAGATACTTGGAAGGTTATATTAATCGCGGTTTAACTTATTATCAATTAGGCAATTATCAGCAGGCTTTAGCTAATTTTAATCACGTTCTTTATATAGATCGCCAAGTTCCTAAAGCTTTCCTGGCAAGGGGATTTGCCTACCAGCAGTTGGGCGAAAAAAATAGAGCTATTGCAGATTTTATGCGTGCTTTTCAACTCTTTATGCCAGAAAATAGCAACGAACAAATAGCAAATTATATTAATATCTCACCTTACAAGTATGGTCGAATTGCTATGGATTTTAATTATTTGATGCAACTAAATACTCAGGAAGGAAATATGGCTCTCGGTCAAGGTCTTATTCATCTCTTGTCAGGTAATAAACAACAAGCTATGGAAAGCTTTGAGGAAGCTAATCGGCTTTTTCGGACACAACAAAATGACTTTAGTTACCAATTGACTCGAAGGATAATATCACAGATTCAACAACAAGAACAACAAGCTAACAAATAAATCTCGTGTAGGCATTTTTGAGACGATTATTAAATAGAATAAATAGATAATAAATATTATGAAAATTAAATTGATAACAGCAATCTTATCATTATTTACTTTTGGTTTGCTTAATTCTGCATCGGCTGAGACAGATATTTCTCAGATGTCAGAAATAGATCGGCTGTGTGTCCAATTTCCTAAAAACTCTATTTGTGAAGACAAAGAATCTTATATCTCTTTAGAGAAATGGGAAAAACACAAAACCGTATGTTCTTTAGCTATAGAATGGAATAACCAAGAAAGAAAATGCAAACTTTTTGTAGAAGATAATGAGTTGATAATTTATGTTGAAAATGGAACAGTATATGAAGCTTTACCTAATATTTTAAAAACCGAAGTTATTAAAATTCCTCTTAATGATATTTTTACTTTTAATACTCAATGGTGGTTAGCAGATGTAACAGTAACCAATGCCAATAGTAATGATAATGGAACAGTAAGTACAGATCAAACAGTTAATCACTTTGCAGTCGGCTCATTTACTGACCTTAAAATCGGATTTATATCCGATCTTAATTCTTCGGAACATTCAACTGTCAAATTTATAACTGTATCTGCTAAAAATCTTCATCAAGTATTAGAACGGATGGAATCTTGGCGATATTATCTTCCCGATCTGGCTGCATTTGAGAAACATTTAAAACCAAAACCTATTAGCAGCAAGAATCAAGTAGATGTCTCCAAAAACATAGCCAAACTTGAAGATACTAATGAATGTCTCCATTGTGACCTAAGAAGTGCCGATCTAACGGGAATGAATCTAGAAAATGCCAATTTACAAGGAGCAAACTTACAAGGAGCCAACCTAGAAGAAGTTAACTTAGAGAAAGCTTATTTAATCGGAGCTAATCTAAATAAAACTAATTTAAATAGTGCAAATTTAGAAAATACTATTATGATGTTTGCTTCTTTGATCGAAGCCAGCTTAGTAGAAGCTGACTTAAAAGGGGCTAATTTACAAAACGCCAATCTAGAGAGTTCCGATTTGAGTGAGGCTCAACTTAAAGCTAATAAATTCAACGTTACTTATTTAAAAAATGCTAATTTAGAAGGTGCAAATTTAAGTAATGCCGATCTTAGATGCGCTAATTTACAGTCTGCTAGTCTCAAAAAAGCAAACTTAACTAATGTAGATTTAGGTTTATGTAAACATAGCTCAATAAGTAACTCGTTTGAATTATCATATTTAAGATTAAATGACCAAAACGTATCATATAGTTTTCTTAACGATCTGTTAAATGTAGCAGGACTTGCTATATGGATTACTGAAATGATTAAGAACCCTGCTGAAGCAATACTTACTCTATCAATTCCTAGGATAGACTATAGTCTCAGTAGTAATTTAAGTAATGCTAATTTTGATGGTGCGAATTTAACTAATGCCAACTTAAATAATGCTCAGTTAACGGATGCTAATTTAAGTAATGTAATTTTAGTAGATACTAAATTATCCGCTAACAATTTGAGTAATGCTAATTTTATTAACACTGACGTGAGCAAAGTTAACTTTAAGAATCCATTATTAATCTGCGAAGCGATGTTTTCTGATGATTCTATTTATGAAGAATATTGTCAAGAAGAAGAGGCTGCAAACAAACAATAGAAACTTAAGCTATTTCAGGCTCTCTCAAGATTTATTACAATTACCAATATCTATCAATGCCAACTGCTATCAGCCTATGGGTGCGGACACTTTTGGGAAAAAAAGGCAATAAGCGATCGCTTGCTCATTTGTCAACTGCTTTTACCGATCGAGAAAAGAGGATAGGGTAAAAGTCTTCATCATGGATCAGTCCTAAAGTTGTCTTAATCAGAATCTTGTTCTGGCTTAACCTAGCATCGTTATTCTTTGAGATACTGTCAAATTCTTCATGGCAATTGAAATGGAAGAATTAAGTTAAATTTTAAACACCATAAAAAAATGACTAATAATGTACGTTTTGCAATGTTTAATGCTTCCTTGAATCGCAGCGCAGAGGAAGAATTGATTGCAGACTTATCTACTCCTGAAAATTCTCAGGCGCAAGCAGTAGCGGAAATTATCCAACGCAATAACCCCGATGTGTTGTTACTCAATGAATTTGATTATGATTCGGCAGGAGAAGCGGTAGCACTGTTTCAAGAAAATTATTTAGCAGTTTCCCAGAATGGTACTGAAGCGGTTGAGTATCCTTATGTCTATCTTGCACCTTCTAATACGGGTATTCCTTCGGGATTGGATTTAGATAACGATGGCGCAACCGATGGCGCAGGTGATGCTTATGGTTTTGGTTTCCATCCTGGGCAATTTGGCATGGTTTTACTGTCAAAATATCCCATAGATACTGAAAATGTACGTACTTTTCAAAATTTTCTTTGGCAAGATATGCCTGGTGCGCTTTTACCAGACGATGCTACTACTGCTGAACCAAATGATTATTATTCGGCTGAAGAGTTAGAGGTATTTCGTTTATCTTCCAAGAGTCACTGGGATATTCCTGTAGAAATTGATGGTGAAATAGTTCACATTTTAGCGAGTCATCCCACACCACCCGTATTCGATGGAGAAGAAGATCGTAATGGCAGACGTAATCATGATGAAATCCGTCTTTGGGCAGATTATATTACTCCTGGTGAAGGTGATTATATATATGATGACGAAGGTAACTATGGTGGTTTAGCTACTGGTGCAAGATTTGTAATCGCAGGCGATCAAAATGCCGATCCTTTTGATGGTGACAGTACAGATAATGCGATTTTGCAACTTTTAGATAATTCTGTAGTCGCGCGTTCCTTTGCTGAGGAAACCTCAGCAGGTTCGCTCGTCAATACTTCTGTTACCCCTAGTAGTAAAGGTGGCATAGATGCAAGCGATCGCACTGGTAATATTAATGATACCCACATTGGCAACCCTGCTTTTGATACTGGGGATTTTAATGATGCAGGAGCAGGTAATTTAAGAGTAGATTACGTGTTACCTTCCCAGAATTTAGATATTACTGATGCGGGGGTATTTTGGACTACTGCTGATGATGAATTATTTCGTTTAATTGGGGATTTCGATCCAGAACTCTTGCCGATAGGATATCCTAGTTCTGACCATCGTTTAGTTTATGTAGATACAAATGTCATTACAGAAGATAGCGACAATAACCGCCAAACTGTTACCGATCTTGATTTTCTTGGGGAAGTAACCTTTGATACGGGTTCTACTTTCGCCGATACAGAAGTGGGCGGAATTTCGGGTTTAACTTATGATGCTGCTAATGAGGTTTATTATGCCTTATCAGATGACCGCAGTAACATAAATGATGCTCGCTTTTATACTGTGGGAATTGACTTAAGTGATGGTAGCTTGGATGAAGGTGATCTAGAATTTCAAGATGTCACAACCTTACTTAATTCTGGTGGTAGGGCTTTTGCTTCTTCTAGTCTCGATCCTGAAGGAATAGCTTTAATCAATAGAGGAACATTATTTATCTCCTCTGAAGGAGATGCTGATAATTTAGTCGATCCTTTTATTGGGGAATTCAGTTTAGGCGGACAAATTTTTGATGAATTAGCTCTTCCCGATAAGTTTTTACCTACAGCAGATCGAAGCAGTGGTATCCAGAATAATCAAGCATTTGAAAGTTTAACTATTACTCCCGATCAAAAATACCTCTTTACCGCCACAGAAAACCCTTTATACCAAGATGGAGAAGTTTCTTCTTTAGAATCAGGTAGTCCTGTCAGAATTTTACAGTACGATTTAGAGACTGGGGAAACAGTAGGCGAATTCTTATATGAAACCGAAGCGATTCCCGTACCTCCCGAACCAGAAGATGATTTTGCTGATAATGGTTTAGTAGAATTACTCGCAATTGATAACACTGGTACTTTACTCGCTTTAGAACGTTCTTTTGCTGCGGGAGTGGGTAACAATATTCGTCTCTACGAGATTAACTTACAAGGTGCGACAAATATTAGTAGTGTTGACGGTTTGTTAAATGAAGAGGGCGAACTGACAGATGTTGATGAGACAGTAGATAAAAGACTTTTACTCGATTTCAGTGACTTAGGAATTACTCTAGATAATAGTGAAGCGGTATCTTTTGGTGCAACTCTCCCCGATGGCAGACAGTCTCTCATAGTTACCAGTGACAATAACTTTAATGATGCCCAAAAGACACAATTTTTAGCCTTTGCAATTGATACAGAAACTACCCCTACAGTTACACCTGTTGCAGAAACCCCTCCAGAAATTAGATTCGGCGATCCAGATAACCCCGATCCGAACATTGCCCCAGATGCCGACGATCCTGCAATCTATGTTCATCCTGAAAACCCCGAAGAGAGTTTTGTCATTACTACTTTTAAAAATGGTGGTTTGCGAGTTTATGACTTAGCAGGGGAAGAATTACAAAGCATCACCCCCGAAAATATTCGCTACAACAATGTAGATATTGCTTACGGTGTAGAATACACCAATATGTTAGGAGAAACCAGTAATGTTGATTTAGCCATTGCTAGCGATCGCGCTAATGATACCCTAGCTATATATGCAATTAATCCGAACGTAGGGGCGAATGGCCATTCGCCCCTACCTGGAAACGAAATCTTAACTGATGTCACTGCTTTTGATATTCCCGAATCAATCTTTGGTGTGGATGATGGAGAAGCAACCGCTTATGGTTTGGCTACCTATACTAGCGTGGTAGATGGTAAAAATTATGTCTTTGTCTCCCAAGCCGATGGTAATAAAGTAGCTCAATTAGAAATCACTGCTGGTTTAGGTGCAGCCGATGGCTTAGAAGTTAGCGCAGAAGTAGTAAGAATCATTGATGTTCCCGTACCAGTCGGAGAAGAGGCGGAAGACTTCCAAGTAGAAGGGATGGTAGTAGATCGCGAAACGGGCGATCTTTATGTTGGACAAGAAGAATTTGGAATCTGGAAATATTCTGCCGAACCTAATGATAACCGCGAACCAATTTTGGTAGATACCGTTACCGAAGATACGGAGCTATCTCAAGTACCCTTTAGCAACCTGGTAGTATTTGGCGATAGTCTATCCGACACAGGTAATGTATCTAATGCTACC
Source organism: Hyella patelloides LEGE 07179 (assembly GCF_900659865.1). Taxonomy (GTDB): domain Bacteria; phylum Cyanobacteriota; class Cyanobacteriia; order Cyanobacteriales; family Xenococcaceae; genus Hyella; species Hyella patelloides. The sequence continues at coordinate 11,783 of NZ_LR213934.1, forward strand.
GAAGGCTTAATTCCTCCTTCTCCTCCCTATGGTTCAGGACGTTTTTCTAACGGAGATTTAATCGTAGATGCGATCGCCGAATCTTTAGAACTGCCAGAAAATGAATCTTTCCGCTTGGGGGGTAATAACTACGCTTTTGGCGCGGCGGAAACGGGAGAGGGTACTTCTGAGTTTGGTTTTCTGCTACCAGAACCAATAGATGTCCCCAATATCGGACAACAAATCGATCTTTATTTATCCGATCGCACTCCAACTGAAACAGATCTATTCTATGTCTATGGTGGCACTAATGATTTTGTTAGTCCACTGCTGCGGGGCGAAACTTTACCGACACCAGAATCAATTGTCGGAAATATTACTACTCATATTACAGAATTAGCCGAAGCGGGGGCGCAAACCTTTGTCATACCCAATTTGCCATCATTAGGCGATCTTCCTTTATTTTTAGAACAGCCAGAAGCAACCGCTATTCTCAATGACGTTACAGAAGAATTTAATCAGTTACTCGACACCGAACTAGATGCGATCGCCTCTGAGTTGGACGTTGAGGTTATCGAACCAGATGTTTACAGCATTGCTACGGAGATTCAAAATAATCCTGCTGATTTTGGTTTGTCGAATACAACTGATGCCTTTTTCAACCAAACCGATCCCATTTCTGATACAACCGATCTTTCTTTAACTGGTAATCCCGAAGAATTCTTTTTCTGGGATATTTTTCATCCTACTGCTACTGCAACGGAGATTATCGCCCAAGAAGTTATCGATGTTTTACCTAGTGGTGTTAATCAGTTTGAAGGGGAAACACCGCCCCTTGTTCCTGATGTCGAAGGTTTAACCATCTATTATGGTGAAGATGGTAACGGTTATTTACTGGCATCATCTCAGGGAGATAATACCTTTGCAATTTACGATCGCGCTGGTAGTAATTCTTACTTAGGCAACTTTGCTATTGAAGGAGTGGAAGAATCCGACGGTGCAGATATAACCAATGTACCTTTGGGGGATGATTATTCTGCGGGCTTATTAGTCGTACAAGATGGCTCAAATACTCCTGAAGTAGTTTTCCCCGATCCTGAAGATGGGGAAATTCAAAATTTCAACACTAATTTTAAATATGTTTCTCTAGCTGATTTTGCCGATATCTTCCCCAACTTACCTCCCTACGATCCTAATGCTTTCGATCCTCGCAATCCTGAAACCAGAACCCTAATTAATGGCGTTGCTAGCGGTGATACCACTCAAGATTCTACTGTGTTGTGGACGCGCAGCACTGTCTTAGGCAATGTCACTTTTGAATATGCTACCGATGCCGAATTTAACAACATTGTTGGCACAGTAGATGCAGAAGTTACCGATACTACCCTTCCTGTAAAAGTAGAGATCGGTGACTTAGAAGCAGGAACAGATTACTATTATCGCGTTACCGATGGTGCGGGAGACACCGAAACAGGAGAATTTACCACCTCTGCTGAACTTGGTACCTATAATGGTTTCCGCTTTGGTGCAACGGGAGATTGGCAACAAGCACCCCCTTATCCTTCTTTAGCTAACGCCGATGAAAGAAATTTAGAGTTATTTATCAAGCTAGGAGACACTATTTTCGCTGATGCAGAAACTCCTGCCCTTCCTGGGATTTCTCAAGCGCGAGAACTATCTGATTTCCGTACCAAACATGGGGAAATCTTAACCTCTCGTGTGGGTTTAAATACCGTTCCTGAAATTTACTCCTCTACTTCCATCCTCGCAACCATTGACGATCATGAAATCGTGAATAACTTTGCAGGTGGTGCTGCACCAGGGGATTCTCCCGACGCACCAGATATTGGTTCATCTGACGAACCTTTATTTACTGACGATGTAGAATTTGTTAACGATACGGCAGTTTATGAAAGTTCCTTGCAAGCTTATCAAGAGTATCATCCTCTGCAAGATCGCTTTTATGGTGAAACAGGAGATTTTCGTACTGCTAACGAACGTCAGCTATATCGTTACAATACCTACGGTAGCGATGCTGCGGTAATTATGCTGGATAGTCGTTCTTTCCGCGACGATCAACTCGATCCAGTAAATCCTAGCGATCCTAATGATACTACAAGATTCTTTGGTGAAGCTTTCGACCCCAATCGCACCCTTTTGGGAAGACAACAAGTAGCAGACTTAAAAGCAGATTTACTAGAAGCTGATGCTAATGGTATTACCTGGAAATTTATTACTATTCCCGAACCAATCCAAAACTTTGGCTTATTGGGTGCCGAAGATCGTTTTGAGGGTTATGCAGCCGAAAGAAACGAAATACTCCAATTCATTGATGAAAATGACATTGATAATGTAGTGTTTATGGCTGGTGACTTTCACGGCACAATAGTCAATAACCTCACTTACCAAACTACTCCTGGTGGTGAACAAATCGCCACTAATGCTTTTGAAATTGTAACTGGCCCTGCTGCTTTTAACGATGGTTTATTTGGTTCTACTGTAGCCGATCTCTCTTTGTCTGCTGGTTTAATTACCGAAGAACAAAAAGCATTTTACGATTCTCTTCCTATAGCTAGCGATTCAGATAGTGAAATTAATGACCGCGATGACTTTATCAAAAATCTACTTCAAGAACAAAGCACAGTTTTTGGTTACGATCCTGTGGGTTTGAATAATAACTTGGATATCGCTGAGGGAGCAATTGATGCAGAACTATTACAAGGTGATTATGTATCTACTCACACCTTTGGTTGGACAGAATTTGATATTAATGCCGAAACACAACAGCTAAAAGTAACTACCTACGGCGTAGATGCTTATTCTGAAGAAGAATTACTGACAAATCCAGACGCTATTATTAATTTAACTCCCACAGTGGTTAGCGAATTTGTGGTAAACCCTCAATAAGGTACCATACCAGAATCCACTGGCTTTAATAAAGTCTTTGGTACGGTTGAAGGCGATCGACTAGACATTACTGACTCACGGTTCGCTCAATTTAAAAATGGTCGAGCAAATAAAGACGATGAAATCAAGTCACAGTAATAATTAGAGCGATTGGAGTCAATTAGGAACTAGCTGGGGAACAAGATAAATCGATTCAGGAATGTTCATCAAATTTAAAATTTGTCTTTGAAGGGAATTC
>NZ_LR213935.1 GCF_900659865.1 Hyella patelloides LEGE 07179
TTTTTAATGGTGAGAATATAAATTAATTTGGGTTTTGTAAATATCTATCAAAGACTGAATTTTTTATGGTTAATTATTCTCAATAAGTTACAACTAATGATAATAATTTACATTCTAAGCATATTATTTCCGAACCATATCGAAAACAATTATTTTGGCTGAATTTCTTAAGGATTAACTGCTTAATGTTCCTGAATTCCTAAGTATTACATTTTGACGTGCGGAAGGTGGGGTACAAATAATTTTGCTTACCTACTTACTTTAGGGACAGATGCTTTACCGATTAAGGACTAGTAACCACCAATTGCTCATTCCTCATTTTGATTCCCGCCGACCTAGTAAATATCCAAAATATTAAAGGTGGGGATGAAAGCGTATAAAATTGTAAAGCAGCAATTACAGTCTAAGTAAAGATCGTGGTTTTCAATATTGGCTTATTAGGTCTAGGTACAGTTGGCACAGGAACAGCAGAAATTATATTAGATAACTTCGGGAGAAACCCTTTATTAAAAGAAATTAATATCAAACAAGCAGGAGTACGATCGCTCGATAAAACCCGTGAGGTTGAGCTTTCTGCTGATGTAATGACCACGGATTTAGAAGCTATTGTTACCGATCCTGAGATTGATATTGTAGTGGAATTACTGGGGGGGTTAGAACCTGCGCGATCGCTTATTTTAATGGCTATTGCTAACGGAAAACACATTGTTACGGCAAATAAGGCGGTAATTGCGCGTTATGGTGATGAAATCTATTCCGCAGCCAATGAAGCAGGGGTTTACGTTCTCTTAGAAGCTGCTGTAGCGGGAGGGATTCCTGTCATTAAACCCTTGAAACAGTCTTTAGGGGTCAATCGCATTCAAAGTGTCATTGGCATTATCAACGGTACTACTAACTATATCTTGACCAAAATGGCAGCAGAAGGTTCAGATTTTGCTGATGTGTTAGCAGAGGCACAACAATTAGGTTACGCTGAAGCCGATCCCTCCGCCGATGTGGATGGAGGAGATGCTGCGGATAAAATTAGTATTTTGGCTTCGATCGCTTTTGGAGAGAGAGTTAAAAGAGAAGAGATTTCCTGTGAAGGCATTCGACAAATTAGTGCTACTGATATTAACTATGCTGAAGATTTAGGTTTTGTAATTAAATTATTGGCGATCGCAAAAGGCGGTAAAGGACAACCCTTACAGATTAGAGTTCATCCTACTTTAGTGCCGAAAGAGCATCCCCTATCCAACATTAACGATGTTTACAATGCTGTCTTGGTAGAAGGCGAACCTTTAGGACAAGTCATGTTTTTTGGGCCAGGTGCGGGAAAAGGAGCAACTGCTAGTGCGGTAGTATCAGATATTGTTAACATTGTCGGTATTCTCAAGAGTAGCGATCGTCGTACTAATCTCGATCCTCTATTAAGTTGTTCCCATCAACACTACGCCAACTTATTACCTTTAACTGAAATTACGACTCGTTTTTATACTCGTTTTCTTTGTAAAGACGTACCAGGAGTTATCGGTTATTTGGGTACTTGTTTTGGTAATCATGGTGTCAGCCTAGAATCTGTGGTGCAAATTGGTTTTCAAGAAGACTTAGCCGAAATTGTAGTAGTTACCCATGACGTTAAAGAAGGAGATTTTCGTCAAGCATTAGCAGAAATTAAAGACCTAGATGCCATTGACAGTATTCCCAGTATCATCCGAGTTTTGTAAAAAAACATGGGTTGAATATTAATTTACGTAAATATATGTAACCAACAATTACAAACTGTATAAAATCCTTCTTGTTCCAAGAAGTAATTACTGGAGTCTCTATAAATTTGTGCCAATTATTAGAGAAAAATCATGAAAACTACAACAAAACTTTTAAGTGCAGCTATTTTCGGATTAGCCACAATTGCGATTGCAGGTTCTAATCATACAGTAGCACAGACAGTAAGAGAATCAGAAGCCATTGATTCTACTTTGAACAGTGAATGTTTTAATCCTATTTCCCAAGGTTTAAGTGTAGAAACTAATAATCGCTTCCATAAAGCGCAAATGCAATATAGATATAGTGACGTTATTGGTCAAGAACTAAATTTACCAGAAAAAAGAGACTTTGACCTCAATGTAAATTTTATTTCTGAGCCTAAGACCTTTACTGCTTCTGGTAGCAAATTATATTGTCCTTGCTTTCCTGGTGCTAGCTTTTGTTGCTTTAAATAGAGCAGTTTAGTCAGCAAAAAAACATTGTAGGGTGATAAGTATTACTTACCTTACAGTACTTTGAATTAATTTATTATTAGCGGGACTTAGACATTTTTTGGTCAAAAACATTTGTAAGTAATTTGTAATTTTATGTGTATTTACGTAAAGAGAAACTACAAAAAATTACAAACTGCATAAAATCCCTCTTGTCCCAATAAGTAACTACTGGAGTCTCTATAAATACTTAAAGAACATGGACAAAATTACTGAAATTGTGTGTAAAGCTGACATCCTCTTTGGTTTAAGACCAACTCTCGAAAAGTTTGGCTTTTCTCAAAATGAGGATTTAGTTGTTGCCTTTGAGTATAAAGATAAAATTGTAAAAACCGAGCCGATTGCTCCTGTTGCTAGTAATAAATCTTCCACTCTCAATTCCCAAGACTTAAATGCAGTCGTTCAGGATTGGCTCAATAAAGCAGAAATGCAATATGAATTAAGTCTAGTTATTGGGGATAAGCTAGGTTTACCCAAAAAAGGAGATTTTGACATAACTGTTAGTTTTACTTCTAAATCTAATACCTTTGCTGTTTCTAGTGCTAGACTTTGTTGGCCTTGTTTTATTGGTGCGGGATTTTGTTGCTGGAAATAATCATAATTATATCTTGAAATGATCTTTTAGACTTTGTGTCAGTAATTCAACCCAAATTTGTGCAAATTAGTAGAAAAAAATCATGAGAACTACATCAAAGCTTTTCAGTGTAGCTATTTTGGGATTAGCTACAATGGCGATCGCAGGTTCTGATCGTACAGTAGCACAGACAGTAAGAGAAACAGAAACCATTGATTCTACTTTGAACAGTGAATGTTTTAATCCTAATTCCCAAGGTTTAAGTGTAGAAACTAATAATCGCTTCCATAAAGCAGAAATGCAATACAGAGCTAGTGGCGTTATTGGTCAAGAACTAACATTACCAGAAAAAGGGGAATTTGACCTCAATGTTAATTGGATTGCTAAGTCTAAGACCAAACCTAAACCTAAGACCAAACCTAAGCCTAAGACCAGAAACACCTCTGGTGTCTTACTCTATTGCCCTTGCCACCCTGTTGCAGGATTTTGTTGCTGGAGATAATCATAATTTTATCTCGATCGATGACCGTTAATACATCGCGTCAGTAATTCAAGCCAAATTGATGCCAATTAGTAGAGAAAAATCATGAGAACTACATCAAAGCTTTTAAGTGCAGCTATTTTGGGATTAGCTATAATGGCGATCGCAGGTTCTGATCGTACAGTAGCACAGACAGTAGGAGAAGCAGAAACCATTGATTCTACTTTGAACAGTGAATGTTTTAATCCTAATTCCCAAGGCTTAAGTTTAGAGGCTAATAATCGGTTCAATCAAGCAGAAATGAAATACAGATCCAGTGACGTTATTGGTCAAGAACTAAAGCTGCTGGAAAAAGGAGACTTTGACCTCAATGTTAATTTTATTTCTGAGTCTAATACCTTTGTTGCTTCTAGTGTCGTACTCTTTTGCCCTTGTTTTCCTGGTGTGGGATTTTGTTGCTGGAGACAACCATAATTGGAGCTTGCTACTAATTTAATTTAAAATGCTGTTAATTGATTTACAGTTAATTAACGGCATTTGACAACATAATTTATGAATTTGTCACTATACAACTATCTTAATTCCATTAGTTTTACTGCTGGTTTAATTTTTATTCAATGTTTTAATCTTCCTTGTAATCTTGTTTTAGCCCAAGTTACTCCCGACAATACCCTGGGAAACGAAAGCTCTCAAGTAACTTCCACTTCAGATCGACAACAAATAGATGGCGGAGCTATTAGAGGAGAAAATTTATTTCATAGCTTTAGGGAATTTAATGTTAGAGAAGCAGAAAGTGTTAACTTTGCTAATCCTGATGGTGTAACCAATATTTTTAGCAGAGTTACTGGTAACAATATTTCGCAAATTCTCGGTGATTTAGGAGTATCTGGTAATGCTAATTTATTTTTAATGAACCCTAATGGAATTGTGTTTGGGGAAAAAGCCAGCCTCAACGTTAATGGTTCTTTTATTGCTACCACAGCTAATAGCATTAATTTTGCTGATGGTAATCAGTTTATCGCTAATCCTGCCAGGGAAAAACCCTTACTAACAGTTAATGTCCCTATTGGATTGCAGTTTGGCAATCAACCAGGAACTATTATGAACAAAGCACAATCTCCTCAAAAAGCACTCTCCAGTAATGAGTTTAATTCTAATGGTAATCCTGCGGGACTTCAAATACAGCGATCTAATCAAACTTTGGCTTTAATTGGTGGGGAAATAATCTTAGAAGGCGGAAATGTGACTTCTTTAGGAAGCAATATTGAGTTAGCTAGTGTGGGTGCAAATAGTATAGTTGGTTTGGACACAACTCAATCTGGTGTAGATTTCAATTATCAAGCAGTACAAAATTTTTCAGACATTACTTTAACCAATAGAGAAGGTTTTAGACTAGCAAATGATGGTACTTTGAGCGAGTCTTTAGTTCCTTCAACTTTAGATGCCAGTAGCCAAGAAACAGCAGGCGCAATTAAACTACAAGGTAAAAATATTAATATTTATAATGGCTCACAAATATTAACTCCTACTCAGGGAAATATAGCAGGAGGAGCTTTAACTATTAATGCAGCCGAACAATTAACCATTAGTGGTAATAATCTTTTTAGGGGTGGAATTCTTAGACCCAGCAGTTTAATAAGCTCTACCATAAGAGATGGCAATGCGGGAAATATTACAATTACTACTCAAAGATTAGTTATTGAAGATTCTGGACAAATAACAAGTAGTTCTAGTGAATCTTTTAATCGGATTACAGAAGAAATCATTCCTGCAACAGGTGATGGTGGAAATATCACTATAGTCGCCTTGGAATCTGTCAACATAGCAAATGGTAGTCTGATTATAAGCAATACAGTAGGTTCAGGAAAGGCTGGAAACATTAACATACAAACGGGTAATCTGGTTATCGATAACGAAAGTGCAATTAGTGTTGGTTCTTCAGGCACAGGAGATGCAGGAAATATTGATATTCAAACACAGTCACTAAACATTACCAACAATAGTGAGATTTCAGCAGCAACTCTACAAAGCGATGGCGGAAATATTAATCTTCAAATAGATTACAATTTAGAACTTCGCAATCAAAGTGATATTTCTGCTTCTGTGGGTGGTAATGGTAATGGAGGTAATATTGATATCGGTACAGAATTCTTAATTACTTCTCCTCAAGATAATAGCGATATCACTGCTAATGCTGAATTTGGTCAAGGAGGCAATATTAGTATAGAAGCTGCTGGTATTTTTGGCATTGCTCTTCAAGACGAACTGACCCCATTTAGTGATATTACAGTTAGTTCTAATTTGGGTACAGATGGCACTGTTACACTGATAAATTCTGATACTCAACTAGATAGAACAGAGTCAGATGCTCAAGTAGAACTCGTAAAAGTCACCCCGAATTTAACTCCTAATTATTGTTATGCTAATCGGCAAAACCAATATATCCAAACTGGTCGTGGTGGTGTTCCTTTAGCAGCGAAAAGCTCTTTGGTTTCCGAACACACTTGGGAAGATTGGCGTATGATAAAAACTGAAAATTCAGCAGAACTATCTCCTCAAAATACTGCTAGTAGTGAGAATTACATTCCTTCAGTTAATTCTATCCAGGGATGGATGGTTAATCAGCAAGGTGAAATTGTTTTAACTGCTGAACCTATTGTCGTTACTCCTCATCTTCCAAAACCCAAACACCCTGGCTGCTGAACCTCTTCTACTGATTCTTACGGCAAAAATCTGAGCGAAATTAGATTAAGTGGCTCTTCCTTCTTCCTTAGACAAAAACAAGGTAAAATTAACCAGTTTGCGCTGTTAACCTCTACTATATTGTAAGGAAATCCCACAAAGCATCTCGCTTTTGTATAAGCTATAGAAGTGAGTCTCACTAATTCAAATAGCAAAGCCAGAGGAGTCTATTGGATAAGTACCACACATTTGTAGACCGAATACAAGGTATAGTAGCCAAGCATCCTGAAAAAAATGCTGTCACTTTTTTACAGGATGGTGAAACAGAGTCGAGTTGTTTAAGTTATCAAAAGCTACAGGAACGAGCAAAAGCGATCGCAACTGTACTACAGAGTTATCATGCTACAGGTGAAAGAGCCTTACTTTTATACCAGCCAGGAATTGAATTTGTTACAGCATTTCTGGGTTGTTTATATGCTGGAGTAGTTGCTGTACCTGCTTATCCTCCCCGCGCTAATCGCTCCATAGAAAGATTATTATCTGTTGTTAGTGATGCTGATGCGAAATTTGCTCTTACTACCACTGACTTAGCCGAGAAAATTGCTCATAAGTTTGAAGAAGAAGGCAATACATCCCTACAATTTATTGCTACGGATACTACTAAAACCAATCTGGCTGCTGACTGGTATCGTCCAGATATTAATTCAGAAACACTAGCCTTTTTACAATACACTAGCGGTTCGACAGGAAAGCCCAAAGGAGTGATGGTATGTCACCGTAACCTACTAGCTAATTCTGCTTCAATTAACCGTTGTTTTGAAATCGTTCCCGAACACAGTATTGTTTCCTGGCTTCCTCCCTATCACGATATGGGCTTAATTGGCTCAATTCTTCAGCCGATATACGTGGGATCGTCTTTGTATATGATGCCTCCTGTAAGCTTTTTACAGCGTCCCCATCGCTGGTTAGAGGTGATTTCTCGCTATGGGGGTACGGTTTCTGGAGGGCCAAACTTCGCTTATGATTTGTGTACGACTCAAGTTTCCGAAGAACAAAAAGCCAATCTCGATCTTAGTAGTTGGCAAGTAGCCTTTTCTGGTGCTGAACCTGTTAGAGCCGATACTATTAGAAAGTTTACTGAATATTTTGCTAGCTGTGGTTTTCGTGAATCAGCTTTTTATCCTTGTTATGGAATGGCGGAATCTACCCTTTTAATTACGGGAGGGAGTAAGCAAGTACAACCTATATTTAAAGACTTCGAGCGAGCAAAATTAGCAGAAGATAAAGCAGTAACCGATAATTTAGAAGATGCTGTTACTCTCGTTAGTAGTGGAAATAATGTTTCTGGACAAAACTTAGCTATTGTTAACCCCGATAATTTAGAACAATGCGCCGAAGGGAATATTGGGGAAGTTTGGGCTGCTAGTAATAGCGTGGCTCAAGGCTATTGGAACAAAACAGAATTAAGCGAATATGCTTTTGATGCAATTCTTCCTAATTATCCTGATGTGAAGTTTCTCCGCACAGGGGATTTAGGCTTTATTAAAGATGGGGAATTATTCGTTACAGGAAGGCTTAAAGACTTAATTATCATTCGAGGAAGAAATTATTACCCTCAAGATATTGAATTTACAGTAGATCGCGCCCATGAAGCCATACACGCTGGTTGTGGTGCTGCTTTTGCTATAGATATAGATGGACAAGAAAAATTAGTAATTACTTATGAGGTAAAGCGCACCCATATTAGAAAGTTAGACACTGCAACTGTTACTAAAACAATTCGTACTGCTATCTTACAAAATCATGAATTAAATCCCCACACCATTGTCTTACTGAAAACGGCTTCTGTCCCTAAAACCTCTAGCGGAAAAATCCAACGCCACGCTTGTAAAGCAGGATTTATCGCAGGAACATTAAAAGTTGTCGGAGAATCTATTAACCAACCAACCAGTAGGAGTGAAAGGCATTTCGCCCCCACCAAGAAAAACCATCAAACATCTGCGGTAGAAAATTGGTTAATTAATAACATAGCCCAAAGACTAGACGTAAATACAAGAGAAATTAATACAGAAGAACCTTTTGCTAGCATAGGGTTGGATTCTGTGCAAGCTGTGCGATTATCCGCAGAATTGGAAGATTATTTAGATATCAAGCTATCTCCTACAGTTATTTACGATTACCCCAACATATCCAGTCTGGCAGCATATTTAACAAAATCAACCAAGAGCTACGAGCCAAGAGCTACGAGCCAAGAGCTACTAGCTACCAACAACCAACCAATAGCCATTATAGGTATGGATTGCCGTTTTCCTGGGGCAAACAATCCTGAAGAATTCTGGAAACTATTAAGTGAAGGGAAAGACGCGATTAGTAAATGCGATCGCTGGTCTGGTTCAGATTACGGTGGTTTTATCCAAGATGTGGATAAATTCGATCCGCAGTTTTTTGGGATCACTCCCCGCGAAACCCAAAGAATGGATCCCCAACAAAGACTATTGTTAGAGATTAGTTGGTCAGCTTTAGAGAATGCAGCGATCGCTCCTGAGAGTTTGGCAAACTCTGCAACAGGGGTATTTATTGGGATTAGCAGTAGCGATTATACCCAATTGCAAAATCATTATGGTACAGAATTAGATGCCTATGCAGGTACGGGTAACGCCCACAGTATTGCTGCTAATCGTTTATCTTACACCCTGGATTTAAGAGGTCCTTCAATTAGTGTCGATACTGCTTGTTCTTCTTCTTTGGTAGCGGTACATTTAGCGATCAATAGTTTACGCAATGGAGAATGCCAAACTGCGATCGCTGGTGGGGTAAACTTAATATTATCCCCCGAATTGACTCATACCTTCTCTAAGGCTGGGATGATGGCATCAGATGGACGGTGTAAAACCTTTGATGCGGATGCAGATGGCTACGTTAGAGGGGAAGGTTGTGGCGTAATTATTTTAAAACCCCTGGATGCTGCGCTGCGGGATGGGGATAATGTCTTAGCCGTAGTAAAAGGTTCGGCAATTAACCAAGATGGACGGAGTAACGGTTTAACCGCTCCTAACAGTTTGGCACAACAGGAAGTCATTAGAAATGCGATCGTAAATGCTGGTGTAACTCCTCAAGATATTAGCTACATTGAAGCCCACGGTACGGGAACAAAATTAGGCGATCCTATAGAAGTAAATTCTCTCAAAGCTGTGTTGAATGGGGATGATACTTGTTATTTATCTTCTGTTAAAACGAATATCGGACACTTAGAGGCTGCTGCGGGTATTGCAGGATTGATCAAAACTGTTTTATGTTTGCAAAAGGAAATCATTCCCCCTCATCTCAATTTTAATAGTCTCAATCCTCATATCGATTTTAAAAATACTCCTTTTACTATTCCTACTGAGTTAAAAGGTTGGCAACAGGGAGATAAACTCAGATTAGCAGGTATTAGTTCTTTTGGATTCGGTGGGACAAATGCCCATGTTGTTGTGGGTGATGTGGCAAATGTAGAGACCTTTCATGAAACGTCCCTACAACAAAATAATCGCCCGTTGCATCTGTTAACATTGTCGGCGAAAAATGAACCCGCGCTACAGGATTTAGTTATCCAATATCAAAACTATTTAGAAACTCATTCTGATATAGCTATATTAGATATTTGTTTAACCGCTAATGTAGGAAGAAATCACTTTAGTCATCGTTTAGCTATCACCGCAGAATCCACCCAACAGTTACAAGAAAAAATCAATAGCTATTTATTAAGAAATAAAACTTCTGGAATAGTTAGTAGCGTTGTAGAACGGGGTAATAAATCAAAAATAGCTTGGTTGTTTACGGGACAGGGTTCACAATATGAAGGGATGGGGAAACAACTCTATGAAACTCAACCTGTATTTCGTGAAGCGTTAGAACACTGTGCAGAAATTTTACAGCCTCAGCTAAAAACTAATTTAATTGATGTTATTTATCCTGAAGAAAAAACCAAGAACAATCTATTAAACCAAACCCAATACACCCAAGCTGCTATCTTTGCTTTAGAATACGCTTTAGCGCAAATGTGGCTCTCTTGGGGAATTAAGCCCGATGTAGTAATGGGTCATAGTGTTGGAGAATATGTCGCAGCTACCATTGCAGGAGTTTTAACTTTAGAAGATGGGCTGAAGCTAATCGCTGAAAGAGGAAAATTAATGCAAGCATTACCGCAAAATGGTTCGATGTTTGCTGTATTTACTAATGAAAATACTGTTCAAGAAACGATCGCTGCTTATCAAGAAGAAGTTAGCATTGCAGCCGTTAATGGCGATAATAATATTGTAATTTCTGGTGTTAATAGAGCGATCGTAGAAATAATTAGTAAGTTTGAAAGTCAGGGAATTAGTAGTAAGCAATTAACTGTTTCCCATGCTTTTCATTCTCCTTTAATGCAGCCAATTTTAGAAGATTTTAAACAGGTTGCTCAAACTATTAAATACAATGTACCTCAAATTACCTTAGTTTCTAATGTTACAGGTCAAGGAATAGGAAGAGAAATAGCAACTGCTGAATATTGGGTTAATCATGTTGTCGCACCCGTGCAATTTATTCAAGGAGTTAAAGAGTTACAAAAGCAAGAATGTAATATCTTTTTAGAAATTGGTGCTAAACCAATACTGCTAGGAATGGGACGTAACGTTTTGGAATCCCCACTTGTCAAGGGGGGCTGGGGAGGATCGTCTTGTCTTCCTAGTTTACGTTTACGTAAGTCAGATTGGTCACAAATTATTAAAAGTGTAGCAAGTTTATATATTCAAGGAATCAAAATTAATTGGAAGAATTTTGAACTAGTTTATAACAGTAAAAAAATACAGTTACCGACTTATCCTTTCCAAAGACAAAGTTATTGGTTAGAAAAAAATCAAAAGCTAAATACGGTTAATGGTTTAGCGAACAAACTAACCTTTAAACAGGATTATGGCTTAGATTACTATCAAGTTAAATGGCATCTAAGCGAACAAAATCTTAGTAACTTAAAACCTAAATTTTCTACAGGTAAATGGTTGATATTTGCTGATAATAGTAAATTAGGGGAACAAATTGCCGAACAGTTATTGCAAGGCGATCGAGATTATTTATTAATTCACTCATCCAGTAATCAAAAAACCACTAAAAATAATCTACAAATTAATTATCAACAGACAGCAGATTACACAAAAATAATTGACCGAGAAACAGATATTCAAGGGATTATTTATCTTGGTAGTTTGAATAGTAATGCTGCTTCAGAATTATCAACACTGGATATAGAGCAGTATCAAGAAAAGAATTACACTACTATTCTTAATTTAATTCAAACTCTCTATCAAAAATCTGTAATTGCTCCCATACATATAGTTACTAGAGGCGCACAGCAAACAACACAAGACAAACTAACTGCTAACTCTATTTTAGGTAATGCTTTCTGGGGATTGGGTAAAGTAATCGCTAGCGAACATCCTGAATATTACGGCGGAATTATCGATCTCGATCGGCAACCCATAGCACAAGAAGCACACAACATTATCAAAGTTATTGGGAATCTAGAAAAAGAAGATTATCTTGCATTGCGCCAAGACAAAATTTACTTACCCCGTCTCAGTAAAACAACAGCAACCCAAAAACAACCATTAACTATCGATGCTGATAGCTACTATCTAATCACAGGTGGTTTAGGCTCATTAGGCTTGCAAGTTGCACAGTGGTTAGTAAGTAAAGGTGCGAAAAATTTAGTTTTAGTCGGTAGAAGCCAACCCAAACCAACAGCACAACAAGAAATCAATCGATTAGAGCAACAAGGCGTTACCGTAAAAACAGTTCAAGCTGATATCTCTAATTACGATGATGTTGAAAAAGTTGTTAGTAATATCCCACTAAAAGGTATTATTCATAGCGCAGGAGTATTAGAAGACGGTTTACTGCAAAACCAAACTTGGTCAAAATTCCAGAAAGTACTAGCTCCTAAAGTAAACGGTGCGTGGAATTTACACCTGTGTACGCAAAATCTAGATTTAGACTTCTTTGTTTTATTCTCTTCAGTTGCTTCATTAGTAGGTTCACCAGGACAAAGTAACTACGCCGTAGCAAATGCCAGTCTAGATGCGATCGCAAAGTACCGTAACAGCCTTGATTTACCTGCTTTAAGCATCAATTGGGGTGCTTGGGACAATGGCGGGATGGCAAAAGAAAAAGGCTTTAATCGCTCAGGAATCGACTTAATTCAACCTCAACAAGGATTATCAGCTTTAGAAGAGTTATTAACGGGTGATACTGCTCAAATAGGAGTGATTTCCGTAGATTGGGATAAGCTAAGTAAGTCCTATCCTTATATTCGTCAGAGTAATTATTTTGCTGAATTAGTTACTACAGTAGAAACTACTGCCAATAAAACAGATATTTATGGTGAATTATTGGCTCTAACTAGTGATGCAAGAGAAGAATATTTAGTAAGATATTTAAAAAACGCGATCGCGGGTATCCTGCAAATAGCACCTCAAGACTTATCTGTGTCTAAAAGTTTGCTAGATATGGGAATGGATTCTCTGATGTTGATGGAAGCAATTAACCTCATCAAAGAAGACTTACAGTTAATGCTGTATCCAAGAGAATTTTATGAACGTCCCAAGATTGATGGTTTAGCAGCCTATTTAGCAACAGAATTTACCAACACCCACGATTGCCCTGTAATTATCGATCGACCACAATCAACCCCTGTAGATGCGTTCCATGTAACGCCCCTACCAAAAACATCCCGTCGCCAAACAGACCATAATCAATCTCAAATTGATAACCCCATCGCCTTTATCCTCTCCAGTCCACGATCTGGATCGACCCTGTTACGGGTAATGTTAGCTGGTCATCCCGATCTGGTATCTCCCCCCGAATTACACTTGCTACCCTTTGCTACCATGCAAGACAGACAGCAAGAATTAGATACATCCTATCTTGGGGAAGGTTTACAGAGAGCCTTAATGGAGTTAAAAGGTATCGATGCAGCAGAGGCTCAAAAATTAATTGCCGATCTCGTAGCGAGTAATGCATCAACCACCGAAGTATATCAGATGTTACAGCAGTTAGCAGGCGATCGCTTATTAATTGATAAATCCCCCACCTATGCAAGCGATCTCGATAATCTCTATGCTGTTGAAGCAACTTTTAGCAACGCTAAATATATTCATTTGGTGCGTCATCCTTACGCTGTCATCGAATCCTTTGCCAGAATGCGGATGGATAAGCTCTTAGGAGCGAGTAATTCTAACCCCTATCAGCTAGCAGAATCTATTTGGACAGAAAGTAACCAAAATGTCCTTGATTTTGCCCAAACTATCCACACCAATCGAGTTTTACTAATTCATTATGAAGAGTTAGTAGCACAACCAGAAACCGTAATGCAGCGCGTCTGTGAGTTTCTAGAAATTCCTTTCCGTGCTGAAGTTTTGAACCCCTATCAAGGAAACCGCATGACGGATGGTGTGAGTAGTACATCAATGTCCATCGGCGATCCTAACTTTTTGAACCGTAAACAAATCGATCCTCAACTAGCTAATGCTTGGCGCAATATTACTTTACCTACTCCTTTAGATTATCCAACAAGAAATACTGCTATACTACTCGATTACGAACTACCCAAAGAAGACGAATTAATTTCTGAGATCGAACACAAGATGGAAGAAATTCTGGTCAATATTAGAGGGTTACGAGTGTGTCTCTGTACCTGGGGACCCAAAGAAGGGCCTGTTATACTGTGTGTTCACGGTATTTTAGAACAGGGTGCAGCTTGGTCAGAAGTCGCTCTGCGCTTAGCTCAAAGAGGTTATCGCGTCATCGCTCCCGATCTGAGGGGACATGGAAAAAGCGATCGCGTTGGCAAAGGAGGCTCTTATAATTTAATAGACTTCCTAGGTGATATCGATGCCATTGTAGAAGTTTTAGCAGGTAGAGCCTTTACCCTGGTAGGTCATTCCCTTGGTTCAGTTGTGGCAGCTATTTTTGCTTCTGTACGCCCTCAATCAGTAAAAAATTTAGTACTAATAGAAACCATTCTTCCTACCGAAGCTAGGGAAGAAGACGCAGTTCAACAACTAGCAACTCACCTAGATTATCTCGCATCCCCTCCAGAACATCCCGTATTCCCTGATGTAGAAGCAGCAGCCGAAAGATTGCGCCAAACAACTCCCGCCCTCTCCAAATCGATCGCCATGATGCTCGCAGAAAGAATTACCGAACCCTGTGAAGGTGGTGTTAGATGGCGATGGGAACCCTTATTACGTACCCGTGCAGGTATTGGTTTTAACGGTATTGGGCGATCGCGGTATTTAGGCTTACTCAAACGCATTCAAGCACCCATTACCCTAGTTTACGGCGATCGTAGTAATTTCAACCGCAATGAAGACCTAACAGAACAACAATCAGCAATGCCTGATGCCGAGAAAGTGGTATTATCTGGGGGTCACAACCTACCCTTAGAAGCTCCTTCTGGTTTAGCGAGAATTATTAGTAGTGCTGTAGCATTAACTACTAAACTAATACCATAGATTATTATCGATTCAATTTTAGTTAATCTAATTGGCATTGGTGTCATTAGTAACAAGAGACGAAGGTTTGAAACTAGAATTCACAGAGTTAGCGAGTTTAGTCATTGTTACGTGGAGACAAAAGATCGAGAACAAAATGGTCTTTCACTTCAAAATAATAATTGTTGTAACTTATACCAATTCTTAAAAGTAATGAAAGACTTGGTAGTAGCGCATCCAGTTTAATTTATTGGGTAATGGTAGTTAATACGAAATCCTGTTTAGAAAACCAGGTTTAAATTAAATATCAGATAACCAATAGTAATTCGTTAAATCTCTAATTTCTTTAGTCATTTCATTTAAAACATTGCAACGTTTAACTAGAATTTCTTCA
>NZ_LR213936.1 GCF_900659865.1 Hyella patelloides LEGE 07179
TGAAAATTTCAGGGGCGCAATGGAAACCAGAAAATGTATCGCAGGTTTTAAAACATCGATGTGCCTATCTTAACAATACCCTTTTGAAAAACTAATATTTTTGTTCTTACGTAATTGACTTGCTCCCATTTCTAGCAAACGTCAATTGAAATCAAAAGATACTTAATTGATATGATTCTTTCTTGATTTACGTAATTTAAATAGCAATTTCGATTTAGGCTTTGTTTATCAAGTTTTACTTTTATCGTTATCTTTATAGACTACTTTTACTTTTGAGTAAACTGGGATAAATATCCTAATCCTATGAATGAGGTTTTTATCTCAGGCTTAGACCAGAAAGGAAGCTAACAAACTCAATTTGTCTTGCCAATTGTCTTTGTAATTAAGCTCTATAACCTCGTAACCGAGATCGATTGACTCCTGACGCTTAATGCGATCGCGCTGTTGTTGTTCGGCAGAATCATGAACTGAGCCATCGCAGAAAATAGCTACTTTGTCTTTCTTGTAAAGAAAGTCTGGTTTACAGTTAGCTTCAGAAATTAATTCTTGGACTGAATCGGGTAGTTTTATTCCTCGTTGATATATTTCTTGCAATACTTCTCGCTCTAGAGAGGAATTAGGATCGGTTTGGGCTAAGAGCTTTTGGTAGCGAGCATCTCGTGATTTTGAACCAGATTCGATAGAGATCGCGCTAGTTTTTAGTTGGATGAGAAAATCGCGAATTAGATGACGATTGAGACGAGGATGATCGAATTGATTGCTATAAGAAAGTAAACACTGGTAGCAAGCTTGGGTGCAGCTATCTTTGGGTTCGGCAAAATGACAAATATCTAATGCCATTTGAGCGATCTTTGCCATTGACGCGCTATCTTCTAAAATCTGCGACAGCACTCCCGCTCCTCCTTCGGCAGACTCCCAGAATAAAATATGGTTTCTTTTACCAATCCGTTCTGAGGATAATTCATTGTTTTCTAGTTTGTACTGAGCTTGGATGGCTCTTTCTAAAGCATATTGAAAAGTAACAATAAAAGATTCGGTTTCTCGTTCGGGAAAAGCCAAGGGTTCAACAATTAGAATGTTGGAAGTGTTTTTAACCATTAAATTGATATTAGTATCTACTTCTCCTTGAGGTTGATAGTTATCATTACTAACCCAATCTCCCGAAGTCTTATCTAGTTTGAAACCTTTCTCCTTAGTTCTAGTCAAGCCTCGATTGATTCTAAGAATATCTGCTGTTTCTCCGTAGCTAAGACTGAGTAATTCTGTTTCATCTTCTGCGATCGCTTTAGCTTTTTGCTGTTTGTCTTCTGCATACTGAAAATGTGTAATTAAATCGTAGCCATATTTAAGCCTTTCTTCTTCGTCGCAGGTAATACGAAGAGATTTACGAGCGATCGCATTATCCATTTCTAAAACTTGGGTGATTTTAGCAGGATTTCCTTTCTCATCCTGAGTGAATTTTTGTCCGCAGTTAATACAGATATTGCGCTCATATTCTTGTCCCTTGTGAAAATATCCGCAATGATGACAGATAGCTATCTTATTGTAGACTATGCCTTTTACTGGGATGCGAGTTTTATTAACCTGATATTTATTACCTTCATAGTAAAGAATGTTGGTAGGTGCGAGTTCTCGAATAGCGATAGTTCTGGGACGAGCAATAAACTCTCCTTTATCTCCCGCTTTGATGTATGCTCTGATGGGAAGACGAGGAAAATTAAAACCAGGAAGGAATCCTTCGGAGGCGAAATAGCGGTAGGGATAAAAATCAAATTGACTCTTATTATTACCTTGAGATTGACCCACTAAAAGGTCTTTTTGGCGTTTGGCTTCTTTTTCAAGTGCTTCTGCTTGACTACGCTCCTGCGTGGTTGTCTTACCTTTACTGTGAAGATCGATATTTTCTCTAGCTGTTTTTAGCTGATTGTCTGCATCTTGATAAAGATTACGCCAGCGATCGCAAGCTCGGTCAAATTCATGGAAAGCATTATTGAGAGTCTGTTTTAACCAGTCTTGATTATACCAACTAACTTTTTGCAAATCTGTTTGACAGAAAGAGAATCAATTCTCAGTTGAATTTCACCTTTGTTGTTTTGCTTGAGATAACCACCATCTCGCAGGGTATTAATAATTGAATTTATTAGGTTTTGATATTCTGGTTCTGTAAGGGGAGTAGTTAAGTTCGACCAAGCGCGGTCAGGCTTCGCCTGCCTGCGAAGCAGACCGCTTTTAAGAAAACGTCCTATAGTTCCTCTACTGGTTAGTTTGACTTTGCTTTTACCTTTATTGTTACCAGCTTCTAAAGTCGCCCATCTAGCCTGATGAAGTCTTTCTTCGTAGTCGAATTTCCATTTATCGTTGAGAGCTTGAGCGACATTGCGTTTTAATTTATCTAGATGTTCGGGTTGGAGTAATTCCGCATCAATAGCTAATTGTTTGCGGAGATAATCTAAAAAAGTTTTGAGAGCAGTGTATTTTTCTGGAGCAGTAGCTCCTAATAAAACTTGATGAGGGTATTTTTGCCAAATAGTATGATTGCGACAAATATTTTCTAGATCGTCATATTCAATCTCTAATAAGCCACACTGTTCTAAATTGGGCTGAACGATGCGCCATCCTCGCCGTAAGTCTTCATAAAGACGATATTCAATTAATTGCTGAAAAACTTCTTCATTACGTTTTTTCCCTATACCGAACTCAGCTTGTTGTTGAGCATAATCACTCTGAGATAGTCCCATTTGCTGAACTACCATTGCTGCTAATTCTGAATGATTAAGTTATAGTCTTGACCACATTCACGACAAAATACTAAGGGAAATAATAAGCGATCGCCTGTAGTTTTATATTGTCCTTCTAAAGTTAAATATCTTTTTTCTTGAGATTCTAAAGTGGCATAGACGCTACCCCCTTGAGAGATAAATTGATGGAGTCGGAATGGTAATCCTTTTTCTATTCGGCTACTCCAAAAGAACATTTGTTTTAATGTATCCGAGCAGACTTGGGCATCAACGCCTGTAAATTTTGCTAGTTCTTGACTGCCAACAGAAAGAGGAATAGGAGTTTTACGGACTAAATTGCTCCCCTCGCCTTTTAGGAGAGGGGTTGGGGGAGAGGTTTCTTCATCTAATCCCAAGTTCATTTCAATCCATTTACTCAGGGGATGATTTAAAAACGCTTCGGGAGTCTGCTGTTTTTCTGTAGGTAAGCCATTTTTAAGAGCTTCAGTTAGTTCTGCTACTGTAGAATTGGCTCTCTTTATTGCTTGTTCTAGGGTTTCATCAATAATATTGCTGGGTTTAACCTCTACCCCAAAAAGTTTACTTGCTACTTCTGCGACTGTAGTTTTACGAGAAACGCGATCGCCTTCTGTGGACATGGTGGCGGATGTGCCAATACACAGTAGAGGAATATTATTACCTTGTTTGGCATTATGAGAAATTTGTCTTAGTTTACGAATTACTAATGCCACATCAGCACCCTGGCGACCTCGGTAAGTGTGCAACTCGTCTAGGACTAAATATTTAAGAATGGGAGATTTAATAAATTTTTCTTCATGAACGCGAGAAAGCATCAATTCCAGCATCACGTAGTTGGTTAGGAGAATTTGAGGCGGATTATTTTGGATATCGGATTTTTGAGAGAGACTTTCTTGTCCCGTATATCGAGCAACTCTAATCTGGGAATCCTTTCCCGATATTTTTTTAAATTCTTCTAAGCGATCAAAGATCGCTTCTTCTTGAGAATTAATCAAAGCATTCATTGGATAGACTAAAATTGCTCTGATTCCTTTAAGTTGAGGATTTTGTACGAGGTCGTTAATAATCGGCACTACATAAGAAAAACTTTTCCCCGAACCAGTGCCAGTAGTTACTACATAAGGTTCATCTTTGACCGCACAGCGAAAAGCTTGTTCTTGGTGATAGTAGAAATGAAAGTCAGGGAAATACTTTTTACACTCGGAATGTAGAGTACCATCGTGAATCAAAGCATCGATGTCAGCACCTTTTTTGTAAGCGGGATTAATTTGAATGAGAGGATCGCGCCAGAGATGTCCCCGATCTAATTCTTGTTTGACAAATTCGTCCACACGGCGATCGCGTATTTCTAAGAAACTTTCAATATAGTTACGATAATCACCAATTACTTCATCTCTAAGTTTGAAGATATCTAAAGCCTTATTTTCTGTTTTTTTGACTGGAGAAAGTTTGGGTTTGTGGTCACTTCTTCCATGTCGGCGGTCTAATAATTTACTAAATTGTTCGGCAACAGCAGTGCTAAAAGTATCAATATCAAAAACTTCTGCTAATTCTACAAAGTCCCAAGTATCGGGAATACAAGAAAAAAGCTGTGCAATTTGTTCTTCTGTAAGGAATTCAACCTCACTACAGTCGAGCGTCACCATACCTTGACCGATTAAAGTGCTGGTAGCTGCGATCGCGCTTTCGCCTTGTTGAATTAAATCTTTGTAGTATTGGTAGGTAAGAGAATCAACTGTAGCTACTTTAACTCCCAACTGTGATGGAGTTTTACCTAGCAGTTGTTCTAAAAGCTGTTCGGAATAGTTAACTAAAGCTTTGGTGTAGGTAGTAAACAGGATCGATGTATAACCAAGTTCTAGCAGCCTTTTAACGCGATACAAAGCCAGAGTAGATTTACCCGTACCAGCACCACCCTTAACTAAGATAGCTCCGTTATTATTGCCGAAATCGATTAGTTTTTCCTGTTCTGGGTCTAGTTTGAGTAAAAATGCTTCAATTTCTCCTTCTACAAACCGTTCTAAGTCCTCTGGTTTGGTTAGTTTGTATTCAGGCGATCGCTCTATTTCGGCTAAATCTCTGGGGAAACAGTTATCTAAAATACGACTAATTAGCCGATCTGGGATGGGTAAATCGAGGATATCATCAGAATGTTTTACCTTGAGTATTTTCTGCCGGTATTCTTGGGGAATTTGCCACTGTTGTAGGAGAGAAGAAGTGAATTTAAAAGGTAAGTCAGATTTAGTAGTGCTTTTACTCTTGTTATCTTCTGGTAATTCTTGCTTCTGGGATAAGATAGTTTTTTCTCGCTCTTTTTGTTCTACAGAGGATGGGATAGGCTGAAGATCGGAGCGAGAAATCTCTGGGACAGGATTGGGAGTAGTAAATTCTGGTATTTCTAATTCGTAAGTGCGATCGTCTCTTTTGCGAACGCTGAGAAGTTTAACCCAACCGCTACCAAAGCTATAAAACAGGCGATAATCACCAAGGCGAACCCGATAAATATTATTACCATAACCCTTAAGTTTTTTAGCATCTCCTTGAGCAGAGATCGGGTCTTGTTCGAGTATTTTGATTTTTTTAGTAACTTTCTTGCTGATACTTTTAGGGATATTTAGAAGTTCATTAATAAAAGTATCGGCAAAAGTAATTGTCCAAGTAGTCACGATAATTTAAATTATTTTTTATGTTTTATATTTCTAGTTTATTATTTAATGCCGAATAAAAACATCAGTAATTACCTCAAAAATACAATATTAATTGATGATTAAAAATAACATAAACGGATGTATTAAAGGTTAAATACAAATTGGTAAAACCTTAAATTTGCCAACAAGAATAATTTAAATATTTGTAACAAATTTAATTTTAAAGTTGAAATGTTGTGGTTAAAATCTTATTTAATTGCTGAATTTGATTGATTCCTAATTTACCAATACGTCTGGTAATTAAACGTCTTTCAAGAGTGACAATTCTTGATACTCGAACTTTAGAAGCAACTTTTAAACCTGTTCCTGAAAATTCAGGATCGGTTGTACTGATGCTAAACTCTTCTGGACTGAGACGAGTAACATTTTGCGATGAGATAAAACAGAGAGTAACGTCATTACCTCTGCTATCTACCCATAACACTACAGCAGGACGTAACTTAGTCGTACTTAAGTCTGTAAAGCGGTCAGACCCCGCGTCGGCGTAAGACGCAAGGGAACGCTGACCAAGACAGGGAAGGGGACGAGAACAATATCGCCTTTAGCTAGTGGCACTACACAGGTTCTCCATCTTTGAGGCTATAAATATCTGGTTCATCTTGCAAAAAATCAAAGGAATTACCAGCTTGTGCTAGTTGCATTAATTCTTTAGTTGATGATTCTGATTCGTCAACACCGCGATTGGATATGCTCTCTAGCCGAGAGCATCCCTCGCGGTCAAAAAAGAGCTTTTTTTCTAATAGAGTTCGTTCTTCTTGGGAAAGAGAGAGAATGACTTGTACTAATGAGTCAACTAATTTGGTATTCATTGATTTACCTTGATTTCATCAGTTTATATTGTACTAACTGTCTTTTGGAAAGATAGTCAGTCAATGATTTTATTCTATGGCTAGTTGGATAATTTTAAGATGTATCTGGTGCGTCATTTTCTAATGCTGGAATTGTAGTTCCCTGGCTGTGGTGAATTTTTTGATTTTTGACATAATTAACGGCTGTTTCTAGTTGCTTGCTACCCATAGAAAATACGCCATATCCTTGTTGCCAATAGAATTTATCTGAATTGCTCGCTAAGGTATTATTCCAATGATGAGAACTGCTACCTTTTATTTTTTTTACATATTGGGAAATCGATAAACTGGGTGGAATTGATGCGACAATATGAATATGATTTTCTGTCCCATTAATGTCATGGGTAATGCAGCCGAGATAATCAGCTTTGCCAATAATGTAGCCGTGTAATTTTGCTTCTAATTCTGGTTTTATGAGGGGCAAGCGTTGTTTTGTTGCCCAAACCAAATGATAATATAACCGCCAATATGACATGATAATTTTTGATTTTATGGATACCAGCGATTGAAATCGCCGTCTGATAGCTAATTTGCGTTGGAATAGATTGAAAATCTCGAAGCTCTGAGACAGAGAATTCATTCTCTGGCTATTTGGATATTTAGCGGGATAAATTCCAATTTATCCATTAATATCGGGAAATAAATTTCCCGTCTTAAAGCTAAAATTCATTTAAACAAATTAAAATTGATCGCCATCATCCAAACATCTTGTCCCAAGCCTCCAATACCAATCTTTGTGTCCGATATTCCCCATATTGGTTAATTTCTTTATTCTTCAATACTCGAAAAGTTTCGCTAGGAAAATCTTCGCCATAAACATCAGCAGGATCGAGAATGTAACGCAGTTCATCGCGGGTAAGTCCGTAAAGTTTGGCGTAATATGCGTCTAATTCTGCTCTTAATTTCGATTATGTTATTCATGACACCTAAGTTTTAAGAAGTTTTTGTGGGTTGGATAGCAATATAGTCGTTTCAATTAATTTCCTTACGTTGTTAAACATTGGTAAAAGGATGAAGGATGCCTATCACGGATACCGCTTCCCTAAAGGATGAAGGATGAAAAGTAGTACTGAGTAACTTGTGGTTTTTATTTGAAATTACTATACATCTCGTTTAAGGATTTGACAGAGGCTTTACTCACAAAGTATCCAATATATTCAGTTCTACTTTTTAAGGCTAATATTGCTTATTCGAGAAGTATTGGGTTGGATAGTAAAGAAAGTCAGCTTTCAGATCCTTTATTTTTGGTCATTCTTCTTTGAAATTTTTTGATTGTAGATTCTAAAAATGCTTTATAGTTTACTGCAAGATTGTTGCCAATGGCTTTCTTGAATAACTTCTTGAGGCTCTTCAGGAGGAGCGGTGGTTTCTGACATAAAGAAAATTTCTAAACTTTCTAATTGTTGATTTTTGGGATGATTTTTGTTCCACTGCTGACATAAATAATCACCATAATGGGGATATAACTTTTTACCAATGTTGCGATTGAGATTAATAAAGTAAGTACGCCATTGCATATTTTGATATAGTTGATTGCGCTGCTTAATAGTGGGTTTATCCCAACTTATATCGGAATCTTCTTGTAAAAGATTAACCTCTTTGCCATTTTTTAGTGTTCCTAGAATAACGTGCCAACCATCATCGCGAGGAGGATTAGGTGCGAAAATACTCCATGATTGATCTAATCTAGTTAACTCTCCTAGCCAACTGATACTTTGAGCAGTTCTACTTTTAGTAACACGCTTAACCATTTGGCTGGTTGCAGTTGGAGAATGATGAAAAATATGACTATCAGCAAAGCTAGCGAAATTCCAGAAGGTAACTAAACCTAAAATAAATAAGGTAAGGATGTTAAAAGTCCAGCCATGACGTACTTGAAAAGAATCATATTTAAAAGGCGCAGTCAACTTTCCTGCAATTGTGCGATTAGTTGCGATGGTTTCGTAAAATTTAGTACCGATCGCCATGAAAGGTTTTATTCTTAAAATGGGAGCTAGCCACCATAAAATAGGAGACAAACTAACTACATAAGCAATTCCTTGCCATTTAAAATATCTTTTGCCTTGCCAATCTTCGACTACCCAAGAGTTATATTTTTCCATATCAGCATAAACATCAGGATTTTCTTGAGCTACTAATAAAGGTGTTCCTGGTAAAATTAAAAATGTGCGCAGAAAATGAACTACTTTTTTACAAAAACCACAATCGCGATCGTAGTTTATTTTTAATCCTACTCTTTCTTTACTGTAGGTTTTTTTCTCTAGCCAATCCCAAACAGGAGAAGGAAGAAACGCTAACCAAGCAGCAACACATAAAACTGGAAAAACACCAATGGTAAAAGATAAGCCAAAACTAAGATGAAGGGAAATAAAAGCGACTATGGCAATACCGCGAAAAAAACTATTTTTAAACGGAATAAATAATAGTAAAGCACCCAGCCACTCAAACCATAATGCACCAAAAGTCATCGTAGGAAGTAAGGGCTTTAAACCAAGTAAAAACTGTCCAAAACCTGTAGCGTACTGATCGAAACTTAAAGCATAATAAACCGCACTACTTTCTTCTGACCATAAAGGGCTTTGATGCTTAAACCAAGCCGAAAACATATAGATATAACATAGCTGGAAAATAAACCCTACTGTGGCTCCAGAAACGACAAATTTAGGTAAAGGTTTACTAGAAGTATTTAACGCATTATCAACAGAATAATAAGCACCCAAAGGCAAAAACATCGCCCAAAATAAAATTGCTCTAAGGGCATCATCTCCTGCAAAAATTAAAGCAGGATTGCGATTGTGTAGCGAAATTATTAGCATCCAAGAAGCCATTGTCATCCAGCGAGTACGATAACCTATTAATAGTAAAACAGCTATTAATAGAGCAATTAAAAACAAGATTTGCTGGACAAAAGGCTGACCACTGATTAGGTGAACAGACCAATACCAAGGATTTAAAAGTTGATTAATTAAAACAGTACGATCTAAAACTCCCGCATCACTATAATGAGCCTCAATATCACCAAAACGAATCAGCAGATCGGCAATAATTACCAATGCCAAACCAATCCGAAAGATGGCAAGCGATCGCAAATCAAAAGCAAAGATATTCTTGATTTTAGATACTAGTTGATTTTTCATTACTAATATTAACTATCTCAAGTAACTTATTTGAAAGTTTATTTTAAAACGAATATATTTTTTTCTTAATTCTTAATTAGATAAGGAAATACAAACAAATTAACAATTATTATCTATCTTGTTTCATAGATCTAAATCTAACTCTTTAATAACTAATTAAAAGTCAGTCATCAGTCACCAATTTCCCACGGTATGCGGAAAGCGATTCGGATTACGGTAGTCTTGAGCATCCGAAATGTATATATATTTAAATTAAGAGTGTTGGAATAAGTTTGAGTTTAACTCAGTTGTAACTCAACCCACACTAAATTGAACAGAGCCAAATTATCAGACGATTACAACTTAATCGATCTTTAAAGTGTTAAAAGTTTGTAAACTAATATTGGTGACAATGCTTCAATACTGCCACATCTCCACCAGTAAACTTGTTAGAGGTAAACTTATGGATTCCGATCGAAAATTTATACTATTAGTCCTGGGAATTCCTCTAATCGGACTAATTTACTGTGGTTTGGGTATAACAGTTATGGCTTCTAGCATCGCCGTGAGAGAGCATCCCATAATTTCTGGAGCAATTTTTATCTTGTTACCATTTTCGATTGCTGTTTATATCTGGATTTCCGCCTCAGCAAAGGCTTATAAGAAATTTAGTATCAACAAAAAAAAGGAAGATAGAAATTGATGATGTTCCTAATTCTCCCCTTTCAATTATTAATAATTATAAAGTCTTACATTACATACCAAAAGTAAGTAACCATAGGAACTACCGTTGCTAAAACAAGCAAGACAATTACCCAAGTCCAAGCAAAACCAGCATCAGTATCTTCTGCTTTGGTAAAAGTGCCTTCTACTTGAATATTTTCTTCAATTATAGGAGGACCAGGATCCACTTCTCCAGAAAGCACTGCTACTAAGCGAACGCTAGCATCCAATAAAGCTTGATTATACTTATTACCCGTACGCAGATTATAACCTACAGTGTCTTGAATAATACTGGTGGCAATTTCTGGCTCAACTAGCTTAGCTGCTTCTTCTCCTGTACGAATTGCAGTGGTATTGGTCAAGGTGTCCATCACCAAAAGGGTTTGATTAGCTTGTGCTTCTACATCAGGATACCAAGAAGTAAAAAGTTCATCCGCCAAACTATTAATGGTTTCCCCATAATCTAAACGGCGAATCGCTACCATTCTAATTTCTTGACCAGTTTCGGTTGCCAATTCTTCAAACTGATTGCTTAATTTACCTTGAGTAGCTAAACTAACTTCTTTTGCTTGATCGACAACCCAAATGTCCTCTGTATTAGGGCTAGGTAGGTCATAGACCCCTGTTGCTAGGGCAGGAAATACCAAACCAAAGCTCAACAGGGCGATCGCAAATACTGATATAAGTAGATTTTTGAGGTGAAACTGAGACGGCTCAATTCTGGATAAATCTTGTTTCATTTTTAGTGCTGTAAATCTCAATTGATATCAAAATTTTATAAGAAAGTTATAATACCTTAAGTATTTCTGTCTTAATTCTTGGCAAAAGGTAGACTT
The DNA here is from genome assembly GCF_900659865.1 of Hyella patelloides LEGE 07179. Lineage (GTDB taxonomy): Bacteria > Cyanobacteriota > Cyanobacteriia > Cyanobacteriales > Xenococcaceae > Hyella > Hyella patelloides. The sequence continues at coordinate 10,988 of NZ_LR213936.1, forward strand.
TATGGCTTATGTATTCTACCTCTTCTTTACTTTATTTAATTAAATGAACTTTTTTAACGCTGAGAAGCAATCCACAGATTATATGCTCCTTTCTTGCTTACAATATAACCTTAAGTTTTTCTATATGCTTGAGCATTTAAATAAGTAAGGAATCATTCAATTATGCCCGAAAAATCTACTGAGGTAATTAAGCCCTATAATGGCGATCCTTTTGTGGGACATTTAGCAACTCCGATCTCCGCATCTGATTTCACTAAAACCTTTATTGGTAATTTGCCAGCTTACCGTAAAGGGGTTGCTCCTATCCTTCGTGGGTTAGAAGTAGGAATGGCTCATGGCTATTTTCTCATAGGACCTTGGGTTCTTTTAGGACCTTTAAGAGATTCTGATTTTGCTAGCCTTGGTGGTTTGATCTCAGGTTTAGCTATGGTTTTGATTGCTACAGCCTGTCTATCAGCTTATGGAATCGTTTCCTTCCAAGGAAAACCAACCAACAGCGAGGATACTTTACAATCTTCCGAAGGTTGGAGTCAATTTGCAGCTGGTTTCTTTGTTGGTGGTATGGGTGGTGCCTTCGCTGCCCACTTCCTAATACAAAATTTTGATGTGGTAGATAGCATCTTAAGAGGAACGGTCAATTTCTAACCAATCATTTAATTTAACGGTAATCATTTTTTTGGTAAAATTCACGCTTTAAATAGGAGAATCAAATTATGACAGGTGCTTACGCAGCTTCTTTCTTGCCTTGGATCTTAATTCCTGTAGTTTGTTGGTTAATGCCCGCAGTAGTTATGGGTCTTTTGTTTTTTTACATTGAAGGTGAAGCTTAAATTTAGTATCAATCAATACTGAAATTTTTGTTGTTGCCGACAATTTTTTCCCTAGTTATTCTTATACCTCTCCTTGTAGGGTGGGGTATTTTTATTTATAGAAATAGCAACTAGCAAGTAATATAGCCGTACAAAGTTGAGTTAGGACAGAGTCAATTTGATTGCTCGTAAGTAATAAGTAATAAGTAATGAGTAATGAGTGTCCTAACGTAAGCTCGTATTGCTATAATACCAATTCTGTCTATTGACACTGCCCAATAAATATCCAGAGACGTATCATGATACGTCTCGGAGTGGATTTAACAATTTCATCTATAAACTGGATACGTAATTCGGATTTGGTATGAGTAGCAACTAACCATTGACAACTAATTCAAAACTTCTTTTAATTGATGCTGCTGCCATAGAGACTGATATAAGCCTTGTTGAGTAATTAATTCTTCATGAGTGCCTTTTTGGACAATTTTCCCTCGATCCATCACAAAAATGCGATCTGCGGTGGCAGCAGCCGATAATTGATGAGAAATAAAAATGACAGTACGTTTATTTTTTTCAGGAGACAGGTTATTTAAAATTTGCGTCGCAGTTTTGTTATCTACACTAGAAAGAGCATCATCTAAAATTAAAATTGGCGCATCAATTAATAAAGCTCTAGATAAAGATGTCCGTTGTCTTTGTCCGCCAGAAAGAGTAATTCCTCGCTCTCCTACAATAGTTTCATATTGCTTTGGGAAATTAGCTATTTCAGGATGAATTTGTGCTTGTTTAGCAGCATATTCCACATCAAAAGTTTCGCTTAAGGGTTCACCGTAACGGATGTTATTTTTAATGGTGGTACTGAATAAAAAGCTATCTTGAGGAACATAGGCGATCGCTTTTCTCAAATCTTTGAGAGATAATTGAGTAACATCGTAACCATCAATAAATAATTGCCCAGGCTCAATATTTAGTAAACGAGGGATAGTATTGGCTAAAGTAGATTTTCCCGCACCAATTTTACCCACTATGGCAATAGTTTCGCCCGATCTAATCGTAAAGTTAAGATGATTTAACGCGGGAATTTTACTGTCAGGATAGCTAAATGTTAAATCACGAGCCGTAATTTTTCCTGTAATATTATCATTGTCTTCTAATGTAATTGCATGAGGATCGTCTTGAATTTTGGCTCCCTCGTGGAGAATCGCTTCTACCCGATCGATACTGACTTCTCCTCTTTGGTATGCTGTAATCGTAAAACCAAGCAAAGCAGTGGGAAAAACTAATCTTTCGACAAATAAGATTAACGCCACAAAATCCCCGACAGTAATCTCACCGCGAGAAATAGCTGCTGTACCTAACCACAATAAAACCAACAGACTAATGTAAGAAATTCCCTCTACGATGGGAAACAGTAAATTTCTGGTTCTGGCTAACTTGAGATTAGCATCTAATAATCTTTGATTGCGTTGCCCAAAAGCCTTTCTTTCTTGATTTTCTTGGGCGTAGATTTTAATCGGAGAAATCCCACTCATGTCTTCTTGTACTAATTCACTAAGATCGGAAAGACTCTCTTGTACTTCGGTTTGGCAATCGCGCAATTTCCCGCTAAATAATTGTACTGTAATAATCATCAAGGGATAAACAGCGATCGCAATCAAAGTTAACCTGACATTAATCCCCAACATTGCAGGTAAAGTTAAGCCATAAGCAAACACAATATTGGCTACACTTAGTACAGAAAAACCAACCAAACGACGTACATTATCCACATCGCTAGTCGCACGGTTAATTAGATCGCCAGAAGTATTCTTCGCAAAATAACCAGGCTCTAAAGTCAATAAATGCTGAAAAATGCGTTGTTTAAGATCGAATTCTACTTGTCTTCCTGCACCAAAGATAGAAACTCGCGAAAACATCCGAATTCCCCACATCAAAGACGAGAGAACAAATAGTATTAGAGCATAGCGTGACAACTCAGAAAAATTAAAATCAGTTTTTAATTGGTCAATACTATCTCTAATTAGTAAGGGGATATAAACTCCGACAGCATTAACTACCAAGAGTGCCGAGATCCCAGAAGATACCATACGCCAATAAGGACGTAGGTAATTTATAAGTCTTTTTATACGTGAATTTGCCATGTTAACTAATGTAACAAGTTATCGTCCTATCGATCTGATTCCTATAACGTCTGATATATATAAGTTGCTTTTTGTTGGTGGTTAACGGGTAGAGTATAGGGACACTTCGCCTCACCAATCAAATACTGTTTAGAGAAAGTGCTTAATTAAGTCTGCTTGCTGTTTGATAAAGTCTTGAGGAGTAATTCCAGATTTTAGTTCTAGTATGCTGCTTAAAAGATTTAGATTATCTTGAGTAATCAGCTTTTGCACCCCGATCAATAACCGAGACAGCTTCGCACAGTCTGAAGGATTTTTAAACTCAGACTTAATCTTGATTTTGAGCGTTTTTCCTTCAGTATCAGCAATAACCTGAGCAAATCGGCGATAACGACCATAGCTGTCAAATAAATACTCAAAATTAAGCTCTAGCTTTTCCGTTTTTTGCTCTCCAAATTGCCCCACCAACAGCTTAGTCTCACCGATTGTTAAATACATAATTCAGTTATCACCTTAATTATCTATCAATTATCGGTCATAATATATTACTCATGACTTACCAATTACTGATTCCTTTATCCTTTCTCCTCTTCTTTAATCAATCCACTCAACTTTATCTTGAATAGGATCGCGACGACTAGAAGTAGCAGGGCGATCGCTATATCCTAAATAAAGATATCCTAAGCAGAGGTCTTTTTGACCTAAATTCAAAAAGTCTTTTAATTCTTCAGTATAAGTAACACCACCAGAACCCCAAAAGCTACAAATACCATAAGCACTTGCAGTTAGGGCCATATTTTGCACACTACAAGCCACCGCTTCAATCTCTTCAATTCTCGGTATTTTCTCGGATAACTGCCGTTCCATACAGATAACAACTACGTGAGAAGACTGAAGAATATTTGTTCTCATTCGCTCATGTTTTTCTGTTTTAAACTT
>NZ_LR213937.1 GCF_900659865.1 Hyella patelloides LEGE 07179
GCACATCTCGGTTTGGATTTGTCTATACCTGATAATATTATTTTGTTATTTCAACCTCCTTACTGTCAGTAACGTTAATCCGATTGAAAGATTGTGGAAAGAAGTCAAAAAATTCTTGAAAAATAAAGTCTTTGATTCCCTAGATTTTTTAAGAAGAAAACTAGCAAATATCTTAGCTGAATTTACTCAAGCAGATATCGCTTCCATTACGGGATTTGATTTCATTCTCGATGCATTATCTGTAGCTGGACTTTAGGAAATTGGTATTACGACTTTTTAAATCGCTTGATAAGCGATTGCAAATTGAGAAATATTTTTTTATCGAGATAATATCTTGAGATATTCCTTAACTGTATTAGCCATTCCCATTTCTAAAGCTTCAGCAGTTAAAGCATGACCTATGGATACTTCCAGAATATTAGGAATGGAACAAAATTTAGCTAAATTGTCTAAATTGAGGTCGTGTCCCGCATTGACTCCTAAACCTAATTCCTGAGCTTTTTTAGCAGCCTCAGCGTACTGCTGAAAGGTTGCTTCTAAATCTTGATTTTCGCGAAATGCTGTGGCATAAGGTTCGGTATATAGTTCGATTCGCTCGGCTTTAGTTTGAGGAACTAGACTAATTTGTTTGATGTCTGCGTCCATAAATAAACTGACTCTGCTACCAAGAGCCTGTAATTCTTGAATGATGGGACTGAGGAGATCGCAATTTTTAGTTAAATCCCAGCCACTATCGGAAGTAAAAGTATCTGGAGCATCAGGTACAAGGGTGCATTGGGTAGGCTTAACCTTACGCACTATTTCCATGAAGGAAGCCTCCAACGGATTACCTTCAATATTAAATTCTATAGGAGCTACCACTTCTACCAAATCATAAACATCACCAGGTCTAATATGTCTTTGGTCTGGACGAGGATGAACCGTGATTCCTTTTGCCCCTGCGTCAATGCAGATTTGCGCCATTTTAGTAATGCTAGGTATGCCAATATTGCGCGTATTTCTAATTAAAGCAACTTTATTGAGGTTGACGCTGAGATTAGTCATGAAGAGTTTAAACAGAAAATGAATACAAACTAAATTAACAATAAATTTGATCTTTGATGCCGTCAGAATAATTATTAATCTTAAATTGAAAAAAACTACACATCAAGAATGATCGTATTTTTTGCTAAGGGTGGAGCTTTCGTTAAACTCCAATTTGTTAACTATATCGCGATCGCATTATAGCAAGATACTAAGCAAAATAAAAATCTCTGCCTACAAAAGTAAACAGAGAATCAACTAGATACCAAATGATTGGAAAGAAAATAATACCAATTTATTACATTTTAGAGGCAATAACTTCAGCCAAGTCAACAACTCTTTGAGAGTAGCCCCATTCGTTGTCATACCAAGCAATAACTTTAATCATGTTGCCATCCATAACTAGGGTTAACTGTCCATCTATAGTAGAAGAAACATCAGTTTTCCTAAAGTCAGAAGATACCAAAGGTAAGTCAGTATAATCAAGAATACCTTTGAACTCTCCTGTTGATGCTGCTTTGAGAGCTTCATTAACCTCTTCAGCAATAGTGTTTTTTTCCACTTGAGCAACTAAGTCAACTACAGAAACGTTAGGAGTAGGTACACGCATTGCGATCCCGTTTAACTTTCCTTTTAATTCGGGTAGTACTAAAGCTACTGCTTCTGCTGCACCAGTGGAAGTAGGTACAATATTGATTGCTGCTGCTCTAGCACGTCTTAAGTCACGGTGGCTTGCGTCAAGAATGCGTTGGTCACCAGTATAACTATGGGTGGTAGTCATCATTCCTTTAACGATACCAAATTTGCTATTGATGACTTTAACAATAGGAGCAAGACAGTTAGTTGTGCAGCTAGCATTACTAATGATGTCAAACTCATCAGGGTTGTATTTGTCTTCGTTAACTCCTACCACGTAAGTACCGATACCAGGACCTTTACCAGGAGCAGTAATCAGCACTTTTTTAGCTCCTGCTTCTAAGTGTTTTCCCGCACCTTTTTGATCGCGGAAAACACCAGTGGATTCAATGACAATATCGACATCCCATTCTTTCCAGGGCAAGTTCAAAGGATTTCGATCTGATACACACTTAATTGTTTGACCGTTGACTATCAAAGAGTTGCTGTCAGCTTGAATATCTGCATCACAAATACCCAACATGGAGTCGTACTTAAGCAGTATAGAATTATTTTTAGGAGTAGAGGTATCATTGATCCCAACTACTTCAATATTGCTCTTTTCTCTGCCGATTAAGCACCTTAAAAAATTACGTCCGATACGGCCAAAACCGTTAATTGCTACTCTTACCACTACTTCTTGCCCTCTAATAAATTTTTTAGGTGAGATAGATTAAATGATTCTTAATATCACTCATCATATCGTAAAGTATGAATAATTCAATATAGTAATTAGAAACTTTTTTTGACCTTGACTACTATCATTGAGAGCAAAGTTAGCGGTTTATACCTAGAAGTCCTAAAACATCCGAAATTTATTACAGCATGAGCCTCTCATTAAGCAAATTTACCGTCAGTACATTTTCGACATAAAAGAGCTACTACGAAAAAACAACAACCTCTAACAATAATGGCTACAGGTATTTTTTGGGCTTTTTTTGACGCTTATTTCCAGCTTTTGCGGGTAAATTAGGGTTATATCCCTAAAATTGAGCTATTTATTGCTTATTACGCCAAATAGCATCAGCTACTCGCGCTACATCATACATTTGAGTCACATCATGAACTCTAATGATATCTGCGCCAAAAGCGATTGCACCACAGCAAGCAGCAGCCGTTCCCCAAACTCGATCTTTGGGGTTATTTTGTCCGATTATTTTACCAATAAAACTTTTACGAGAAACCCCGATTAAAATGGGAACATTTAAAGATTGAAATTGAGATAGTTCTTGAATTAATTGAATGTTTTGTGAGCTATCTTTAGCAAAACCAATACCAGGATCGATAATAATATGTGATGGTTTGATGTTAAAAGCGATCGCTTTTTCGATTTGCTGCCTAAGAAAAGCAATGATCTCTGTTATTAAGTCTTGATAATCTGTCAAACTTTGCATTGTTTGAGGTGTACCTCTAATATGCATTAAAATAATCGGGACTTCTAGTTTTGCGGCGATCGCAAACATCTTTGGATCGTAAGTTCCCCCAGAAATATCATTAATAATATCTGCTCCTGCTTCTATAGCAGCGATCGCTACTTCTGCTCTAGTAGTATCAATAGAAATCGGGATAGTTTCCTGTTCGCGGATCGCTTTAATTATAGGAATAACGCGGTTTAATTCTTCATTAAGTGATATTTGTTCTGCACCAGGACGAGTAGATTGTCCGCCAATATCAATGAGATCTGCGCCATTTTGAATCATGGTTTGTGCTTGTGTTAAGGCAGATTTAGCTTGATTAAATTCTCCACCATCACTAAAGCTATCAGGGGTAACATTAAGGATTCCCATAATATGTGTTTTTGTACCCCAATTAAATTGATAATTACTTTTTTTTAAAATAGTAGATTCTAATTTTTTATTCATTAATAATTAGTTGACAATTAAAGTAGGGTGAGCAATGCTCACCCCATTATAATGATTGTAATTTTGTAGGTAAAATTTTCACAAAAGTTTAGAAAACACCCATTAAAACTAATGCTGTAAAAGCGCAAAATATACCAACAGTAATGGCAAAAATAGTTGGATAGGGAGCGTGATTAGCTTGCTCTAGATATTGATTAACTTTTTCATCATTCGGTTCGGGATGCCAAATCATATTTTTCATGGTTCTTATCTCCCAAAATATTCTCTTAATTGGCTTTTTGGAGTAGCCAACAGTAAAATTGAAATTAGTTTATAATTACATTTAATCCTTAATTAAAAGTAAGCGACCTCTTCATCTCTAAAAAACTAATAATCTTAACTTTTCGTAGATTTACTTAAACTATTTTTATACAGCTATTCTTTTCTTAACTTAATTGTTGGTTTGCTCCATTGATAGGATTTAACGGTACGATCTAAAGGAGTACCAGAGATCGCGTTTGTATAGTTACTCATCGTTTTAATAGCTATACCCAAAACAACTTCTAATGCTTGTTCTGGAGTGTAACCAGCTTGCAAAAAAGTATCCAGTTCTGAATGTGCAATCTTACCGTGAGTCCGAATTATAGATTGAGTAAAAATCCTTAATGCCTCGTGACGACTATTGGTTAATTTAGCACCATTTCTAAGAGCTTCAATATCTTCTGGGGACATTTTAACTTGTTTTGCTAGAAGTGTATGCCAAGGTACACAGTAATCACATTCGTTTTCAAAATTTGCTGTTTGATAGACTATTTGACGCTCTATCGGCGATAAAGATGTGTTATCAAATAAATTCCAACAAGTAACGTAAGACTCCAGTAATGCAGGGGCTAAAGCCATTGTTTTTTCCAGATTAGGAATCATTTTAAATTCATCTTTTGTTTGAGCCAAAATTTGTTTGGCTTTTTCTGGTGCTGTATTTTCATCAAACAGAGGAAACATCATATTTTGTTAATTCAATAAATTACTCGACAGACAACCATAATAAAGTTTTTCTTTAAAATAATTCAAGTAAGTACTTTAAAGTAGTGTAGGTACTTATTGGTTATAATTTATGTCTTTACTGAAAAACAAATATAGAGATAGTAATAATTTTAATCAAATGATCGTAGACTGCCTGGGTTGTAAATGGACAGTTTTACTATTAGAAAATATCGCATTAGGAACTAATCGCCCTGGTAAACTGGCAAAAGTGGCGGATGGCTTAACAACCAAAGTACTTAATCAATGCCTCAAGCGAATGATTGATTATGAAATATTAGAAAAGCGATCTTTTTCGGAAATTCCGCCTAGAGTTGAATATTATTTAACTCCCTTTGGCTTAGAGTTATATCAATTACTTTTAGAACTAAAAAATGTCCACAAGAAATACTTTGTTGCTTCAGTTGAAACATAGAAACTGATTACTTTTTATTGATTACTATTTTTATAAGCTGCCCAACCTCCAAGATCGGAAATATCAAGCCAATTGTATTTCTCCACTAATTCTTTAGGATACAGTATGGCGATCGCTTGTTCTCCTCCTTCGATATTTACTGTGTCGGGGTACATATGGGGAGGCTCATTGGCTAATAAATGTTCATACTGTTCTTCAGTCATCTCATAAATTTCCCCAGGAATACTGATTCCTCCTGTTTCTACCGCATAAATAGCGGGATGCCAGCCATTTTCGGCTGCATGGAGGCGGTATTGAGGAAGAGTTTTCGTGGTTTTGACAAATTTTGCGTTTGTCAGATTTTGATGATCTGGCTGTCCTCGCAAAGCTGAACCACAGATAAAGACTTGTTTGATACTTGATTTTGTTGTTGTCATGGTTTTATTTACGATGTAGGGGATTCGGTACTCTTAATAATTTCTATTTCTTGCACAACTCTGGCTTTACTGGCAATTAAATGCTCTTTAATCTTTTGTTTTGCCAAATTGGGGTCATTATCAGCGATCGCTTTATAGATTTGTCTGTGTTCTAAACGAATTTCTAAGACTTGAGGATTATGCTTAGTAGTTTGAATTCTGAGCAATGCCATCTTATCAAAAACCTGCTCTAATAAAGTTAATAACCACTTATTAGTTGAACTTTCTGCTATCAGATGATGAAACTTATAATCTAGTTCTAAAAGCTCTAAGCTGTCAGATTTACTTAACTGAGATTTTACAAATTTTTCTGCTGATAAGACATATTTTTGCAGTTGTTCTAATTGTTGGGAGTTGGCAAATTCACACGCACCTGCTACTGAAAGCTGTTCCAAAGCGATACGACAATCATAAAGTTGAATTGCATCTTCAACAGAAAAGGTAGCAACTCTAAAACCACCATTGGGATTAGAAACAATCAATTTTTCTCTTTGTAATTGACCTATTGCTTCACGAACAGGAGTACGACTAACTTGTAACTGTTGAGCTAATCTAGTTTCCACTATTCTTTCTCCTGAAGCTAAATCCCCTCTTAGAATAATTTTTCTTAAGGCTTGATATACTTGCTGTCGCAGGGCTTTACTTCGCTCAATAGCAATCATGAATTGAGTTTTGACTTACTGGAGATTACTTTATATTATATTGAAGTTCTAAGTATACAGTATACGTAATTAATTTTATTTTTCTAAACGTACTACATACCATTGTAAAAATTTGTTTTCTCCGATATCTAATTCAAAATAGTTGTCTCTTAGATAGCTAGCTTTTTCACTCATTAAATCAAATTTAGTAAGTTCTCTGGGAATTTCGATATCAGAGGAACTAAGCAATTTTTCTAGCTTAAGTTGTAATTCTGCTGCGGTCATAAATTGTTCTGGTCGATCTGCTTCTAGAACAATATAACCATCTTCTTGATGCATTATGGGATCTGCCATTTTTGAATAATCAAGGATAAAGGAAAGAGAAATCAGTAATGAAACAAATAAAAAAATTGCCTGTAAAAACAGGCTTTTCTAATGATAAAGAAAGATAGTAATCCTCATTGATTTAGAAGAACTAACATCCGACAATGAACCAATAACGGTAAGCAAAATCGAGGAAACTTTGACAAATGCAATCACCGTATTGACAAAGGACATTTAGCTACATAATTTTCATAACTCAAAGAGGATTGCTATAGTCGATCGTTGACAATTAAATTCTATTTTATTGTTTGAGATTTATTCTGTAACAATGTCTAACTCTGGCTGAATGGATGTAGTTAAAACTTGTATGGTTTCTGGAGATGCTTTTTGAGTAACTACAGCCGAGTGTAAGAAAGGAGTGCTGACAACAGAATCGTTAGCCAAAGTAAACAAAGGATTAGAAAAAATACCCGCTAAAGAAGTAACAATGAGTGATAAAATCATTCCCACTTGTAAGGGGCGCATTCCTGGTAAATTCCAACGAATTGCCGGATAGTTTTTTACCACATCGGACATTTCATTGGGTTCTTTTACTACCATCATTTTGACAACGCGAATGTAGTAATAAATGGAGATAACGCTAGTAATTAAACCGAGCAATACTAAACCATAAATTCCTGCTTGCCAACCAGCCCAGAAAAGATAAATCTTACCAAAGAATCCTGCCATTGGAGGAATCCCACCAAGAGAAAGTAAACAAATACTTAAACAAAGAGTTAACAAGGGGTCTTTTTGATATAAACCAGCATATTCAGCAATTTGATCTGTACCAGTGCGGAGAGAGAACAGAATTACACAGGTAAATGCTCCAAGGTTCATAAAAAGGTAAATTAACAAGTAAAAGATCATGCTGGAATAGCCTGCATCTGTTCCTGCAATAAAACCAATTATCACAAAGCCTGCTTGAGCGATAGAAGAGTAAGCCAGCATCCGTTTCATACTGGTTTGAGCCAAGGCTACTACGTTACCCAAGACCATACTGAGAATTGCCAGGGCGGTAAAGATAAAGTTCCACTCCTCGGTTACAGAGCCAAAAGCAGATACTAGAAGGCGGATTGCGAGGGCAAAACCCGCAGTTTTAGAACCTACAGACAAAAAGGCTACTACAGGAGTAGGAGAGCCTTCATACACGTCTGGTGTCCACTGGTGAAAGGGTACAGCAGAAATTTTAAAAGCAATCCCCGCAATGACGAATACTAAAGAAATTGCTAAACCAAGAGATTCGTTGCTACCAAGATTAGCCAGCTTAGCAGCGATCGCAGTTAAGTTAGTTTCTCCTCCAGATAAGCCATAAAGTAAAGATACACCATAAAGGAAAATAGCAGAACTGGATGCACCAATTAATAAGTATTTTAAAGCTGCTTCATTGGAACGAGGATCCCGTTTCATGTATCCAGTCATCAAGTAAGAAGAGATACTTAACATCTCTAAAGAGATAAAGACGGTGACGAGATCGTTTGCGCCACAAAGAAACATCCCTCCTACTGTCGCAGTTAGCATAATGCTGATAAACTCAGCTAAAGATGTCCCTGACTGCTGTACGTAACGGATCGACATCGGGATAGTTAGAATGGTAGAAACTGCCACAATTCCGCGAAAGATGATGCCAAGATTATCGTTACTGAACGAACCTAAAAAAGCATCGGTGTTGGGAGAATCGCAAATTAGCCCCAAACTAACCACCGCAGCTACTAAACCTGCGATCGCCAGATAAGGCAACCAACGAGCAGAACTACGCCCCACAATCAAATCAATGATTAATACCAGCATGAGGGTGATAATGACTATGCCTTCGGGCAAAATCGCACCTGCATTAAGCTGACTGGCAACATTACTAGAAAAATCCATAAGGTCTTAATTGATGATGAATTATGCTGAAAATGAATTCAGATTAAAAAAAGCTTCACAAAAGGATTGTAACCTGCAAGCTGACAAACTAAGGAAGAAGGAGGAAGGAATGAGGAACGAGGAATATATTAAGCTCGATTGTCTAGGGTTATCCATTAATTTGTCATTCATCTTCTCTGGCTTTATGGCGATCGCATATCTTAAGTTATTGAAAAAAATTAACTACTAATGGTAAATGTTGAATATTACTAAGTTAAATTTTGTTTATGGGCATTTTTGGTTAGAAGCTAAAATCTCCATTTTTTTTCACATAAATACTGCTTGATTTTTGGTTTTGTATTCCTTCATCCCTCATCTGTCAGCCTTTATCATTTATTTTAAAGATCTGATGTTTTTTGTAGAAGAGACTATAACTATAAATTAAGGGTATAACCTCAATATAGACAAACATCTGTTATTTTACTGCGTTAATTATTTTTCTATGGCAACTCTAGTTATTGTTGAATCTCCAACTAAAGCTCGCACTATTCGTAACTATTTGCCCAATAGCTATCAGGTAGAAGCCTCAATGGGTCATGTACGCGATTTACCTTCGGGAGCTAAAGAAGTCCCAGAAAAGTACAAAGATAAGCCCTGGAAAAATTTAGCTATCAATGTAGAAAATAATTTTGAACCTATCTACGTTATTCCCAAAACCAAAGAAAAAGTAGTTAAAGAATTAAAAACTGCTTTAAAGAAAGCCGATGAGCTAATTCTGGCAACAGACGAAGACCGTGAAGGGGAAAGCATTAGCTGGCATTTACTAGAAATTCTCAAGCCCAAAGTGCCAGTCAAACGCATGGTATTCCATGAAATTACTCAAGAAGCCATCCAAAAAGCTTTAGATGATTGTCGGGAAATTGACCGCGATCTAGTTCATGCTCAAGAAACCCGTCGTATTCTAGATCGTCTTTATGGCTATACTTTATCCCCTTTACTCTGGAAAAAAATTGGGGGGAACTTATCGGCTGGAAGAGTCCAATCGGTAGCGGTACGCTTAATTGTGGGTCGAGAAAGAGAGCGTCGTGCTTTCCAATCTGGTAGTTATTGGGACTTAGAAGCTCAGTTAGAACATGAAAAATCAGAATTTTCCGCCAAATTAATCACGTTAGACGGGAAAAAACTAGCTACAGGAGCAGATTTCGATCCCGATACAGGAAGAATCACCGAAGGGAGAGATGTTAAATTACTTAACGAAACTGAAGCAACTACACTCAAAGAAAGACTGATCGATCGAACCTGGACAGTCAGCGACAGAAACGAAAAAGCGATCAAACGTAGACCTTCCCCTCCTTTTACAACTTCGACCCTGCAACAAGAAGCTAACCGTAAAATAGGAATGTCTGCCCGCGAAACCATGAGCATTGCTCAAAAACTTTACGAGCAGGGTTACATTACCTATATGCGTACTGACTCAGTACATTTGTCTCAAGAAGCGATCGCGGCATCTAGAGCCTGTATCGAACAAAAATACGGTAAAAAGTATCTCAGTCCACAACCAAGACAATACAGCACCAAAAGTAAAGGCGCACAGGAAGCTCACGAAGCTATTCGCCCTGCGGGGAACACTTTTCGTACCCCCAAAGAAACAGGTTTAGCAGACAAGCAATTTAAGCTTTACGATCTGATCTGGAAACGCACTGTAGCTTGTCAAATGGCAGAAGCCAGATTGACTCAAATTGCCGTAAATATCAATGTCGAAGAAGCCGTATTTCGGGCTTCAGGAAAACGTATCGATTTTGATGGTTTCTTCCGTGCTTACGTAGAAGGCTCAGATGACCCTGATGCAGCCATTGATAGCCAAGAAATTCTCTTACCACCCTTACAGGTAGGGGACAAACCCAACTGCCAAAAATTAGAGGCTTTGGGACATGAAACCCAACCCCCCGCGCGTTTTACCGAAGCTTCTTTAGTCAAAACCTTAGAAAAAGAAGGAGTCGGTAGACCAAGTACTTACGCCAGCATCATCAACACCATCATTTCCCGTGAATATATTCAAAAGCGTGGGAAAGCTCTTGTCCCTACTTTTACTGCTTTTGCTGTTACCAGTCTGCTAGAAGAACATTTTCCCGATCTGGTAGATTTAGGTTTCACTTCACAAATGGAACAAACTTTAGATGATATCGCAGTGGGTAAAGCGAAATGGTTGCCTTACCTTGAAACATTTTATCGGGGAGAAACTGGTCTAGAAACTCAAGTTCAAGTTCAAGAAGATGAAATCGATCTTGATACTGCCAAAACCATTCGCCTCGAAAATATAGAAGCCAAAGTTCGCATCGGCAAATTTGGACCCTATATCGAGTATCAAAACGGAGAAGCTGAATCTATCAAAGCTTCTATCCCCAAAGATGTTACTCCTGGAGATCTAGATTCCGAACAAATAGCAAACATAATTCGACAAAAAATAGAAGGTCCCGATAAGCTAGGTCTGTTTCCTGGAACTGGCGAACCGATTTATCTTTTAAATGGTCCCTATGGTCCCTACGTACAGTTAGGGCAAAAAACCGATGATAACCCTGCGCCTAGAGTAGCATCTTTACCAAAAAAACAGAAAATAGAAGATGTTACCCTCGATATGGCAGTAAGATTTTTATCTCTTAAGAAGCTAGGAATACATTCTGAGAAAAAAGAAGCCGTCTATCTCAGAGAAGGTCCTTATGGTCATTATTTCCAACTAGGAGAAAAAAGCGAAACCAATAAAAGACCCAAAATAGCTTCTTTACCAGAACACATTAAACCAGAAGAAGCTACTTTAGATATTGCTTTAAATTATTTATCCTTACCCCGCCTTTTGGGGGAGCATCCAGAAACAGGAGGCAAAATTAAAGCTAGCATTGGTTTTTATGGACCCTATGTAGTTCATGAGTTTAAACCAGAAGGATCGAAAAAAACCCAAAAAGATTATCGCTCTTTGAAAAAAGACATTGATAACGTTTTGGAGATTGATTTTGAGCGAGCAATGGAATTATTAGCTCAACCCAAACGCGCTCGTGGCGGAAGAAAGAAAAAACCCCTTAGAGAGTTAGGAATACATCCAGAGGATAAAGAGCCAGTCAATCTTTACAAAGGTCCTCACGGAGATTACATTAAGCACAATGAGACTAATGTGGGAATTCCTGAAGGAGAAACAATAGAGTCAATCACTCTAGAAGCAGCCGTTGCTCTCTTAGCTGAGAAAGCTACTAGCAAGAAAACCAAAAGCACTACTAGAAAAAAAAGTACCACCAAGAAAAAAACTACTACGAGGAAAAAGAAAACTAAATAAAACTTTGTAGAGTTTTAGTCTAGCAGCAGCTTTCCTCGACAAAACTAGACAATCATCCCTAAAATGTCTAGGCTTTTGGCATTCTTCTTTTTAAACTTCTGATTAACTCTCTAAGAACATCGGTTTGAGTTCTATTTGTGAATAAACTATATTGATCCAGTAGTTCTTTTTCTTTGGTTTCTAATCTAATACTAATTTGTGTTTTAGCCATTGATATTAATAGCAATATGATATACAGTTTAATGATGTCATATTTAGCTTACAAGACCAAACTAAAACTAAACAACCAGCAAAAAACATTGTCGGGATAGTTAGATTATGCCAAGGTGTGGGCTGTAGGATTTGGTTAACATAAGCGTTTAAAGATTTTTGTCTTTTTAAAACGTTCTAAGTAGGTAGGCAAATTTATTTGTATATTTCTATAATTGCCTTTCTTTCCTCCTCTGCTCAAAACTATACAATTAATTTTGCATCACTTTTTCCCATTGCATAACCAAGCTCATTCCAAAGGCAACATCTTTTTCATTCTGATTTTTCAAAGCAGAGAAAGTAGAGGAATACTTTGGGTTAGGGTCGATGATAGTTAATTGGCTAAACAAAACCAATTATCAAAGATTGCTAGTCATGCTATTTAATCCAGACCATTTCCGTAGCTGGTTTGTGACGCGAAACTTATGCGAAGCGGTATCCGTGATAGAAATCCTTTGAGGCTTATTGTTGTTATTGTACCCGTTAGTTATACAAATCGTTCTAAGCATTTCATATAATTTTCTGGCTATGCTCCATTTTTTCTCTTGCCACTTTGGCAATAGTTTTCTTCTTATGATTTGAAAGTTGTTTTAATGTAGCTAAGGAAATATTAGGATTCTTCACCAGATATTGAAGGACTTTTTCGTTATAGTCACCTTTTAATTTATCTAAAACTATTGCAGGAACTTGAGGATTTTTGGCTAATTCTTGACGCACAAAAGCAATTGCCTTTTCAGCTAAATACTCCATAATTTCAAAAGAAATACTAGGGTTATTTGCTAACTTAGCGAGAACGAGTCGATCTTCATCTTGTTTTAACCGTTTTAATATTTGTAAAGTCGCTTGAGGATTTTCGGCAACTCCACGACGTACTTTACAGTCCTCACTGGTAGCTAATTTGGCTAAGATTTCTGGTGGAGTATGGGGATTTTTAGCCACTCCGACTTGAACGTAAGAACTTCGATCTCTGGCTAAGGTTTCAATGATTTTCAGGGATATATTGAGATTTATAGCTAAATATTTTCTCACCTTACGAGAGGAATCTTTAATTAAGAATAATGCTGTCGCTTCTGAGATTTGGGAATTTTTGGCAAGTGCAATACGAATTAAATAAGAACTATTTTCTTTTAAGTAGTCTATAGTTTCTTGTGGAGTATTAGGATTTTGTGCTACTTCTCTTAAAGTAGTTATATCGGTACTTTTCTCAACCAGATTGCTTAAGATTTCTCCAGACGTATTAGGGTTTTGGGCAATAAAACTGTGGAGAAAATCGTCATCAAAATTAGCTATTTTGTCCAAGATTAGAGCGGGTATATCTGGATTACATACCAAATTTATCAAGACATCGCGATCTTCAGATTCTACTAAGATATTTAATATTTCTATTGGCGTTTGAGAATTTTCAGCTAACGCTAATTTAATAAATTTGCTTTCGGGATTATGAATTAATAATAAGTTTAGGAGGGGATTATCTACAATTGCTTGAGGAATTTTATCTTTCACTTCGTCAAAAGCAGTTAATCCTCGATTGGGATATTGGAATATAGAATCGCCAATTGAATCAGGTGCGTATTGAGATAGTTCATCTAAAATACCTTGAGAGATATTTTGATCGCTATAAGGGAGATTTCGATCGAGGTTAATAAAATCAACAACTCTAATAATATCTAGAGAAACATTGGGATGATTTACTAATAAATTATAATTATCGCGATTGCCCATAAAATCCTTATACAACCCAATAAAATCCCTAAAAAACATAAATCTTTCCAGGGTAGTAAGAGAAGTAGCTGGATGTTTTAAAACCAATCGACGAACCGAACTATACTGACAGTTACGGATAATCAAATCTAAGATTTTGGGAGAAATATTAGGGCGATTGATAATCTTATAATAAAAATCTGCTGGCTGTTTTGGATAGTATTGATTGACTACTAATTGCTCTAATGCCTTAAATGAAGCATTCTTATGTTTGACAATTGCTAGAGCAATTTCGTTATCTTCAAATTTGGCTAATTCTGTCAGTATGTCTGATGCCGTAGTTTCTTTTTTGGCTTGCCTTCTTAAGTCTTCAATATCCACGAATTTCTTATGGGTTGGGCATTACTAACCTTACGGATAATCTGTCAGGTTTTTTTATTGGGCAGTAAGACAATATCAAAAAAAATTTAGCGAGCGTTCCTTGGCTAATAATTTCAGTCCGTTTAAACAGACTTCCAATATGAGACAGAGAATTGATTCTCTGACTGTATCAGATAGAAATAAATCCGCCGTAACCCTCTTCTGTCACTCTCCAAGTATTAAAATGAAGAGGAAAAAAGATTAAATCGTCAGAAAGCTTAGGGTGTAATGGATGTAGAATTACAGATTCTCGCTCCATTTGAAGCGAGATGCACAGCAGACAGTCTCGATTATAGATCGATATTGCCCCACTTATATATTTGCATCAAGGAATTATCTCATCAATTAAAAGAAAATCATTACCAGAGAATCATAGACTTTTGCTACTAACTTTTGCAACAGAAAAAAACCAAGAAAATGGCAAATTTAGAATTTGTGGCAAAACTTGTAAGTTTTGCCACAGCCAAATCAAAAAAATGCAGCAGTTAATTTGTATTGCGCCAAATAACTCTAAAGATTTTACGCCACTTATTTCTGAAAGTTATAGCATTACGTATTAGCGTTAGGACATTTTTGAAAATTGCTACTTGCTACTTGCTACTTCCGAGCAGATAACTAATCTGTCCTAACGTAACTTTGTACGGCTATACACCTCTTCTGTCACTTTCCGAATTAAAAGATTACGAAATAAGGTGATTTATCCAGAAAGAAGCAGTGTGGGAAATTGATTAATGCTATCAATTAAGTTATGTAATCCTAGTAATAAAGAAGAATTAGG
>NZ_LR213938.1 GCF_900659865.1 Hyella patelloides LEGE 07179
GCTAGCCAATTTGACTATGTGTAGAGCTTCTCATTAATAAAAAGCCCTAATTATCTCCAGTATGAGGTAACAGCGAATAAAAGCGATCGCAATTTTCCATAAGATTGTAGAGCGTTGGTGATTTCAGAATTGAATATAAACCATACTTCTATTCACCAACGTCGATTGGGTAGTCTCTACAAAACAGTGGATGTGCAGAATTGATCTCTATTGCATCAGATAAAATAGGAGACTATCCAAACACTCGCGATCGCTATATCCAGACATGGCAACTTTTTCAATGGAGCTTGCCGAATATCTTCCTTTACCCGTAATTAAGAGCCTGAGATAAAGCAATGCAAGTCAATTTGGAGTTTAGAATCAAGATTTTTTAGCTTGAGTTGCTATTCCTGATTAGCTGAGGCAAAGATTTGTGCTGCGGTCAGATTCAGTTCTCTAAACTGCGGGGATCGCACTTGCTCGTAACCAGAAAAGCTACCTACCTCAGTGTAAGTCTTGGCAACAAGTTCTAATACCATCACTGTTTGAGTATCAGGATCGACAATCCAATATTCGGAAATACCGCAATCTTGATACTGAGATCGCTTGGCAATGTAATCTCTATCTCGTTGCAATTCACCAGGACTGACAACTTCAATAACCAATAAAGGAGGAGTCATTTTCAGGCGAAGAGTATTGCGCTTTGCTAACTGCTGAATATGTTCTTCTCGAAGGATTGTGAGATCGGGATAACGATTTCTGGGTTCTCCATTAACTTCAAGCTCTAACCCATGTCCCCGCACTCTCCGATAACCTACAAGTAGGGCGAATTGAAGCAGCAAGAATGTAGCAATTTGCACATTTTCCCCTGATTCTGGAGGGGCTGTCGCCTGTGGTTTCCCAGGCGTTTATAAGCCCCGTGTGGCACTTCGATCAACTCTCCATTAAACAGTTCATAAAGTTTATCAGTGCCATCGTCGTAAGACAGATATTCGGCAAAGCTTTGAAACCGAGGTTTAACTGGGATCATGGTTTTAACGGTGATGCGATCGCATTAACTCTACCTTCATTGTAAGCCTAATAACAATATACCTTGAGAGCAGATGATGTAAAAACCCTTAAATTATGTACCTAAAGGTACGATAAATATAGTCTCACAATCAACATTTACACGACAAGAGGACACATCATCATGGGACTTGCTGTTGCAGTAGGTAGACTTGCCGATCTAAACGTTCACGATCCCGAAGGCGCGGAGTGGCTAAGAGAATCCCTCTCAAAGGTCAACGAGGTTCTCGCAGAAAAAGGGCTTCCTCAACACAAAGAGCCAGAACAACTTCCGTCGATGCAATCCCGTACAGCGATCGCAACCTATTCATACTCATTTTTACATCACCTGCGTCGCTTTTATGCACGTGCCACGAATGCTCCTGATTGGATACCAACACCAACCCCTGAAGGTGAAGATCCTGCTCAAGATCCCGTACTTGATGAAGAAATGTATATGATGTCTAGCCATCTTTTGTGTCACTCTGATTGTGAAGGTTTTTACTTACCCATCAAATTTGACGAAGTTATTGTTGACCGAGAGGGATGGCGAGGAGACCTCGCCATATCCAATCGAGGTGTTGACGAAAAGAATCAGGGACGTGTTTTCGGAGGACTCTTGGGTTCAAGCTATCGCTTGATGGATAAACTGTTAAGCATTACTCCAAAACTAGGCATCGAACTCGATCGCGGGCGTTTAACCGATGCACAGGCGCAGAGGATCGATGAGGATTCCCAATCCAATAAAGGGTTGTGGATCGAAAAGACTGTTTGGCTATCTTTGTTTGAAGCTGCTCGATTAAGCATCGAATTTAAAACAGCAATTTGTTTTACTTGAACTGTATAGCCGTACAAAATTAGGTCAGGACAATAAGACGATTGGCTTATTTAAACCGCGTCCAGATAGAAAACTGGAGTTTAGAGTAGTTCATTTTTTCCCTTTTCCCTTTTCCCTTTTCCCTTTCCCCTAAATTAGTTATCTAAAAAACTACGGGTTTCAAAATAGACGCGGTTTAGTAGCAAGTGCTTCATGTAGTAGATGGCAATTTTAAAAATATCCTAAATATCACAGGTATTGCTATTGCTACACATGAAGCAACTATAATCTATACTTCAACAGCTACATATTTACCAATATTGGTTACGGAATAAGATCGCAGTCCTCAAACTTATTGTGGAAGAGAGTCGATCGGATTAGATGTAGTTTAAAAACCAAACTTATCTATTTGTTCTTTCAAATAAGCTTGAGGATTCTGAGGGTCTAATTCATCAAATTGAAGCTTTTCTACTTTCAATAGCTCTTGTGGTGGCTCTGTGCCCAATTCTTCGGCTAATTCTCTGGCTAGATCGGTGAGAAATATTTGTTCGCCGATTTGCTGGTAATTGGCTTTTTCTTCTGGCAAATAATCCCAACGCACTAATTGGGTAGAAATCCAAGTAGCAAAACTCTTCCAAGGATAAGGATCGAATTTAATGCGATCTGGTATATCTAAACTGTTCCCTTGTCCATCATCAAATTTGCCAGTCATTACGGCTTCTAAGACTTCGACTGGTTGATTGAGGTATTGTCTAGGAGCGATCGCAGCAGCTATTTCTTTACGGTTTTCTGGTTTATTGGCATAGTTTGCGCCATCAATAATTGCTTTGTTTAATGCTCTAAAGGTGTTGGGATAGCTGTCAATCCATTCGTTACTAGCAGTAAAGGCACAACAAGGATGACTTTCCCAGATATCTTTGGTCAAAATGTGAATAAAACCAATATCATCATGGACTACCCTTTGAGTAAAGTTATCAGGCAAGATAAAGGCATCGATTTGTCCTGTTGCCATTTTAGCGATCGCATCTGGAGGAGGCAAGACAATAGTTTTAATATCTCGATCGGGATTTACACCTCCAGCAGCCAAATAATAGCGCAAAATTAAATTGTGGTTGGAATAGTCGTAAGGAATACCAATAGTAAAGCCTTTAAAATCAGCAGCACTTTTAACTTTACCTTTGTGCTTGTTTGCTACGGCAATACCCTGACCATTATTGTTTTCAATACTGGCAAGTTTGACAGGGAAGGCTGTTGAACCTAAACCCAAACTCATGGCAATTGGCATGGGTGCTAACATATGATAGGCGTCTAACTCACCTGCGATCGCTGCGTCTCGCACTACTGACCAACTGGCATATTTTCTTAATTCGACATTCAAGCCATGTTTTTTATAGAAGCCCAAGGGATCGGACATAATGATGGGACTTGCACAGGTTATGGGCAGAAATGCCACTGTAAGGTCAGTTTTTTCTAAGCTAGAAGTATCCACTGGTTGCCCTTCAGTAGTAGCTTCTGGAGCTTGATTTGAGTTGTTACAGCTTGCTAAAGTGACCAATGCTGCACCGATGGCGACATTTCTTAAAAATCGGCGACGGGTAAAGCCACCACTACGAATAGCATCGTTAAAAAACTCGTCGGACTTGTGACCAAATGCTGCTGCAAAAGCTTCGTTTAAGCCTCCTGCTTGTTTAATTAGTTCGTTAACTAAGCGTTCCCGTTTCGCATTACCTTGTCCAGCCATTTTCAAAAATAATGCTTTTTGCAAGTCAGCTTTGCTAATACTGTCAGCAATATCTAAAGCTTGCTGGTTATATGCGCCCATCTTCATCAAATCAGCAATCAGACTATCTGGCTTACTTGGCATATCTGCCATAAACTTCCAGTGGTCTTCTGTATTGTGAAACTGTCCACAAACGAGACATTTCGAGGAGAAATTTTTCATCTCCCCGTAACCAAAATCACATGATAATTCTTTTTCTTGTATCTCTGTAGAGTTCTGGAAGTTTAAAAGCATGATTTGCCGTCTTTACCTCATTATTTTTGAATTCAATTAGAACGTTCTATTCAAACGTTTTTTGTTTTAGCGACATTATTCATACTTCAGCTACCGATAATATCGTTTCAAGTCATCGCTTTAGGGTAGTACTGAAGAATTTCATCTATATCAAGCTAATTGAAAAATATCATACAACCAACAAAAGCTCTATCAAATAGAGTTTTAATATAGACTACAATTGTATTTTATCAATAGTAAAACTTAATACCCTTGCCCAATAAACCTAGTTGGTGATTCATCTACTCGATAAATCGAGGGACTTCTCACGAAAGAAGGTTAACATCAGATATTTTCTAACTTTAACAATAATATTATTATTTTTTAAAACCATAATTATTTAATATTCATTATTTGTCTTTCTTACTTAAGCTCGTATTCTGTCATTAACTGACGTACTCTATTGGAAAAAAAACAATAGCCAATAATATCAGAACGCTCGATACCCAATTCAGTTAAGCTAATAGTATCTCCATCTTTTGTGGCTAACTTAAGAGCTAGTAATTCGGTTAATTCAGGATAGTCGGTAAATAATTCTGTGGTAAAGTTCTGACGGTATTGCTTGAAACTCAAACCTTCATCAGACAGTAGAGATATTAATATATAGCGACGCTGACGATCTTCAGTATCTAAAGTAAAACCGTAATCGATATAGTCAAAAGAATCTGTAGGCATATTAAGGTATGCTTGCAAAAGGGATTCAATCGATTTTGCACCCACCGCATACTCACTAGCATAATGTAATTGTTTCGTATAAGAACGCGCACCGCAACCTAAACCCACCATTCCGTCGGCTTGACAACAGTATATAGGTGCAGAAATATCAGTTGTACTCGGTTTTTGAAACATCCGCATGGAGATTTGCTGATATCCTTGTGCCAATAATAAATTTCTTCCTTCGCGATAACAAGCTAGTCTAATATCATCCCATTCCTTATTGGTACAATCCATCCCCGTTAATGGACGCACATATAATGGGTAAAGATAAATCTCTTCTGGTTGAAAAGATAAAGCTTGATGCAATGAATACAACCAAGTATCTATAGTTTGCCCTGGTAAGCCATAAATCAGATCGATATTTAGAGTAGGAAAACCAGCATCTTTAATACTTGTGAGAGTTGCTTGTACTTGTGTTGCTTGTTGACGGCGTTGGATGGCTAAAACTTCCGCATCGATAAAACTTTGCACCCCGATACTTATTCTATCAATACCGCGATCGCGTAGCAAGTTTAATTTATCTTCAGTTGCGGTTTCTGGAGATACTTCTACTGAGCCTGGTATGGCTTGTAAATCAGCATCCATAGTATTCTCAGCGATATCTAACACCGCTTTTAACCGACCCAAAGATAATCTAGTTGGCGTCCCTCCTCCCAATGCAAAACGGGTAAATTTTGACTCTCCTAAAGCCTGTTTAACCCTTTGCGACTGTCTCTTTAATGTATTTACATATTGACTGACAAAATCCTCATCTTTTTGCACCATCGTAAACAGATTACAAAAACCACAGCGCATTTCACAGAAGGGAATATGAATATAGAGAAATAATGCGTCGCGGTTTTCCCTACTCCAAACATCTGATAACTTTATTGGTGGATTTAAGGGGCGATATGCTGTCTTGTGGGGATAGGAATAGACATAGGTTTGATAGGGTGACGCTGTTAATAATTGGGATAGTTTGTTTGTTGGAGGGGATGAGGAATAAGTCATTAGAAGGATGAATGATGAATGATGAATTTTTCGCTCGGAAATTTATCTGTTGGTTTGAGATTGGAAAATGTTGGGTGTTGCTATGTATAGCCTTACAATGTCCTAATCTTAATGCGTAATTATATATTACATAAACTACAAGAGTTGCGATCGCAATTGCACAAAAAAATAAGATTAAAATGGGTAATCTAAAGTATGTTCCATGATAATGCGAGCATCTTGTTTATGTCTTCTTTTTTAAAGGATGAATGATGTCCTAAAGGATACCGCTTCCGCCTTAGGACTCGCTACGCATCGCGCATAAGGGATGAATTAGGAATTATGAATGACGCCCTAAAGGATACCGCTTCGCATAAAATAAAGCCTAAAGAATACGATTTAGTTTTAGGTGGGAATAATCCTCCTCCTGTTGATGGTGCTGTCTTAGGAGGTATTGAAGGAGTGAAAAGTCGATTAGCTAGTGATAATATTCAATCCCAAATCAGCGCGTTGTCAGAAGCATTTAATTATGGGGATGTTGGTTTAGATTTAGTTATTGATGCTCTGAGTAATTATAGAAGAGAAGTTAGGCAAAATGCTGATCGCTTGTTGCAGCAAAGAGATGAAAAGAAAGCTAAAGATGCAGTAAATAATTACAAGTTTTGGTCAGATTTTGAATATCCCTATGATCGAGGTAAACTTCCTACTTCTCATAGTAAAATATTTGCTCATCGAAAAGTAGAAGATTTTAATATAGAAAAAGGAATTACCGATCCTGTTAATACAGCTTATGCTTTAAGAGATCGATCTTGGAGGAGTAGCTCACAAAAACGAGAAAAAATAACAAAACAATTCAATCTATTAATTCAAAACCCTAAAATAAACAAACTAGAAGCTCTGGTTTTTGGTTATGGATTTTGGAATTTAGATTCATCTAATGAGCTTTATGATATTGTTAATACTCTTTTCGATAGTAGCGAACAAATACCAAATTTGAAAGCTTTATTTATTGGAGATATTGAAGATAGAGATATGATGATTTCTAGTATCGAACAGTCTGATATCAGTCCGATATTAGCAGTATATCCTAATTTAGAAATTTTACATCTTAGAGGCGGTCAAGGTTTAAGATTCAATTCGGGATATTCAAAAAAGCACGATAAATTAAAAGTAATAAGAATAGAATCAGGTGGTTTACCTCGCGAAGCAATTAATGGATTATGTGCTTTAGATTTACCAGCATTAGAATATTTAGAGTTATGGATGGGAACAGAAGAATATGGTGGAACTTCTACTGTCGATGATTTAATACCGATTATTAAAGGGGAAGCATTTCCTAATTTAAGACATTTAGGCTTGCGTAATGCAGAATATACTAATGAAATTGTTTTTGAATTAGTTAAATATCCTTTAATAAAGCGTTTGATCGAATTGGATTTATCTTTAGGAACTTTAGATATTGAAGGTGCTGAAGCTTTAGTAAATTGTTCGGCAGTAAATGAATTAGATACTCTCAATATTTCTGATAATTGGCTTGGTAGAAGATTAGATTTAAGGATGCCAGAACTTTTACAACTAGATTGTATAACAATTTTTGGAGAGCAGAGAATGGGCTATCCAGGTAATCCTCATGGTCGCTATTGTTCTGTGAGAGAATAAAAGTATTAATTGTATTATCATCTTATTTCTAAAGTGTTTTATCTTTATAAGAAACGCCAGACATTCAAATCTCTGACTAAAGACAAAAAGTCTTCTTAAGAAGACTAGATAAAATAGGATCGCTTTAGTTTGACAAAATCAGGAATATTCGCGGTCTGCGAAGCAGATCTCTTTGAGATCGCTTTAAATTTTGAGCTTCAATAAAAGTCAAAAAAATAAATTGAAAATTAGCTTGACTATTGACAGTTGATGAGATACTATGGTCACGGTGGAAAAGTGTGCAAAGAACAGTCTGTCGCAATAGATAGGGTTTCCAGCAAAATGAAATAACTTTCCTTGCTAGTACGTAATAAAGAAGCAAGACAAATCACAAAGTATCTACCAATCAGCGATTATAATTCATCATTCCTCATTCCTCATTCATCCTTCTAAAATTCCCTCAAAATAAGGAACAGTCCAAACAGTTTCATCACTAATCCGATGACCAATATAGCCATTTTCGCCATAAGCCGTACCGTGATCGGAGCATAAAATACAGAAAGTAGGACTTCTTTTTTTAACAGTATCCCATAGTTTGTTTATTTGACTATCGACATATTCTAATGCTGCACTATGAGACTTGATCGTATCTTGTTTGCTATTGTTTAAATAAAAATAATTAGGTTGATGAAATGCGGAGATATTAATAAACAAAAATAGTCTTTTATCTTGAGAGGTTGTTTCTAAAATATCTTTAGCTAAATTAATTTGATTTTCAGGAGAATTAATCTCGGTAACTCCTAACTCGCGACTCCAATAACTCTCTTGAAATAAATTAGGTAAAACCTGACTTAAAGGAGTTAGTTTATTAAAAAAACCTACGCCACCAATACATACAGTCTTATAACCAATTTCAGCCAATCCACTAACAATATTATCGCTATTAAAAACATAAGTATCTTCAGTTGTGGTGCTGCTTCCCTCAAACTTTACCGCAAACAAACGAGGGTGTCTTCCTGGTGTTATGGGAGTAGGTAAAAAACCAGCAAAAAAAGCATGATGGGCTGCATAGGTAAAACTTCCTGGTGTATGTCTTTTTTTCCATCCAGTTGTAGGTAAAACTTTCGCTAAGTTAGGAGTTTTTCCAGCTTCAAATAATTGTTGAGCGACATCATAACGTAGAGTATCTAAAGTGATAAATAAGATGTCATATTTACCAACTATTTGATTCATGTTAAGCATATTTTTCGGAAGGATGAATTAGAAATGATGAAGTTTGGGAAATGATAAATGATGAATGGTGAATGATAAATCACTACGTCCTCGAAGGGAGATGAATGAGGAATGATGAGTTTTTTGATTTAAAGTTGGGCAGTATAAGAGCAGAAAAATATGTGGCTTTTGATAGAGATTGGATTGTATGAGTGAAGATTTGAAGAGGAGAACAAAAAGTTTTGCTTTGCGAATTATTAGGGTTTATTCTTCTTTGCCTAAAGAGACAGTAGCACAAGTACTGGGAAAACAAGTTTGGCGATCTGGTACATCTGTTGGCGCGCATTATCGAGAAGCTTGTCGTAGTAGATCTCATGCAGAATTCATTAGTAAAATTGAAGGTGGATTACAAGAGTTAGAAGAAACTGTTTACTGGTTAGAATTATTGATTGAATCTGGTTTAGTATCCCAAGCAAGGCTAAACTTACTTTTACAAGAATCAGATGAATTAACGGCTATTCTAGTTGCTTCAGTTAAAAAAGCAAAGCAAAACAATCTCCGACGAAAAACAAAATAACACTTCATCATTCATCATTCATCCTTCATCATTCCTCATTCCTCATTCATAATTCCTCATTCATCCTTCTCAACATGGCTTTAACTTCACTGGTATAAGTATCCATCCCTTGATAAGTTGTACCAGGGATTAGATCCCCAAAAGCATTAATTTCGATGATACTGTGACGTTGTAAGTCGGGATAAACCAGTAAATCGATACCGCAGTATAAACTATTGGGAAAAACCGCAGCAGCAGCTTCACAAGTATGTTTCATCTTGAGCCAGTTAGATTGCCCCACTATACTAATAAAGGTATCATAGTTATCGCGATCGCTTCCTAAATGTAAATTCGTCATGGGGCTTTTACCGATACGCATTACGAGATGTTGTGCTTCCCCTGCTATTACGACTACTCGTAAATCAAAGGGGCGATTATTTATCCTTGCTTTTGGTAGCCATTCTTCTACTTGTACGGATTCTAAAGAGAGGATATTAATGATATCTGCTATTTCTTCTGACTTAGTATAGTTACGGATGCGACGGGAGTTATATAGCAGGGTTTCACCATCTTCTCTAACTCTTTCTACTGTTGTAATTGCTGATTCTCCCCTGGGATATATTTGATACGCCATCACACCAGAAGCAGATGAGCCATTCGCTAGTTTAACGAAGACGCGGGAACAATTTTGAGCAGACATCGCCTCTTTTAATTGTTCGTATGAATTTATTATACCAAGCGATCGCGCAACAGGAATATTATTATTAACAAACAACTGATGGGATGCGGGTTTATCGAACATGGTAATAATATCAGCAGGAGAATTCATTACCCGACACTGTATTTGTTTCTCCCATTGCTGTAATAAATGTTTCCACCCTAGATACCACTGACGGGGATAGCGAATGCGCCCTTTATCGAATTCTAAATTAACTAAATCTTCTTTACTAATTCTTCTATGACTACCAGCAATATCCGCACCCATAGCTAATACTGCTTTTTCTGTCTCAAAGTTTCTTTCGGGAGAATCAAAGCGAATGATATGGTTAGGATAATTAAAGCAGTCTAGTTTGGCTTTTCCTGCAATCAAATCTGCGTAGGTAATAATTTTAGCAGCAGGAAGATTAAAATGTTCTAAGGCTTGTTGTAAGAAACTGACGCGACGATTTTCAGGGTTGGCGATTACTATGAAGTTAAGAGGCATTTTTTTGAAGGATGAATGATAAATTTATTTTATTCACAAGAGCTTTCATAGTAATCCCAATCAATTTTTTCTCTAATATGTACCCGATCTATATTTGCACCTTCAAAATTAGCCCAACTTATATTTGTTTCCTGAAAAACAACGTGCGTTAAATTAGATTGATATAAATTTGCTCTAGTTAAATTGGCATTGTACAAATTTGCTTTAGTTAAATTAGCCCAACTTAAATCTGCATTTTTAAATTTGGTGTTATTGAGTTTTCCCCAGCTTAAATTAGAACCAGTCAAGATAGAATTATGAAAATTTGCTCTATCTAAATTGGCATAATAAAGTTCTGAATTCATTAAATATGTATTGCTTAAATCTGCAAAGGAAAGGTCTGTATGATTTAAAATAGCTTCACTTAAATTTGCCCAAGAAAGATTTGAATTACTTAAATTTGAATTACTCAGATTGGCTTGAATAAAATTCGATTTACTAAGATTTATATTACTAAGATTTATACAACTTAGATTGGCTTTATAAAAATCAGTATTACTCAGATCTAGCTGTATATTAGGATTGTCAATTCGCCAAATATTCCACTTATGTACATCATCTTTAATAAGCTTAGGAAAATATTTGATTAATTGTTGTCTTTGATTATCATCAAAAATTTTCCACAATAAGTTAAATGACTCCCATAGAATATCGCCAGTTTTGGTTTCAAGAATTTCAAATAACCAATCTTCTCCTACTTCACTATATTTAAGTGCTTCTTTAAGAAGAGTGATTTTATCTTCTTCAGAATTAGCTTTATCAAAGCGACGCTTAACTCCTTCAATTCCTCCCAATACCAAACCATCTAGAGGAGGTGAATTATTACCACCCAAAACAACATCATATTCTTGGGGTTTTCTTTCCTCATTCATCATTAATAATTCCTAATTCATCCTTCTAAGATTATTCCCATCCAGGTTCATAATAATCATCACTAAAATGTGCGCCTTTAAAATACGCACCTTTGAAGTTAGTTTTTTTACGAATCGAACGAGCAAAATTCGCATATCTTATATTTAAGCCTTTAAAATCTAGACCACTAATATTAGCGCGTCTAAAATTTGCAGCGAAAAAATTTGCTTTATCTATAATTACATCTCTAAAATCGCTATAAATTAGGCTGGAATAACTTAGATTTGCATTAGTGAATATTGATTTTTTAAAACAATAATTTTCGCAATCTACATTATATAAATTGGCTTCACCAAAATGACATTGTATGATTTTTTCACCATATAATCTTGCTTTTTTAAGATTTGCTTTTCTAAAATCTACTTGCTTTAAAATAGCTATATATAAATTAGTTTGACTAAGATTTGCATAACAAAGAATCGAACCAGTCAAATTCACAGCAGGTAAATTAGCTCTTTTAAAATTAGCATTAACTAGATTTATGTTACTTAGATTTATTTTTCTTAAATCACATTCACATAAGTCTATCCCTCTTAAATAGAGCATATACTGAGAATATTTTTTTCTCCAGATATGCCATTGTCCTCTATTCTCCAGAATAGTATTTTTAAAGTATTCTACTAATTGTTTTTCTCGATCGCTTGGTACTAATTCTAAAATAATTTTTAGGTTATCTTTCTTTTTAATAACTTTTTTAGTATCTTTTTTAGTTATAGAAATAATTTGAGGTAAACTCGATCGCTTTTCCCATTGATAAAATAATCTCTTATAAGGTTTATTCGCTATTTCTGAAAGTACTACAGCAGCAATCCATTGAATTTCTCCCGTCGCAGTTTCGAGAATTTCATATAGCCAATCCTTTCCTATATCATCATATTTGAGGGCTTCTTTAAAGATACGAATCGTTTCTTTATCAGTATTACTACTACTAAATTTACGTTTAACTCCTTCAATACCTCCCAACACCAAACCATCTACAGGAGGAGGATTATCACCACCAAGTACGAGATCGTATTCACTTGGATTTCTTTCCTCATTCATCATTCCTCATTCCCAATTCATCATTCATAATTCCTAATTCATTCTTTAATAGCTATCTACAGTTTCTCTCTAGACTTCCGCTTCATTTCTCTCATATATTCCCTTCCCTCATCAGTTTTACGCCAGCATTGGGTGTGATAGGGAGCTTTAGAACTATCTGCTCGACAGCGTTTGTTGCAGACAGGACAAATAGGATTTAATGCCACCAATCCTTTAAGAGATCGCTCGTACCATTTTGCTTGTGATTTTGCTGTTGCCATAATTTTTGATAAATAATATTATAAAAATGCCAGTAAGAATTTTAGGAGTAGTGTCCTGTTTTGTCCTTACTGGCAACCTTTCTAGTTGAATAAATTAGCTACTATTGGAGTGGAGAAAATATTAATTATAATCCCAATAACGATCGTGATAATTATCCAGCGAGTTCGATTTTTTGTAAGCGATCGTCTGAGCCTTTAATTTGGCTTTCAATTCCAGGTATTTTATTAACTCTAACTTCAATAGCGTCGAGCCGATTTTCAACAGTAGGAATTTTACTAACTTGAACTTCAACTAATTCTAGTTTGTACTTAATTACTGCGTTTTCTTCAGAAACTTTAACTAATTGATTGAATATTCCCGCTTCGTATCCTTGGGTTGGATTTTGATTCGTCATTGTTAAAAAATAGTGTTTTTTGTTTTGATACTATAATTATATATGTCTTTCGATAATTAACGTCAACAGCTATCTAGAAAAATAAATAAAAAATAGTAAACGAAGTTAACAGTCATAAACTTAAACCCAAATCTTGCCGTGGGTTAGCTTCCCGTAATAGTTTCAATATAATAGTAATCATCGCGATTGTTAGAATCGAATTTAGTCCCTGTTGAATTTATCCCAATTTACATCAATATCCAATGTATGGATATGCTGTAATTGTAAACAAGAAGTTGAATTCATAGTGATTAATATCCTATTTTATTTTCAAAATTATTCATACAAAGCATAATAGCGATCGCCTTCATCTTGAATGAAACTTGTTTCTCCTTCATAGTCATAGTAAGCACCACCAATATCAATCCTGAGAGCATATAATTTTTCTGCTTTAAGATGATTTTTTAATAATGAATAACCTCTATCCGTTAAACATCCCATCGATAAATCTAAAATAGCCAGACGAGCTAAAAGAGAAGAGTTAGTAATTTCTTCAGCAATAATATCTGCTGGTTCGGAACTTTTTAATCCTAAGTATTTAAGATTTGGAAAAGAATCGTCTTTTAACAAGTTAGCTAGCATTTTTCTAATGTGACTATTATCATCGGGATAATAACTAATTTGTCTTCCCAACCAAATTTCTAAATATTCCAGTGCGGGTAAATCTAAATTGAGAATCTGAGTTAAATTATGTTCGCTTAAATCGGCAGTTTCAATAATTAACGTTTTGAGATGTTCGTGTCTAAATCCTTCACATTCTAAAGGATATTCACTAAAACGCCCTCTTACTTTTAATACTTCGAGATTGGGATAAGCTTTTAAAATTGGTGTAATATCAAATATATCAATTTTAGATTTTCTAAACTGATGTTCTTCTCTATCTCCAATAAATAATGCTCTTAAGCTAGATAATTTATCTTTGGCATCACATATAGCTTCTAGGAAAAAGCCAAATTGTTTATGTTCATTCCAGTAATCCCATTCTATATTACAAATTAATGCTTCTATTTGAGAGATTTGTGGCTGTTGTAATAGAGAATTAATTACATCTAAATTATGATTTA
This sequence comes from Hyella patelloides LEGE 07179, assembly GCF_900659865.1. Lineage (GTDB taxonomy): Bacteria > Cyanobacteriota > Cyanobacteriia > Cyanobacteriales > Xenococcaceae > Hyella > Hyella patelloides. The sequence goes on from NZ_LR213938.1 coordinate 13,943, forward strand.
TAGAAACACCTCTTTGTCTGCGCCCTAAACGTCTTTCTATTACTTCTAAATTTAATATATAGGCATTGTCTATTTGATTTTTAATTCCAACTTCAGGGTTAAATCTAATTTGATTCCAATCTTTTAAAGTAGTAACAAATAAATGAGGGTTATAGTTTAATAATGCTTGCTTTGCATCAACATTACCTTGTTGTTTTAATACCTTTGCAGCAGCTATTTGAAATTCCTCAGAAGAGTCTGACAAAGCATCAATAACCAAATCAATACCATCACCGCCATAATCTAAAGCATCAGTAACAGCAGCAATTTTTGTTTTGATATCGCTACTATTCAAACGCCTTTCAACCCCTGCTATTCCCCCCAATACTAAACCATTTACAGGAGGTGGATTGTTACCACCCAGTACAGCATCGTATTGTTTGGGTTGTCTTTCCTCATTCATCATTCATTCCTCATCATTTCTTACTTGACTTATTATTCAATTAGTATATCAGTTTTGATAAATCGCTATAATGAATTACTTAAGGCAAGATCGTATTTCAGCAATTACTAACTTATATTTCCCCATTCATCCTTCATAATTGACGCGAAGCTAATCCTTTAGGGCATCATTCAGAAGGGGAATACTAAATTAACGATCGGGTTTCTATATTTTATTTAATAAAAGAACACATGAACCTATCCCACTAATATGATTTTGGTAATCCACATATGAATAGTTGCCAAAGTCAAAAAACCATCAAAAACAAGAGATTGACGTTCCCAACGAACCACTAAACGTCTATATTTTCTTTGAAACC
>NZ_LR213939.1 GCF_900659865.1 Hyella patelloides LEGE 07179
AATTGACCAATACTAAGGTTTTGAGCAATTACCAAACTACCACCATACCAAAGTAAAACCACCGAACTAATTGACGAAATAAATTGGGAAATTAAACCATTGGCGATTACAATTTGATTGGTGCGAAAATTAACGCTAGCCAAACGACCAAAACGACTTTGTAACTCTTCCCAAGCTTGAGGCGCAGCGTTGCTAGTTTTCAAAGTCAAAGCACCTTTAAAAGTTTCCACCAAAAAGCCTTGGTTTTCGGCATCTAAGACTAAACCCCTACGAGTTTTTTGTTGTAGAGTGGGTAAAAACAGCATTACAGGAATAAACATCAATGCTGTCATGGCTGCTGCTACCAGCGTCAGCTTATTACTGTAGGTAAACATCAATCCCAGAGAAATCAAACCAATAAAAACCTGACTGGGTAAACTGGTGACAGTTTGGGTAAGTAAATTATTAATTTGGTAAATATCCCGTAGCCGACTGACAATTTCCCCACTACGACGAGTTTCATAATAAGTCAGAGGTAAACGCAAAATCTGTCTACCGAATTCTAAAATAAATCCTAATTGCAACCGTTGGGCAAAATGAGCAATCAAATTAGACTGCACTAGCCGACAAGTTATAGAAAACAGATTCATGGCAATTACGCCAATTGCCACTACATTTAATAATTGTCTATCGCCCCTAACTAAAACATCATCGGTAAGTATCTGCAATAAAAAGGGAAAAGCTAAAGACAGTAAGCCAATGACAGCATTAATCAAAACTGCCTGAATTAAAATATTACGGTAAGGTAAAATTCGCTTAAAAAACCGTCCCCAATTATTACCCTTATCTTCTTCTAACTGAGCAAAACGAATTTCATCAGGTATCAACAACAGCATAATGCCATTTGTCCAGCCCCGATCTAGCTCGCTACGAGACAGACGACGTACTCCCACTCCAGGATCGGCAACAATATATTTTTTCCCTTTTTTGCCGTAAATAACTACCCAGTGATAACCTTTCCAATGGATAATCGCTGGTAAAGGAGCTTCATTGAGGCGATCTATCAGTTGAGCATTTACCCGTACCTGACGAGCATTAAAACCCAGTGCTTCTGCTCCCCGTCGTAAACCCAAAAGTGTTGTACCCAGTTGTCCCGTACCAACCGCCTCGCGAATACGATGAAAAGAAAGGGTACGCCCGTGATACTTGACTACTGTAGCTAAACAAGCAGCACCACAATTTTCTTCCGAGGATTGCAACACTAACGGATATTTCATTCTTGGTTAATCAATATCCATAGAAGCTAAATTTGAAGTTATCAAACATAACTTATACTTATGGTCGTACTGATTGTGCTTGTTCTTTTATTTGCTTGTCGAATTCTGACATCACTTGCATTAACAGTAGGAATATCTTGTCTTCTACGCTTAATGAAGGATCATTAAGAGGACTTCCACCATTAACTTGAGAAGCCTCAATATCATCTAACTCTTCAACTTGAGATATCCAGTCAGTTTGTTGTTGATTAATTTCTGGTTTCATAGTTTGGTTCCTCCTAATATTTTAGTTTTTTTTAGTGCGATCTCTTTTTCTCAAAAAAATAGCTGAAATTAGATAATTTTTCGATAATTTCATTCTTGATTAATCAATATCCATGTTTTCTGCTTAGATTCTGTTTATTTCTGATTTGAATGTATAAATTGTTTAATTACTTTCACGATTTCCACTATTCCTGATTTCTTTATCTGTTCTATTCAATAAGTCAAGTAACAAGGATTCAGTTGATGGATATGGAGATCCACCACCATTAACTTGAGAAGCCTCAATATCATCTAACTCTTCAGTTTCAGCTAGCCAGTCAGTTTGTTGTTGATTGAATTCTGGTTTCATGGTTTAGTTTCTTCCAATATTTTTGTTTATTAGTCTAGTTTATTAGTCAAGTGCGATCTCTCTTTCTCAAATATTTTTAACGCTTAGTGTGAATTAGATGTTAGAGTTCTGACTCTAGCGTTAGTATTTCATACTCTTGCCTATTGCCTGTTGCCTATTGCCTAATCAGATTCAGGGGTTCAGATAATTCACATCAGACGTTTTTAGTAATACAACAACATCGAGGGCATAAAATTTTTCTCGGAAAACATTAACTGAAATTAGCTAATTTTTGTTGTCCCGTACCCACCGCTTCGCGAATACGATGAAAAGAAAGGGTGCGTCCGTGATATTTGACTACTGTAGCCAAACAAGCAGCACCACAATTTTCTTCCGAACGTTGCAAAACTAACGGATATTTCATTGTTGACTGAAAAATATTATCCGAGTAAATTTTGAATTTATACAGGATTTACTCTCATCTTTGCACCACTTAAGGCAGTACCGTAATCCGTTGGGGTAGCTGCTTTATGTATGGCTCCCCAGACTCCTCCACCATTAACTTGAGAAGCCTCAGAGTCATCTAACTCTTCAACTTGAGATATCCAGTTAGTTTGTTGTTGATTGAATTCTGGTTTCATGGCTTGGTTTCTCCCAATATTGTTAGTTTTCTTAAATGCGATCGCTTTTTCCTTAAATATTTTTAGGGCGTTGGTGATTTAAGTAATGACGCATAAAATGTTACTGTTCGTAGCTTTAAGCTCTAAGCTCTAAGCTCTAAGCTTTTGAGAACTTTTTATTCGCTCCTGCAAGTTAACTAAATAGAGTTGAAGCATTACATATTCAGCAACGCCATTTTTAGTAATACAACAACATCGAGGGCATAAAATTTTTCTCGGAAAACTTTAACTGAAATTAGCTAATTTTTGTTGTCCCGTACCCACCACTTCGCGAATGCGATGACAAGAAAGGGTGCGCCCGTGATATTTGACTACTGTAGCTAAACAAGCAGCACCTCAATTTTCTTCCGAGCGTTGTCAAACTAACGGATATTTCATTCTTGGTTAATCAATACCTATAGAAGCTAATTTGGAAATTTATTGTCCAGGTGACATACCTTTAGTGTTTGCTGCTGTCATTGCTGCATTCAACGCTGTCATTTCTGCCTGAGCTTCTGCTTGTGCTTCTTGTTGTGCTTCTAGTTGTGCTACTAGTTGTGCTATGTGAGCATCAAATCCATATCCACCATTAACTTGAGAAGCTTCAACATCATTTAACTCTTCAGTTTCAGCTAGCCAGTTAGTTTGTTGTTGATTTTTTTCTGATTTCATGATTTGGTTTCTCCTAATATTATATTTTAGTTTATCAGTCAAGGGGGATCGCTTTTTTCTTAAATATTTTTAGTAGTACAAAAACATCGCTCGCCTAAACTTCTTCTAGAAAAACTTTAACTGAAATTAGCTAAGTTTTCAATAATTTTACTCTGGATTTAATTTCTTTTTTTTCTCAAGAAATATCTTACAATCTAAAAATATCAAATTAGTTTTAATATATTATTCAAGCTCCCATTAAATCAGAATTAATCAACTATTGACAAAATTTTAACTATTGATTTTTAGCTATGCTTTAGCTAGTTCACTTGAAATAAAATAACCATTCTAAATCAACCTTAAAATTATAGTAGTTGAGTTTTTTTATTCTTACTATTAAGTAACTAAATAATGATTCGTACTCTCTTAGTTGATGATGAAAATTTAATTCGACAGACTCTACAAAGATATTTAGATTCTGAGCCAAATATAGAGGTTGTGGGAACTGCGGAGAATGGTAAAGAAGCGATCGCCTTAGTTGAAGAATTAGCACCTGATATAGTTTTAATTGATATTGAAATGCCAGAAATGGATGGTTTAACGGCGATCGAGTTATTATCTGAGCGTTTTTCTCAAACCAAAATTATCATCCTCAGCAGCTATGATGATTCGACATACTTAGATAAAGCTTTAAGAGCAGGTGCAAAGGGTTATTTACTCAAAAGTTTATCCCCAGAGGAATTATCACAATCAATTCAGTTAGTTCATCGAGGATATTTACAAATAGCACCAGAATTGAGCGATAAATTATCTTTGTTAAACAAACATGACGATCGTTCTTTAGTTGTCAAGCAAGCCACCACAACAGAGAGTTCTCTTGCGATTAAAGAAGTTAATCGCGATCGCTCTATGATTGCCTATAGCTATGATTCTTTGCCATCGGATATTAACTTGTTACCCCTAGTTGAACCAGAGGAATTTTTACCTGCGGTCAGTCGTTGGACTACCAGAGGCGGTATGATACTGCTGGGTATTTTTGGTACAGCCCTTTTTCTCACTAACGTATTGAAATACAAAACCACAGTCAAAGCAGATGTCAAAATTCGTCCTACAGGAGAACTGCGTCTAGTTCAGGCTGCCATAGAGGGTACTGTCACCAGCATTCAAGTAAAAGCCAATCAAGCTATAGATCGAGGAGATATCATTGCAACCATAGATGCTTCGGATTGGCAAACCAAACAAAATCAACTACAGCAAAAACTAAATCAGAATGCAGCACAGCTTGCTCAAATCAAAGCGCAAATTGCCGAATTAGATAGACAAATCGCAGCCCAAACCCAAGCTTTAGAAAGAGAGCTTGCTTCTGCCAAAGCAGATTTAGCATTAAGCCAACAAGATTATCAGCAACAAACCGCTACCACCCAGGCGGAGCTAGAAGCAACCAACGCTACCGTAAAATTAGCTCAAGAAGAATTAGCCAGATATCAACAACTTTCTGAGACAGGAGCAGTTTCTGATTTGCAAATTAGCGAAAAAAAAGCGGGTTTACAAGAAGCTCTCGCGAGACAAAAACAAGCTCAAGCTGCGATCGCTCCTAGTGCAGCTAATATTACTAAAGCTCAAGAGCAAATTGCGCGTCAACAAGCTGAGAGTCAAGCTCAAATCAGTGTCCTAAATCGCGATCGCCAAGTATTAGTAGAGAAACAAATCGGTTTGGAAAAAGAAACTAAAAGCGATCGTTTAGAGTTACAGCAGTTACAAAAAAACGCCGAAAAAACTACTATTCGAGCTTCAGCTTCAGGTATAGTGCAACAACTCAATCTGCGTAATTCTGGACAAGTAGTTAACCCTGGAGAGGCGATCGCTACTATTGCTCCCAGGGATTCAGACTTAATTGTTAGCGCAGCAGTCGCGCCTCAAGATATCGGTAAAGTGGCGATCGAGCAAAAAGCACAAATTAAAGTTTCTGCTTGTCCCTATCCAGACTACGGTATTTTGACAGGAACGGTTGCTACGATTTCTCCCGATGCTTTTGAACCAGAATCATCAACTAATAATAATTCCGAGGGAAACAATAATAGTTCTTATCAAGTGACTATCAAACCGCAAAATAATTTTGTCGGAACTCAGAAGCGCAAATGTTCGATCCAATCGGGAATGAATGGTAATGCAGATATTATTACTCAACAAGAAACTGTCTTGAGTTTTTTATTAAGAAAAGCACGATTAAAAACTGGTATTTAGAGCATTGCTGCTTTAATCTCTGAAACATTGTGTTGCCAAAAATACCAACAGACAGAACAGAATATTTCTTTATTATTGAGATATTTTTACTGTACGGGCGACACAAGCTCTTGAAATGAATTCAAGAGACACATCCTCCTTAATTCACATTTATTTGCTCAGAAGTTTTAGTTTAATGATTAATTGTTAAATTCTAAAAGAATATCACCAAAATTTTCTCGCTCGATTAGAGTATTTTGAATTATTTTAAATGCTTGCTCCTCCGTAGTTGCTTCTTTTGTTATCGGATTTTCAGGATATAATTTTTGCCATTCATCAACTGTCCATTCCCATGGATTTTTTATTACGGTACTTTTTACTTGATTTCCACAAATTTCCATAATATTTAAGTACCTAAGCAAAATTAATCGTATATTTTGTGCAAAGTTGATTAGGAGATTTTCTGTAGCCTATACTAGTGCGAAATAACTTTCCTAATCTTTGGTTTCTAACCATTTGTATTTAATAAATTGCCATTAATTCAAACATTGGGTGTCTGTTGCTTCACTCACAAATGAAAACACAGTATTGGCGATCGCTTTTTTAAAACCAGTTTTTTTAGTCATAATACATTAAATTTAAGTTGCCAAACTAACGAAAACCCTATATTATTAAAGGTAATACTGATGAAGTAACCAATCAACAGCAATCATATAAAAAAATTAGATGTTGCTTAAAGATTGCTAGATTTGGTCAGATGCAAAAGTAGGAAGTATAAAAACAAATTAATATTTTGTTCTTTCGTTGTTGACACCTCAATTATTTAAGATACCAAAGGCTGTCAATAGCCTGTTCGAGTCATAAAGAAACTATGGTCTTACTCAAGAAAGATTATATTTTGTATGTGTGTGTTGTCTTTGATGAGTGTCAGTCAGGAAAAGAGTTTTGCTGTCTTTATTAAGTAGACAGTAGATTAGAACTCGCTGCACAGTAGATAGTAGAAATATACCGAATGATATGCACATTACCCCTTGTTTACTAATCCCTTTTCTCAGTGGAATGTATCTTTTAAGCGTTTACATTTTACTAAGACTTTGCCAACTGAAAGGTTTTCAAAGCTTGCTCAGTTCTTGGCAAAATAATGCTGATGTATCAGTAGAAACTAAAGGTTAAAAGAGCCAATTTGTTATATTTAAAAAATTTTCTTTCTATAGAAGATTACCAAATTAAAAGGGTACAAAGTCAACTGTTGATTTTGTACCCTTTTCTCTAAAACAACCAGGTTCGCTCTGAACCATACAATAAGCACTATTTCAGAGTATAATTTGATAGTTCGGTGACAGCTAAGTGTAAGGAGAATCGGGTTTAAACCACGATTCTGAACATCCGCTTAGAATCTCCGTTTTTTTTTAAGCGGAGAGTAGTCAATACTATATTAATGCTACTTAATTGTTAGACACCGAGTTAGTCTGGAATTTACAACGTGCTAATCAAATTGCTCTGAGCTTTGCTAACTCCTTGGACTTAGAGGAAATTTCTCGCTTGGGAACAGATGGGTTGGTTAAGTATTTTGACTGCACTTTCGCTCGAATTTGGCTAGTTGAACCCGACGGTAAAATGTTGCGATTAGTAGCCTCATCTGGCTTATACACTCGCACAGATGGTTCTTTTAGTCGCATCCCAATGGGAGCATATAAGATTGGCAGAATTGCTCAAAATCGTGTCTCCCTATTGAGTAATAAGTTACCAGAGGAATCTTGGGTTAGATATCCTGAATGGGCGATCGCTAATAAGCTGAAAAGTTTTGCAGGTTATCCATTAGCTAATTCAGACAAGGTAATCGGGGTGTTGGCTGCGTTTAGCCAAAATCCAATGAGACAGGAGTTTTTAGAAGTCTTGTTAAATCTCTGTACTAGCTTAACGGTAGCTTTAGAAATTGCTTCCCTACACCAGCAAGAAAAACAGAATTTACAAGCTGTCAAGTCTACAATCATTCTTCCCGAACTTTCCCTTTCTGACAGTTTGGCTCGTATACTGGTTCGGACAAAGTTGACAGTTTTAGGTACAGAAAGAAGTCTCGACTTATCTCAGACTCAAGTATTTTTAAAAGTTGCTGAGATACTTAAAACTCTAGATTGTACTTACTGTCGTTTAACTTATGAAGTAGATTCGGTTTCTTTAGAAGCGATCGCTGATACCTCCTCCATAATTTCTCAGTCACCAAAAGAATGGGAACAGGTATTTTTTGGTAATTTGATGTCCATCGTCTCATTTTGCGGTGGAATTCTCGAAATCAATACCGAAGCTAGTATTCAAGTGATTCAAGTTTCTTTGACTTTTCCATCTCCAGTAAATGCTCCCGATCTACCCTTGTGTATTCAATGTCGCTTACCATTGTTGCAAACAGGATTTACTCAGCTAGCTTATTTAGCTAACTTAAAAATTTCTGCTAGTGGCGAACGTCATATTCCCCTGCTTACAGATCGCCCTTCTTTGGTATCAAATAGCGATCGCATTATTTGGGTTAATCAAAATAATTCAACAATAGTTCCTAGTGGAATAAAAGCTCAAATAAACCTCTCCACAACTTCAAGCCAGTTAAAGGAAGCAGTTGCAACTATTATGAACGGAGGTAATTGGGGACTTGACAATCTTACTCAAGAACAACAAATACTTTCTCAGCGAGAACGGGAAGTAATCGCTCTTCTAGCTAAAGGATTACGCGATCGTGATATTGCGGAACATCTCCATATTAGTAATAGTACAGTTAAGTTTCACGTTAACAACATTTTAGTCAAGCTAGAAGCAAAAACTCGACTTCAGGCTCTTTATAAGTTGATGAATACCGAGGGATTAGAGCTTTGAATTTCCCAATACCATATAGATTCAAATTGCCCGAAAAGTTGAGCTACTGGGCTTTTTCTCATTAGAGATCTTCCCGAGAATTTTTTGGCAAAGATTAGCAATTGCGATCGCAATTTTGTGTTAATCTTAAAATAAGCGATCGCCTTTATCGTGCTTAATATTGATACACTAACAGAATCATCACTAAGGATATTCGGGAAACTCCAATGATGTAAGTGTGACAGAAAAAGCACCGCCAATATCATTAAATTCAAATGTAGTTAAAGTATCGCCATCTTCAGAAAAAACACCCAAACTTGCATTTTCAATAGTAGTTAAATCCAAGAAAACATCAGGACTACCAACACCATCAAAAGTATATTCGGGAAACTCCAATGGTGTAAGTGTGACAGAAAAAGCATTGTCCAGAACAATAAAATCCTGCAATGGTTGTTCAATTGCACTCGGACTTAAAGGTAAGTCCCTGATCTCACCTGTCTTACCAACAAAAACAAAACTTGTTTCAGCGAAGTCCTCCAAATCCAGCACAGGTTGAGAGGAAGCATCAAACTGAATACTCAGATCGCTGACAGAAAAACTATATTCGGGAAACGCCACTGAGGTAACATCGACAGAAAAAGCACCTTCTGCGAAATTCAGAAGCTCTATTTCTAGTGTTGAACCAAAATCCACATCTCTGATCGTACCTGGTTCACTAAGAAAACTTATTTTCACAGGTGGAACAAAATCAAAACCAGTTAAGGGATCACCATCAGGAATTGAATCAATGTTGAAAAGTTTGTAGTTCATAATTTGTGCTTTTTTTAATTTGTAAGTTCGTGAGAAAACAGGACACACTAGAGGCATAAAGATTAGTTATGTTTGTTCTGAGCTACTTGCAGCAAACATAAACTTTGCTCTCTATAACCCCGCAAGTGCGAGCAGAAAACCGAATTAAGAGAAAATTAGCAAGTGAATCATGTTGGTCACTTAATTTAAATATTCAATTAAAACAGTTATTGCCAAAGATAGTTTATCAGATTCAATCCTTGATTTCTCTAAAAAGCAATGACTAATTTCTATGGTTTGGGGCAAACACCTTGATGTCAGTCAATTGAAGAAACAAGATTAAAACAAACTACCAAAAAAATTGAGTAAAATCGAATGACAATTAATTTCATGATTATCCTGATTAAAAACCATCGTCTTTACTTAATTCTTTAATTTCTAATTAACAATTGACGCATTAATATGGCTGTTACAAGCTCTTCTTACCCCAAAGCACCAGAAAATAAACGTAATGTAGGTAGACAATATCAAGCTTCCTTAATCTTGCTAGGAATTAGTGTGGTATTCTTTGGCGGTATTGGTTCTCGTTTGGCATATTTGCAGCTAGAACAAGGAGAAGCTAATCAGCGCAAAGCAGACGAAAATAGAACTCGCATTATTCCTAAGCCTCCTGTTCGCGGTAATATTTTTGACCGCAAAGGCAAAGTATTAGCCACTACTCGTTTGTCTCATTCAGCATATATTTGGCCCAAAGCGCAAAAACAAGAAAATTGGCAGGAAATTCGCGATCTTTTAGCGAAAATCTTAGAACTTCCCCCAGAAGATATTCAAAAACGAGTTGAAGAAGCTGGCATCAACTATCCTAGTTTAATTCCTGTAGGTCTTAATTTAACTCCTGCTCAAGTAACCGCCATTGAAGAATATCGTCCCCAATTAAAGTGGGTGGAAACAGATATTATTAAAGTCAGAAATTATCCTCAAAAAGAAGTAGCTGCCCATATCTTAGGTTACACGGGAGAATTAGATCGGCAAGAATTAAACCGCAAAAAACCAGAAGGCTATCGTCTGGGGGATGTGATAGGCAAAATGGGAGTAGAAAAATCCCATGAAAACCTATTACGAGGGAAATGGGGAGGCTTAAATTTAGAAGTAGATGGCGCGGGAAGATTTATGAGGATTTTAGGAGAAACCCCGCCGAAATCAGGAAAAGATATTACTTTAACTCTCGATCTAGAGCTTCAGAAAGCAGCAGAATCGGCTTTGGGAACGCAAAAAGGGGCAATTGTGGTGTTAGACTCCAATAACGGTGCTGTGCTGGCTATGGCGAGTTATCCCCGTTTCGATCCTAATATATTTTCTTCTCCAGTTACTCCTCAAATGTGGCAAGAGCTACAAGCCAAAGGTAATCCTTTTTTAAATATGGCGTTGCGGGGTTTTCCTCCTGCTTCTACTTTTAAAGTGGTTACTGCTACTGCTGGTATGGAATCGGGGAAATATCCTCCCAATACGATTTTAAGTACTTACGCTTATCTCAATGTAGGGGGAACACTTTTCGGGGAATGGAATAAAGCAGGATTTGGCAGAATGAACTACGTCAGTGCTATGGCTTGGAGTAGTAACACCTTTTTTGGTCAAGTGGGTAGGGGTTCAGGAGGGGAAAATCTGATTAAATGGGCGCGAAATTATGGTTTTGGAAAACCCACTGGTATAGAGTTAGAAGGAGAAACTGGGGGCTTGATTGCGGATGATGCTTGGAAAAGAATGAATTTTCGCAATTGGGGCTGGACAGCAGGAGATACAGTTAATATGTCCATTGGTCAGGGTTTCACTTTAGCTACTCCTTTACAGGTTGCAGTCATGTTTAGTGCGATCGCCAATAACGGCTACCAAGTACAACCTCATCTTCTTCGCACTGATAATGATTTGAAGCAGCAACAAAGAGTCAGCCTGAATCTCAAACCAACCACTCTTAGTACTATCAGAAAAGGTTTAAGAGCAGTAGTTAATGGCGGTACAGGAGGGCGTTTAAATATCCCTGAATTACCTCCCTCCGCAGGAAAAAGCGGTACAGCAGAAGCACCCCCAGGAAAACCCCACGCTTGGTTTGGCGCGTTTGCACCCTACGATAAACCTGAAATTACAGTTGTGGCATTTGCCGAACATTCTGGTGGTGGCGGTGGCTCAGTAGCAGCACCTATGGTACGTCAGGTGATGGAAGTTTATTTTAAGGAAAAAAAAGAACAGAAGTCAGTAGTGGAAGAGGTAATAAGTAATCGGTAATGGCTATTGTTCGACAATCAACAAGCAATCAGCAACCAGTAACTAACCACTAAAAATATGGCTTTAATAATTGCGGGAGAACGCTCTGGAGTAGGAAAAACTACGATTACTCTGAGTATTCTGGCTTTTTTAGCTCAACAAAAAAATAAAATTGTCCAAGGATTTAAAGTAGGGCCAGATTATATCGACCCGATGTTTCATACTGCTATTACGGGGCGTTCTTGTCGAAATCTCGATTCTGTTTTGACTTCTCCCGATTATGTGCGCTCTTGCTTTGCTCTCCACAGTAGTTCAGCAGATTATGTAGTCGTAGAAGGGGTTATGGGTTTATTTGATGGGGTGAAATTATATTCTGAAACAGATTACGCTAGTACGGCTCATGTTGCTCGATTATTGGCTATTCCTGTCTTGTTAGTGTTAGATTGCTCGCGTTTGTCTGGATCGATAGCAGCGATCGCTCATGGCTTTAAAACCCTCGATCCCAGAATAACTATTGCAGGGGTAGTTCTCAATCGAGTAGCAAGCGATCGCCATTTAGAATTATTAGAAGATGCTCTGAATAACATCAAAATGCCTATTTTAGGAGTAATTCGCCGACATAGTGAAATAACCATCCCAGATCGTCATTTAGGACTGATTCCCACCGCAGAATTACCAGCAATAACTCAAGTATTCAATAAACTAGCCCACATAGCAAAAACAGCTTTCAATTGGGATAAACTATTACCTTTATTACGAGCAACCACTGATAACCCACAAATGTACGGGCGAAGAGGGAATCGCCCCAACAACCAACAACCAACAATCAACAAACCTCTTAAAATAGCCATAGCCCGCGATCGCGCTTTTAACTTCTATTATCAAGATAATTTGGACATTTTGCGCCAATTAGGGGCAGAATTAAGTTTCTGGAGTCCTCTAACTGCAAAAAGCCTTCCCCCAGATGTAGCTGGTTTTTATTTTGGTGGTGGTTTTCCTGAAATGTTTGCCGAAGAATTAGCAGCCAATAAACCTGTAAGAGAGCAACTAAAACAATCAATAGTCCAAAACATCCCTGTCTATGCAGAATGTGGAGGACTAATGTATTTATGCGATCGCTTAATTGATTTAGAGAGTAAAATTTGGGATATGGTAGGCTTTATTCCCACTACCGCTACTATGACATCTCGTCTCACTCTTGGTTATCGTCAAGCTTTTCCCCTCAACAGTAGCTCTTTAATACCTACTTCCTCTAACTCCCCTACTTTCATATGGGGTCATGAATTTCATCGCTCTGAGTTAACAACTATTCCCTCTCAACCCTTGTGGCAAATCAAAGGCTGTAATTCCCAAAGTAAAATGGCTATAGAAGGATGGCAAATTAAAAATGTCCATGCATCTTATGTGCATCTTCATTTTGGCAAAACTAAATTTTTACTTAAAAGATGGCTAGATGGTTGCCGAGATTATAAAAATCAGTTAGCATAACAATCAGTAAGTCTCCAAAGACAACTAGAAATAACCATTTAGGGATATAGGAGGTGATGCCCATGATTGAAAGTAGTATGATCTTGGGTTCTCAGATCGATATTAGCCGGCTGTGCGCCGAGGCTGTTCTCTAGCAACTAGCCTACTAGCTTAATTTTAAGCTCAGTGTAAGTGACTTGTTCGAGTTCCTCTCGGCAGTCAGGTTTCGATTTAAGAACCCTACTAGACCGCTCTCACTATCAAGCAAATAACTAGGTTACAGCGAAAGTTGTATTTTATCTATTTGTTCACGGTGAGAGCGGATAGCTTTTTTTAGGGGAAATTTTACTCAACAATTGTTAATTGGAGATTGAGGTTAAAAGTCTCTATCTTGAAAAAAACTCTTCTTGTCAGAAAAGACAATTGTCTATCATCTATTGTCTATCATCTATTGTTTACAGGTGAATCACTATAAAATACTAAAAGTTAATGCTCAAGCAACGGCTATAGAAATCAAACAGGCTTATCGTAAGCTAGCAAAGTTATACCATCCCGATACTAAAGAAGCAGAAACTAATGGGGAAGAAATTATTAGAATCAATGCTGCTTATGAAATCCTGAGTAACCCCCGAAGTCGCCGTCGATACGACCAAGAATTACAATTGGGGGGTAACTACGAATCTTTATCTCATAGACAAAAGCGGACTGCTAAAGCTTCTCAAGAATACAGCCGTCGTCGCCAAGCAAGCAAAAAGCAAGAAATTAGCTATCAACAGTGGTTACAAACAGTATACCTTCCAAGCGATCGCTATATTCAAAAAATTCTTAATCCTTTAGAATCAGAAATAGACAATTTATCTGCCGATCCTTTTGATGACGAGCTTTTAGAAGATTTTCAGGCTTATTTAGAAGATTGTCGTCATTATTTACAGCTAGCCAAACAAAGATTTGCTGCTTATCCGAATCCTGCTCAGTTAGCGAAAGTAGCTGCTAGCCTTTACTACTGTTTAAATCAGATTGAAGATGGCATCAAAGAATTAGAATACTTTGTCTTTAATTATGACGAACACTATATTCACACTGGAAAAGAAATCTTTAGGATTGCTGAGAGACTACGCAGTGAAGCTCAAGAGGACATGGGATTTTTCTTCTAAAAAAAATAATTTGTAGCCTTCGAGCTAAACCGCATTCAGTTTGAAACCAGTAGTTTTAAGATAGCCGTGAGGATTGACTTAATAATTAATAATTATCAACTTAAGCATCAGCCACGCTATCAACGCTCCGCTTGCCAACAAACGATCCGACAAAGCAGCAGCCAGCATCAAGGTATTAATTGACGCGGTGAGCTTCGGCTGCTTTATCTTTTTATTTCTCAACCAGCCATCAGAGATTTAGAAGAAATCATTGATTATTTTTCTAATAGATAACTATTTTTTCCTAATCAATGACCCTATACAAAAATAAATATCGGATAGAATCTGCACGCTGTCCAAAGTGGGACTATGCTTCTAACGGTAATTATTTTATCACCATTTGTACTCGCGATCGCCTAGTTTTTTTGGGGAATGTAATTGCTAGAAAAATGCAATTGTTAGATATTGGGGTAATTATTGCCCAGGAATGGCAGAAAACCGCACAAATTCGCCCGAACGTTCAATTAGATGAATCTCTCTACTATGAAAACCGCATCCCCGAACTAGAGCTTACTTTCCATTATCGATCCTGAAAATAACACTACCAGCTATAGTTATACCAATTTCCTAAACTTAGACTACACTTAAAGAGAAAGGGATAAAAGCGATCGCGAACTATGTCAGGAGTAGTAAAAATTGAGATAACTGAATCGGCAGAAACTCTCAAAAAACTGTTAATAAATGCCAGTACAGCACAAGAGAAAGAAAGAATTCAAACT
>NZ_LR213940.1 GCF_900659865.1 Hyella patelloides LEGE 07179
TTTTTTGATGATAAAAAGGATATATTCTGAATGGTTGTCAAAGATGCACTTATGGAAGAGCAATATAGTTATCTAGAACAAAATATAAATATCGAATATGTAAAACGGTCAATTCCTTTTGTAGTTGATTTGAGTCCAGAAAGCCAGCAAAAATTTCTGAGTCATTTTGTGACTCTTTCTCATCCAGCAAATCAAATTATTTTACTCGAAAACGATTGGGGAGGTTCTGTATACTTCATACTAGAAGGCTGGGTTAAAATTCGCACTTATAACTTAGATGGGAAGGAAGTAACCTTAAACATAATTGGCAAAGGTGAGATTTTCGGTGAAATGGCAGCATTAGATAAACAGCCTCGCTCTACTGATGCGATTACTTTAACCACTACAACTATTGGTAGAATACCAGCAGAAGATTTTGTCGATTTAATAACTACTGAGCCAATGGCGGGAGTCTGCCTAGCACAAATTATGGCTCGCAGACTTCGGCAAGTTAACCGTCGTTTACAGTTAAGAGAGGCAAACAGTCTTTCGAGAGTGGCAGACGCTATTTTATTTTTAGTAGATGGGCAAGGTAGAGAAGCAGAAGGAATCATGGAAATTCCCAATCTACCCCATAGAGAAATCAGTAGCTTGAGTGGATTAGCTAGGGAAACTGTTACTAGAGTATTAACTAAACTAGAGAAGAGAGGATTAATCGAACGGGATGCAGATTTATTGCGAATCCCCGATATACTAGCCTTGGAAAATGCCATCGGTTAGTGAAGTTTTCTCAGTCACAGATTATCTCGATCCCGCTTAACGAGCGCGGGGATGGGGAGACGGGGTTCACAAGCTGGGCGGGAGACCCGCCCAGACGACCCCTCACTTTTTTGATTAAATATTTTGCTACCAATAGTTTTCTTTGGTAGTTTGAAGTCTCCCCTATCCACCCCTGCCGAGGTAACTGAGGCAAACGTCCGTCATATGCCCTAAAGGACTTCCTTCGGTCGCGCGAGTGTTGACGGGACTCCGTTGTACAACGACGAAGGCAGCACGTGACTGTTGGTCAATCTATCTGATTAAGTTATTACTTTATGTCTAATCAAGAATCTGAAGACCGCAATGAGCCATCTATTTTTCTAGATACAGTAAACAATAGTAATTGGGTTGATGGAGACGATCCAAAATTTGCCGTGTCTTCTCAATTACCATCAGTTACTTCTAGAAAGAAATCCCCCGTGAATAAAACAAAAACTGTAGTAATGGTAGAAACTGCCTTTTTAGCTAGTGCTGCTAGCCTAATTTGGCTAATTAATTATTATTTTCCTTTAGGACCTTTGCTCAAGCTTTTTTTCCCTATACCAACTGCTTTAGTCTATCTGAGAAGAGGCTCTCGCGCTGCTTGGATGTCTGCTTTAGTAGCAATGCTTCTGTTATCCGTTTTGATGGGACCAACTCGTAGTATTGTTTTTTTGATGCCTTATGGTTTGATGGGAATTCAACTAGGTGCTTGTTGGCAACGTAAAACTAATTGGTTATTGTCTATCACTTTAGGCTCTTTGATTGGTAGTATTGGCTTGTTTTTCCGCTTTTGGTTATTTTCAATTCTTTTGGGAGAAGACCTTTGGGTATACGTAATCACTCAAATTACCCAGTTAACGGATTGGTTATTTTTAAAACTAGGTATTTTAGCTCAACCAGACTTTTTCTTAATTCAAGTTTTGGCGTTGATTATGATTTTGATCAATAATTTGATTTATTTATTTGCTGTTCATTTGGTTGCTTTGATATTGTTAGATCGTTTAGGAAACCCCATAGCTCGTCCTCCTCAATGGGTCAGGACTTTGTTAGATTACTAAAAATGATTTTTCTTTACAGTCAAATACTACAAGGTCAAAGTTGGTTGAGACGCTATCAGGGAAAACAGGCTCGCTTTGCCTGTATTTTGGGTTTTACGGCTACTGGCTTAATTCCTGGTATCTCTGCTGCGGGAGCAACTCCCCAAGATCGGGAGTATACAGCGATCGCCGATGCGGAGTTTTTAGTTCAAGGGGTGCAAGCAACACCCCAACATTCCTTACCCCATCTCACAACAGGAGCATCTCCAGTTTTTATAACAAGAGCGATCGCAGAATCGTGCCAGTTACCCACAGACATTTTTAATGCAGGTTTACTGCATCCTCCCACAGTAGAAGCGATCGATTTGCAAGGAATGGCTGCCAACTGTGTTTCTTCTGGTCGCGCTATGAACAAAGAAATCGTTAAACATCTATTTCAGCAGGGTATGAAATGGGGCGCAAAATTAGCAGTAACCACAGATTATCTGATTATTGGGGAATGTGTGGTAGGAGGAACAACTACCGCTTTAGCTGTCTTGTCTGGTTTAGGAGTTAATGCTTCAGGAATGGTTAATAGCAGTCATCCGTGTTGTAATCACGAGCAAAAGTGGTTGATTGTACAACAGGGTTTGCAAAAATCAGGATTAAATAATCTCTCAAGCGTCGATCCTTTTGATGTTGTCGCTGCGGTAGGCGATCCGATGCAAATTGTGGCTGCGGGAATGGCAATTACGGCGAGTCGCCATGGGGGAGTACTGTTAGCAGGAGGGACTCAAATGTTAGCAGTTTATGCTCTGATTAAACAGATTATTAATTACACTCCCCTTGCCGCTGAAATAGAACAAATAGTTGTGGGTACGACTCGTTGGGTAGCAGAAGATTCTACAGGAGATACCATTAAACTTGCTCAAAAAATTGGAGGAGTCTCCCTTTTAGCTACCGGGCTTAACTTTGCTACCTCCAAGTATCCTAGTTTTCGTGCTTACGAAGCAGGATATGTCAAAGAAGGAGTGGGTGCTGGAGGTTGTGCGATTTACGCTCACCTGGCAAAAGGTAAGACTTCCATTCAAGTGCTAAATATCATCGAAAATTTGTTTGCCCAATACCCGTAAATTAAGATTTGATTCTATAGGTTAGAAGTTGTTCTTCTAAAGCAGCAATTCGGTTATAAGCAGCAGTTAATTGCGCTGTTAAACGGCGAATTTGAATTTCTGGAGACAATTCGCGTTCGCTTCCCGAAATACTATTGATGTTACTGCTAGTTTCGTCAACCAAGATGTCTTTGTGATGGGATAGAGAGTATGCAGCGTCTTTACCTTCCGAATTTTTCTGGCTTTGATATTGGTCAAAGGAAGATAGTGAATAGGCGTTAGGGACTGGTGACTTATTTTCAGATAAGGTTTCAACTCGCTCGCCAATTCTCTCTACTAATTGGTAAAGACGATTCATTTTACCCTCAAGCTCTTTAATCTGTATCTGTAATGTATCCATAAAATATTATGCCCATGATGAGATTCTGAACTAATCCTAGAATCATTAGCCAAAAAAGTCCCAACTATTCCTGATTCATTTAACAATTGCATCTAAATGTAAACTGATTGTAATTAAAGCGATATACTAAGTAACTTTTAGTTATAAATTCCCAGTCAGCTTTAAAACAAGAAGTGTCAGAAATAGGCATCAATTAGTCCTTATCAAATAAAGCAGATGAATAAGTTTTTTTTATTATATTTGGGGATCGAGAAAAGTCCTAATAACTATTCTTTTTCAATAATGCCACCAGCTAATAAAACATCATCATCGTACCAAACGGCTGCTTGACCAGGAGTAATGCCAAATTGAGGTTCATCAAATACTAGACGAATTCTGCTGTCTTCTAAAGGAATTACATTAACTCCCACAGGTTTAGACCTGTAACGTACTTGAACTGATGCTCGAATGGGGGTTTTTGGTTGAGCAATAGAAACCCAATTAATCCTTTTTACAGTGCATTCGGAACAACTTCCTGAAGTGCGATCGCCAACAATTACGCGATTCATCACCGCATCTAATTTAACTACATACAAAGGCTGTGCTGCTGCAATTCCTAAGCCTTTTCTTTGTCCAATTGTGTAGTGATGAATTCCTTGATGTTTTCCTAAAATATTGCCTTCTAAATCAACAACATCTCCTTCTTGGCGATTGATATATTTATCTAGAAAATCTCGCATTGAGCCATGAGATTCTACGAGACATAAATCTTGACTTTCTGGTTTATTTGCGGTGGAAAGATTAAATTCAGCAGCAATCCGTCTAGTTTCGTTTTTAGTAGTATTTCCTAAAGGAAAAATTGTCCCTGCTAGCAATTCTTGAGTCAAGTCATAGAGAAAATAAGACTGATCTTTATGACGGTCTACCGCTCTTAATAGCTGATAGCGATCGCTTGCTTTATCATAACGAATTCTTGCATAATGTCCTGTAGCGATTTTATCGATCCCTAATTCTTTTTGAGCATATTGCAACATCGGAGCAAACTTAACTGCTCGATTACACTGGGAACAAGGTAAAGGAGTAATTCCTTGTTCGTAACCAGATACTAAATAGTCCACAATATTTTCTTGAAAAAGATCGCGACTATCTACTATGTGGTAAGGAATTTCCAACTGCTCGCAAATTTTAGCTGCATCCACCATTCCTTCAGAGCAGCACTGTCCTTTACCCTTCATTAGCCAAAGAGTAAGTCCTTCCACTTTATAACCTTGATGATGCAATACAGCAGCAGCAACAGAACTATCAACGCCACCAGACAAGCCTACAACGACCTTATTCATGAAACAAAAAAAGAATATTAACTTCTAAGAAATATAGAGTCTCTTATTTTTATAGTAAATTGGCACACTTGATTATAACAATTCAATTTTTGTTATTAGTAGTTAAGGAATGAGAATTTAATAAAATCCAAAATTAAAATATTGGTGCGTTACGCTGACGCTAACAACACCATACCTAATCTGTAAGTTATTTAGTTCGCGATCCTAAGTAATTAGTAGTTAGTGGCTCATCCCTCATCCTTCATCCTTCATCCTTCCTCAATATGCTTCGTCTTTCTCAAGGACACCTCAATCTCCTAGAAACTTGTCCCCCAAAATTCCAACAATCCTATCTCACTCTAGCAAGCTCTTTACCCAACCCCGAAACAGAAGAACGACAAACCTGGGGTAGTCGCTTCCATTTGTTAATGCAACAAAGAGAGTTAGGATTATCCATTACATCCTTATTAGAAGAAGATACAGAGTTAGATCGCTCTTTAAAAGCACTTGTTCAAGCAGCACCAGAACTTTTAACCAATAACAGCCAACAAAAAAGAGAAGCCGAACATTCTCGTACACTTAGTTTTGGCAATTATCTCTTAACTGTAATTTACGATCTTTTAATTGCAGAAGAAGAGCAAGCCAAAATTATTGACTGGAAAACCTATCTCAAACCAGAGAAGAGAGCTAAACTGGCTCGCAATTGGCAAACTCGACTTTATCTCTATGTACTAGCGGAAACTTCAGATTATTCTCCAGAACAAATATCCATGACTTACTGGTTTGTTAAACTACCGAAAAAAACCCAGAGTCATACCTTTTCTTATAGTCAAGAACAGCATCAGAAAACTGAGCAAGATTTAACTGAGTTACTAACTAATCTCGATAATTGGTTGTCCTCTAAAGATCGCCATAGTTTTCCTCATCGTAATAACTGTGAATCAAACTGTCCTTACTATCAAGAATTATTAGTCGCTAATATTAGTAATAAGACAAAAAAATATAATGTCAGCGATCGAGATCACTTACTACATGATATTCAAGATATTTCAGAAATTCCTCTTTAAAAATTACTAAATTTTTTATTAATCATTACTGAAACCAAAGCTAATTATCACTAAAAAACAACATTTATGAAAAAGTAAGTAAAATAACTTAATTACCTTAAATTCTCTAGGATCATAAGAATCAAGCTATTTAGTATGGTTCAGTGTAAATTCTCGCTCAGTATCTACTACTATACAGCTTCACTTAATACTAAGATATTATAAGCAGTTAAAATTTTAAAATTAGTTTTTATTCAATAAATACCTATGTAATCATCAGGTTTATGAAGCAAAAATAATCCAGATAATCTGCGTCAATTACTCAAAAAAGCTAATACCTAAAGACAAAATACAGTATTTTCAGGGCATAGTATAAATTTGGCTATTTTTTAATTCTTGTCAAAAAAACATGAAATAATCATAATTATAAGTATTTTTGCCAAAAAAAATAACCTTCTATATTAGATCGTTAATCCGCAATAATCAGGTTGTCGAGCCAATTGTAAAAAGCCATATTGTTATTGAAAGAACATTATCTTGGTTACAAAACTATTATTTCTTTAATTTACTAGTAAAAGAGCGAAATAATTAAATAGATAAATTTTCTTTGAAACCATAAAACAGGTTTTTTTAAAACAAAAATCACACACTAACAATCAAGGTTATGCTATGAAAAATTTGCTATGTTATGCATCAGGGGCTTCTATTTTGGCAATCAGTTTGACAGTTGGATTAGCGGGAAATGCCAATGCTGCTGCTCTTCAAGGTCGGGTAGGGATAAATCCTCCTGGTGAAGACGGAGTTGAATCTGGTGTAGTTTTTACTGGAACTGGTATTATCGATCCTAATGGGAATCCCTTGACTGATTTCGATTTTACCCCCCCCACTGGAGGCGATGTTGGTGCGGTAGTTGAAATTAATGCTAATCCGTTTAATGGCTTCGACGACTTCGCTTCCTTCGTAGGTAACAACGGTACTATTCAAGATGTAACTGCAGAAGAACTTCTTGCTCTTGGTGGTTTAGATGACACCTTCACTCCCACTGGTGAACCTACTCCAATACCTAACTTCATTGAATTTCCTGACGCATTTTCTTTCACTCTAGAGGGAGTTAGTGCACCACAGTATAGCTTTAATAGTGGCGATACAACTGTTACTATTAGTGCTTTTGGAAAATTTATCAATCTATCTGACGGTTCTTTGGATGAATCCAATGGTAGAGGCACTTTCAGTGTTGATTTTGCAGGTAAAAGCATCGCTGAAACTAGAGCTTTGTTTGATATGCCTGGGGAAGTACCCGACGAGTTTAATCCTGGTACTTGGTCTAGTAATTTTGTAGCATTCTCTGATAACCCACCTGAAGTTGTTCCTGAAGCTTCTAACTTATTAGGTTTGTTAGCTGTAGGTTTAGTGGGTAGTGGTTCTCTATTCAAACGCAAGATAGGTTCTCGCAAATAATCCCTGAGATTCTAAAAAACTAATTTACAATCTGGCGTTGCTGATTTAAGTAATGTCACCCAAAATAATACGGTTCTTAGCTATAAGCTATAAGCTTTGAAATAATTTTGAATAACAGCATAGATTAGTAAAAACTTGTCTCAGCATTATGCATTCACCAACGCCTACAATCTAAAATCATTTCTGGCTCACTTCGGTGGGCTTTTTTTGTTTGGGTGTTGTTGATTTTCAACTAACGGGACTTAGACATTTTTTAGTCAAAAATAGCCTCAAATCTATACACAGTAAAAGCTTTACTTCGATTTGACGTTTTTCCTGATATACTTGGATTTCAGCGATTTTTTGGCGTTTGACGTATATCCCTTGCGCCACCTGGATTTGAGGCTGTTTTCTTCTGTTTTTCGTCTAAGTCCCGCTAAGCGTCTCAATAAATTAGTCCTTGAGGGCTAACTACGGACTTTTTTTGCTTTAGCTTTTTAAAACAGGAAAATTTAAAATTACCACCAAGTTTGAGATTATTTTTGCCAATCGGATTTAATATAAAAAATCAAACATATATCAGCTTTTACTGGTATTGCAATATAGAGCAGCCTCAAATCTCAAATGGTTCATGAAATTAACCTAAGACGAATGACTAAGAACCGATGTTGAAGTGTTTATACTTATCGTATTTATACTCGCGTATTTATTTAATATTGCTTGGTTAAGTAAAGTAAACTCCGTGAAAATTAGACAACAGACAATAAGTACTGAAAGAGAAAGATTTGAGGTTTTTGACTAAGTTGCTATTAATATCTTACGAATCTAAAATTTACCATAAATCATACCTAAAGATGACTAAAAAAAAGTTTCAAGATTCAGTATAAATTTGGAGAGTTTTGGGTATTTTGTTAAAGCTAAGTACAACATTAAATAAAAATATGGCATGAGTAAGACTACGGAATTATCTAAAACATGTAATTAAATCAAATAAAATATTTTATCCGTAATAATTCTGTTGTCGAGTAAATACGGATCGGTCATATTATTAACTAGCAGAAAACCACTTTATACCTATCATGAAAAGTAACGAGAACCTCAAAAATATGTAATTAAAAACCAGGACAAGTCTGATGTCTTGTGTATAGATACATACTTTTAATTAATCTAGTTATTAGGAAATGGTATTGGGGAAAAAAATCAGGTTTTTTGACTCTAAAAAATAACACAAAGCAGTGACAACTAAGGTTATGAAAAATTTACTACGTTATGTCTCCCAAGCTTCTATTTTGGGAATTAGTTTGACAGTTGGTCTAGCTGGCAATGCTAATGCTCTTACTATTACTCCTACTAATGACGGTACTGCTTTAACAAACTCTATCTTAGGACAAGGTATTACAGTTACTCCAGGTTCTATTATCTACACTGGTGCAGATGGTGCTGCGGGTTTCTTTAGTGATGCAGCCTCATCTATAGGTATAGAAGAAGGAATTATTTTAACTAGCGGTCAAGCTAGTAGTGCAGTTGGTCCCAATAGTAGTGATTTGACAACTACTGAGAATGGTACTGCTGGAGATTCAGACTTAAATTCTTTACTAATAGGAAGTGGACTTTCTAGTAATGATGCCAGTATCCTCGAATTTGAATTTGAATCTGAAGGCGGAGACCTATTCTTCGATTTCGTATTCGCCTCTGAAGACTATAATGAATTTGCCAATAGCAATTTCATTGACGTTTTGGGATTCTTCCTCGATGGAGAAAATATTGCTTTAATCCCTGGAACAACAACTCCAGTTTCTACGAACAATGTTAATGGTGGTAATCCATTAGGCACTAATGCTCAGAACGCCCGATTCTATAATAACAATGATACTAACGATGGTGGTCCTTTCTTTGATATTGAGTATGATGGCTTTACCAATGTTTTCACTGCTCAAGCTTTAGGATTATCCCCAGGAACACATACTATTAAATTAGCTGTTGCTGATGTTGGAGATAGTCGCATAGACTCCGCATTTTTTATTGCAGCTAAGAGTTTTGCTGATGTCAAAGATCCCGTAAAAACTCCCGAATCAGATTCTCTATTAAGTCTGTTAGCCGTGGGTTTAGTTGTTAGTAGCTCTGTCTTCAAATGCAAGATGGGTTCTCAAAAATAATCCCTTGTAGTCTCAAAAAGTTAATTTCCCATCATTAATATCGCTCGCCTTGGTGGGCTTTTTTTATTTATTGTCATTAAATTTGTATTTGAGATCGAGCAATTTCCAGATGAATCAATAAAGTGATAATCTATAAGGTGGCAAATTTTAGAACTTATTAAGATTTACTCTGCCATATTAAATATCTAATCTAATCACCAAGTAGACCTAAAGCATGGTAGCCACAACAGATAAAACAAACGTCGGAAAAATCACTCAAGTTATCGGTCCCGTTATCGATGCCGAATTTACTGCTGGTAAAATGCCTCGCATTTATAATGCCTTAAAAGTAGCAGGTAGAAACTCAGCAGGACAAGATGTAGCCGTCACCTGTGAAGTACAACAACTACTTGGTGACAACCAGGTTCGTGCTGTTGCAATGAGTAGCACGGATGGTTTGATCCGAGGTATGGATGTTACTGATACTGGCGCACCCATTAGTGTTCCCGTTGGTAAAGCTACTCTAGGTAGAATTTTTAACGTTCTCGGTGAAACTGTGGACAATGCAGGTCCAGTTGGCACTGATGAAACCTCTCCTATTCACAGACCAGCACCCAAGTTAACTGAACTGTCAACCAAGCCCAAAGTATTTGAAACAGGTATTAAAGTTGTTGACTTGCTAACACCTTACCGTCAGGGCGGAAAAATCGGTCTGTTTGGCGGTGCGGGAGTTGGTAAGACCGTTATTATGATGGAATTAATCAACAACATCGCAATTCAGCACGGCGGTGTATCTGTATTCGGTGGTGTAGGGGAACGTACCCGTGAAGGTAATGACCTCTACAATGAAATGATCGAATCTAAAGTAATCGATGCCGATAACCCCGAAAACTCCAAAATTGCTCTGGTCTATGGTCAAATGAACGAACCACCTGGAGCAAGAATGCGTGTTGGTTTGTCTGCGTTGACTATGGCGGAATACTTCCGTGATGTGAATAAGCAAGATGTACTGCTATTTATCGATAACATCTTTCGTTTCGTACAGGCTGGTTCTGAGGTATCTGCACTTTTAGGGCGGATGCCTTCTGCGGTAGGTTATCAGCCCACTCTTGGTACTGATGTTGGTGACTTACAAGAACGTATTACTTCGACAAAAGAAGGCTCTATTACTTCTATTCAAGCAGTATATGTTCCTGCGGATGATTTGACTGATCCCGCGCCTGCAACTACTTTTGCTCACTTAGATGGCACTACAGTACTATCTCGTGGTTTGGCTTCCAAAGGTATTTATCCTGCGGTAGACCCTCTAGATTCTACTAGCACCATGTTGCAGCCTAGCATTGTAGGGAAAGAACATTACAACACTGCTCGTGCAGTACAGTCTACTTTACAACGCTATAAAGAATTACAAGATATTATTGCCATCTTGGGTCTAGACGAGCTTTCTGAAGAAGATCGTATCACTGTAGACCGTGCTCGTAAAATTGAGCGTTTCTTATCTCAGCCTTTCTTCGTGGCTGAAGTATTTACAGGTGCACCTGGTAAATACGTAACTCTTGCAGATACTATTAAAGGGTTCCAAATGATCCTTAATGGTGAGCTTGATGATCTTCCTGAGCAAGCTTTCTATCTTGTAGGAGATATCGAAGAAGCTAAAGCTAAAGCTGAAAAAATCAAAGCTTCTACTTAAACAGTGAAGTGAACAGTTATCAGAAGTGCGACCTCAGCACGATGCTTCATCAGCTAAGGAACGCGCACTTCTCGAAGAGTGAACAGTTTTAATGACAAATATTGTGACGAGCCAAGTCAATCAGTATTTGCACTTTTGAATTTAAAAAAATTAATTCAAGTAACAGAGCCATCATTATTAGAGTCACTGATAACTGATAACTGCTAATTGCTAATTGCTAATGGATAATTGATAACTGAAAAGATGGCATTAAATTTAAAAGTAATTACCCCAGATAAGACTGTTTGGGACGATTCCATAGAGGAAGTCGTACTGCCTAGTACCACTGGACAATTAGGTATTCTGAGCGGTCACGCACCTTTGCTAACAGCTTTAGAAATCGGTGTTATGAGAGTTCGCCCTGATAAAGAGTGGAAGGCGATCGCCTTGGCTGGTGGCTTTGCCGAAGTTGATAACAACGAAGTAAAAGTTCTAGTTAACAACGCGGAGATGGGAGAAAAGATCGATCTTGAAGCTGCTCGCTCTGAATACGAATCTGCACAAAGCAATTTTGATGCAGCAGACAAAAGTGATGACAAACTAGCAAAAACCCGTGCAACTCAAGCTTTAAAAAAAGCAAGAGCGCGTTTTCAAGCTGCTGGAGGCATGGCATCCTAAGCAGATATAAAATAGGGCAGAGACGATTGACAATTCTCTGCCCTATACAACTATTAAGCTTAAAAACTGACATACCAACATTGATTGGTAATGACTCTTTAGTTAGTTCCAGTGAACACAACTTCAGGAAACTTGGTTTGAGCCTGTAACATACTGGTTCTCTTGCCATGTTCTTGCCAAAAGTTAATTACTTCGGTTGCTTTGTTGAGAACTTCGATTCTTTCAGCTTCATCAATCCAGTGTTTTGCTTCTAGCTCATCTTTGAGTTCTTCCCAAGCATTGTTGCGAGGCCAAAAGAAATATGCAGTAAGGGGGCTTGTTCCTTTACCCACTACCTGATCGACTGCGATCGCTACATCTTTGTCTAACCAAAGAACTTTAAGTGTAAATCTAGACTCCAATTACGCCTCCAACTTAATCTATATAATTATTGTTAATATTTTTTGTCCATTTGCCATTATATCAAACTGCCGTTATGAAAACCGAACAATTACAAGCAATCGTAGTTTTTGATATTGATGGAGTAGTCAGAGATGTTGGCGGATCCTATCGTAGAGCGATCGCGGACACAGTAGAACAGTTTACTGATGGTTCTTTTCGCCCCACAATGGAAAATATTGACGAGCTAAAATCTGAAGGTATTTGGAACAATGATTGGGAAGCTTCCCAAGAGTTGATCTATCGGTATCAAGAATCCCAAGGAAAAGCTAGAGAGGCAATTAGTATTGGTTACGAAAAGATTGTTGATTTTTTTCAAGGACGTTACAGAGGAAGCGATCCCCACAATTTTGATGGTTATATCACTAACGAACCTTTATTAATGTCAGCAAAATATTTGGAACATCTCAGTCAAAATAATATTGGTTGGGGTTTTTTTAGTGGTGCTACTAGAGGTTCAGCAGAATATATCTTAAAACAACGTTTAGGCTTACAAAAACCGATTTTAGTAGCAATGAAAGATGCTCCAGGTAAACCAAATCCCACAGGTTTATTTGATGTCGTAAGACAAATTTTACAAGGAGATAATAGTCAAGTTTCTGTAATTTATGTTGGTGATACAGTAGCGGATATGCAAACAGTAATCGCTGCGAGCCAAGAACAACCAAATACTAATTGGATTGGCGTAGGTGTGTTACCACCTCATGCACAAAATAATCTTGAGCAACAAGAAAAATATCAAGAAAAGCTTAAGAATTCTGGAGCAGCAATAGTGTTAAATAATGTAGAAAAATTAAATTATGATTTAATCACTAGCTTGCTATAAATCTCGTCCAGGGTAGGTTTATTTTGGATAAGCGAATAGACAAGCTATAGCAATCATAAATAATTCGTCAATTTATGAAATAATTCTAGATTTTAATAGTTATCAGATAAGCCTATTTATTGATATGTACGATTAAGTAAAAGGTGAACGGATCGAGGCTAAAGGCAGCCATTAATTTGCGATAGCCATAACATATTAATTTCTTACTCTTTAAAAAATAATTGTTAATTGAGAAGTATTATTCGACATTTTTGATTGTTAAGTTTAGTTATTAAAGGTTTAGCGATCGGGTTACTATAAGCTTAGGAAAACTATTGCTCAAAATTTTATAAAATCAAATCATTCCATGACCGCAAATACTACAAACGTCGGATTAGCTTCAAGATTAGTTAATACCGTTTTAAGCATTTCTCCTTTAGCAAACTTTGCCAAAAGTAAAGCACGCAAAATGATGATCGATCGTGCAGAAGATTTAGGGGTTTCTTGGCGAGACAACGTAAGTAAGCTTAGTCAGCGCAATTGGAAAGCAGAATTTAACGCCATAGAAAATAAACAGCTTCAATATCCAGAATATTATCTTAATTCTTTTCACGCTTATGAATCTGGTAACCTGAGTTGGTTAGCAGCGTGGGAAGTAGAATCGGCTGCTTATGCTGTTCATGCCAAAATTTGGGAAGATGCAGGAACTAAAGGAGACTCTCGACTGAGAGAAAGTTATCACAAAGTATTACGAAAACAGATAGCAAGCGTACCTCAAGATATTGCGGATCTTGGTTGCGGTGTCGGGATGAGTACTCTAACGCTACAAGAAATATATCCTGAAGCTAATTTAACAGGAGTAGATTTATCTCCTTATTTTTTGGCTGTAGCTCAATATCGCGCCCACAAATTAGCTAAAAAAGCGAATTGGCTTCATCGTGCAGGGGAAGCTACAGGATTACCTAATAATTGCTGCGATTTAGTTTCTGCTTGTTTAGTTTTTCACGAATTACCTACTACCGCAGCGAAAGCAATAATTGAAGAGGCTAATCGTATTTTACGTCCTGGCGGTCATTTGGCAATTATGGATATGAATCCTCAATCAGAAACCTTTCAAAAAATGCCTCCTTATATTTTGACTTTGCTCAAAAGCACTGAGCCTTATTTAGACCAATATTTTGCACTGGATGTCAATCAAACTTTTACTGAGGCAGGATTTGAACTACCTACAATTACAGTAAATAGCCCTCGTCACCGCACTATCATAGCCAAGATTCAATAAAAACTAAGAAAGTCTCATAGGCTGGAAAATATGGTTGTATTAGCCAAAATAAAGACATTTTGCTGTTGCTTATCGCCTATTGCTCTATTATTGTCTGAAAAGAGAATATTATAATCGAGATTTAGACTTCAAGCTGATTTTTGATCGAACAAAAAAAAGAGAAATAGTTTTTATTTCTCTTCTACAAAAAAAATATATTTTGATGTTTTTAATTTAAACTTAATCTTCCGTAATTTCCCAGGAAGAATCATTAAACTGACTTGTAAAGCTATTTTCGTTACCCAAAGCAGTATCGGATAACAGAGGATCGATAGCATTAGCACTAAAGCTACCGCTACCTTCAATCAAAAGCAGATCGACATTTTCTGTAGTATGAGAGATCTCGCTATCCAGCAATTCTCATTTTGGCAAAAATAGGGATTTAGTTCTCTATCTTTGACAGATAACTAAGATTAATGAGGGATAATTTTTGGTTAAATTATGAAATTATAGATGTGGAGGGTGGATAAAATCCTCA
>NZ_LR213941.1 GCF_900659865.1 Hyella patelloides LEGE 07179
ATTGTGATTAACGCCGATTCTCTTAATTTAGAAAATGGAGGTATTATTAGTAGCAGCGCAGAAGGTCGAGGTAATGCAGGAAGTATTCGAGTTGAAGCTACTGAAAACGTAAATATTGAAGGTTTTACGATCTTTGACGAAGATACTACGAGAACTAGTACCATAGAGACTGAATTAGAGTCTGGTGCAGTAGGAAATGCGGGAAATGTTGAAATTACAGCTAATTCTCTTTCTCTAAGTGATAATGGTGAAATCAGCAGTAGTACTTCTGGTCAAGGTAATGCAGGAAATGTGAGATTAAACATTGCAGGTGAGGCAAATCTTACCGATGGCAATATTTTCAGTAACGTCGAAAGGGAAGCAAAAGGAGATGGGGGAAATATTACGATTGAAGCTGGCTCTCTATCTTTAGAATCAGGAGGACAAATACAAACCTTGGTGAGAAGAGAAGACCAAGAAGAAGGATTAGCTGGTGGACGAGGTGATGGAGGAAGCATCTCTATTGGTGTTGAAGAAGATTTGCTTCTTTCTGGAATTGATGAAAATGGTCTTCCTAGCGGAATCTTAAGTCAATCAGGTACAGGTACAGTAGGCAATGCAGGAAATATTGTGATTAACGCCGATTCTCTTAATTTAGAAAATGGAGGTATTATTAGTAGCAGCGCAGAAGGTCGAGGTAATGCAGGAAGTATTCGAGTTGAAGCTACTGAAAACGTAAATATTGAAGGTTTTAATATCTTTGACGAAAACACTACAAGAACTAGCACTATAGAGACTGAATTAGGGTCTGGTGCAGTAGGAGATGCAGGAGGAATTGAAATTACCACATCTAATCTGACTCTAACTAACGGTGGAACAGTCAATGCCAGTACTTCTGGTACTGGAGATGCTGGGTTAGTCACCATCGATGCCAGTCAGAATATTTCTGCTGCGGGTGAGAATTCACAAGGTAATGTCAGTGGCATTTTTAGTAATGTCGGTGGCAATGCCGTAGGAAATGCAGGCGGGATTGAAATTACTACGGCTCAACTATCTCTAACAGGGGGAGGTGAAGTCGTTGCCACTACTTTTGGAGACGGAGATGCGGGAGATTTGACTGTGACAGCATCAGAATACATCGAATTGGTTGGGTCAAATGGGAAAGTTCCTAGTGGTTTGTTTGCTAATACTATTGAAGGTGATGGAAACGGTGGCGACCTAACAATAGCAACTGATAAATTAATAGTTCGAGATGAAGCAGTAATCACGGTTGGTAATTTTCAACAAGTTGTGGGAAGTCGCGAACCACTTCCACCAGGGACGGGTGCTGCTGGCAATCTGAAAATTAATGCTGGCTCGGTTGAAGTTAGTAACCAAGGAAAAATAACCGCAGATAATGCATCGGGGATTGGTGGTGAACTTACCCTGAAGGCAGATTCTTTAACTTTAGAAAATCAAGCATCTGTTTCGGCCTCAACTACTGCCGATCGCGGTCAAGGTGGTATTATAACTCTAGATATTGATGATACCTTAATCATCAGAGATCGCAGTTTGATATCGGCAAGAGCAGACAGTGGTGCTAATGGCGGGAACATCAATATTGATGCCGAATTCATTATAGCCTATCCTAGCCGTGGCAATAGCAATGGCAATGATATTATCGCCAGTGCCGAACAAGGACAAGGTGGAAATATTGAAATCACCGCAGAGTCTTTATTCGGAATTGAAGAACGTCGAGCTATTGACAATAATGGCACTAACGACATGGATGCTAGTTCGGGAACCGAAGGTTTAGATGGCGCAGTTACTATCGAAACCCCTGATAATAATCCCCTACGGAAAACTACAGAACTATCAGATAACGTTGTCTCCCCAGAGCTTGTTACCACATCGAATGTTTGTTCGGCATCAGATATCGAAGATGTGTCTAGTCTTGCAATTCAAGGAAAAGGAGGGATAGCTTCCGAATCTACCGCACCCTTTACTGCTGATGCTTTAATTTTGGACGGAGAATTAGAAACATCAAGTTTAGCTCCCAATAACGATAATTTTGTAGACTCCAATCATATTCCACCCCATATTCAACCAGTCGCTTATAAAAATAATGGCGAACCAGTCTATCTTGCCAGAGGAGTAATTAAACAAGAAGATGGGACTGTAATTTTAACTGCCTATCCTGTTGATAAGAATACTCCTCGTAATCTCGATAATTCCTTTGGTTGTAATCAATCAACCCTCAATAAATAATTATTACTGGCGAATAGGATAGATTAAAAAGAACTTAAAAATTCAATTGATTATTACATATACAGATGTCTCAAGTAAGTCTAATCCGTGCCACTTCTTACGATCTTTCAGGATTAAAATCCGCATTGCAACATCTCTTAAAACCTTTAGGGGGAATAGAAGCTTTCGTTAAAGAAGGCGATCGTGTATTATTAAAACCAAATCTATTGACAGGAAGTCGTCCCGCTAAAGAATGTATTACCAGAAAAGAAATAGTCTACTGTGTGGCGCAGTTAGTCTTAGAAGCAGGGGGAAAACCCTTTTTAGGCGACAGTCCTGCTTTTGGTAGTGCTAAAGGGGTAGCCAAAGCTAATGGTTATTTACCCTTGTGCGAAGAATTAGATTTACCCATAGTAGAATTTCACGGTCAACGTTACACTACAGAGAATGAGAATTTTAACCATCTGCGTCTTTCTAAAGAAGCGATCAACGCGGATGTGGTAATCAATCTCCCGAAAGTAAAATCCCATATGCAGCTAACCATGACCATGGGAGTTAAAAATCTCTTTGGTTGTGTTCCTGGTAAAATGAAAGCCTGGTGGCACGTTGAAGCAGGCAAAGATGTCAATCGCTTTGGAGAAATGATTGTGGAAACGGCAAAAGCAATTTCTCCAAATTTGACGATTATCGACGGTATTATCGGTCATGAGGGTAATGGTCCCAGTGGAGGTGAACCCAGAGAACTGGGCATTTTGGGTGCGTCTGATAACGTTTTTGCTTTAGATCGAGCTTTGGTTGAAGTGGTTAATGTCGATCCCGATCTCGTGCCAACTTTACTCGCACAAAAAAAATTAGATTTGTTTCCTCAATTGAGTGATTTAGAATTTCCTTACTGTACTCCTCAAGAATTACAGATAACAGATTGGAAACTACCCGATGCTATTATGCCTATTGATTTTGGTTTGCCTCGTGTACTACGTTCTACTTTTAAACATTTTTATATTCGCTTTATTAAAGAGCCAATCTCAGCCTATAAAGTAAAGTAATTGGCTAGTATTTTACTATAGGTTGTTATTTCATAATTAGGTGGACACAATTAATTGTCAAAGAACCAAACGTTATGATTATAAGGACCTAAATCTAGTCTTAAATCTGATAGATCTTGAAAAAAGGAGAAATATGGGTATATCTTTAGCAAAAGGGCAACGAGTTTCCTTAGAAAAAGTAGCTCCTGGTTTAGAAGCGGTTTTAGTCGGCTTAGGATGGGACATAAATGTAACAGACTCGGGTGTTGATTTTGACCTCGACACCTCTGTATTTATGTTGGGTAGCAATGAAAAGATTTTGAGTGAAAAGCATTTTATCTTTTATAACAATCCCAAAAGTCCAGATCAATCTGCTTCTGTAGAGTATATGGGAGATAACAGAACAGGGGCTGGTGAAGGCGATGATGAGATGGTCGCTGTCAACCTAACAAAGATACCAAGCGATGTTCAAAAACTGGTATTTACAGTGACGATTCACGAAGCCGATCAAAGAGGACAAAACTTTGGACAAGTACAGAATGCATTTGTGCGACTTATAGATGTCAAGACTAAAAACGAAGTTTTGCGCTATGACTTGGCTGAAGACTATTCCATTGAAACTGCATTAATTATGGCAGAGCTTTATCGCAAAGATGGTACATGGCGCATGAGTGCTATTGGTTCTGGTTATCAAGGTGGATTACAGGCTTTATTAAATCGCTATCAGAGTTAAAAAATGAGCATTAATTTACAAAAAGGACAGCGCATTTCTCTGAAGAAAGAAGCTCCTAATCTTAGCCGACTCATGTGTGGTTTAGGGTGGGATGTCGCCCCAAAATCTGGCGGTTGGTTTGGTTCTTCTCCTGATTTTGATTTGGATGCTTTTGTGATCTGTCTCAATGAAAATCAAAAGTTGACTAATAAATCTGACATTGTTTATTTTGGTAATTTAAGACATTCTTCCCAAGCTATTACACATTTAGGGGATAACTTAACTGGAGATGGTAAGGGAGATGATGAGCAAATTATTGTAGATTTACCACAAGTCCCAACTAAAATTAACAAACTACTTTTTTTGATCAACATTTACGACTCCAAAAACCGCAAGCAAGAACTTTCTCAAGTCAAGAATGCTTTCGTTAGATTAGTTGATTTAAACAATAATCAAGAAATTGCTCGTTATAAACTTTCTGGAAGCCAGTATCAGAATAAAAATGGCTTAATTTTAGGAGAAGTTTACCGACATGACGCAGAATGGAAAATGGCAGCTATAGGCGATGCTTTTGATGCTAGAGGAATAGCTGATATTGCACAAAAGTATGCTTAAAAACCAGATTGGTCTAAAGTTGACAAATAACTAATAGCTGCGTCTAATTTTGAAGGATAAGATTCGGCAAGTTGATTAAACCACATACCTTCATCCGAAGTAGGATCGAGGTTCGCTAACCATTTTTCAGCTTGTCGGATTAATTGTTTGTGCTTCAATTGTTTTTGCTGTTCTTGAACAATAATTTCTTGTTGATTTCTGTTATAAATTAAGTCTTTTTGGGCTTGTTGGTGGCTTTGCTGATTTCTATACTGTGCTTTAAGAGAATCTAGATATTCATTTACTTGAGGATTATTGGAAGTAACTTGATTATTCTTAGCTTTCGCTGATATGTTATTTGGCTTTAGTTGTGATTTAACTTCGTTGAGTAGATCCTCTATTTTATCATTATTTTGGGATTTTTCTGTAGTATTAGATGCGTTGTATTGAGATTTTAAATCGCTTAATAATTCATCTAAATTATTATTCTGATTAGATTCCATTTTTTGGACTCTGTTAACTTATTTTGATTTGGTTTATTATTTTTTTATTATAAAAAAAATCATGATTAAAAGGTAATTTTTCTTTAGTTTTTTTTACAGTTTTACAGAGCTTACACCTAAACCTTACTACCAACTTCTAAGTAAAATCGATTCTACTCCAAAATCGCTAAATGGTGGGAGCAATCAATCTCAAGAGAATTTCACTCCACCACAACCGAGGTGAAGCAATTGGGAAAAAGGGTCAGTAATTTAGGCGTTGATGATTTGACCATTTATCTAACATTTCCTTGGATATAGGTTCCTCGCGTCATTATTGGCGATTCATGATGAGAGAGAGCGTTTTTTGCCAGTTTCCCAGTCCTTGGATTCACGATCGATAGAATGACGAGCAATTCCGCTTTATCTCTAGATGTATGTAATAGAATGCGCGAGCCATAACGGAAAGGAATGTTGATGTTAGCGTTTCACTTCTTTATTGACTTACTTGTTGATTTGGCTCTTCAAGCAAAAGTAATTCACCATCAACACTATTGACAAGACCATTACTACTATTTGATTCGATGGCATCTTGTCCTTTCACTTTAAGACACAATTCAAATAAAACTTCTGCTAAATCACTACGAGAAACTTTAGCTTCAGTCAAGTCAGATATATTTTTCTCGATACTGTCTGATAACTGTTTTTTCAGATTATTTAGCTCTTTTTCAATTGTTACTTTGTTATGGCTAGCTTCTTCTTTTAGCTGTTCGATCTGAGAATTGATCTGATCGCTAACCAATTCTATTCTCTGGAAATTGCTTTGAGTTTTCAGATCGATTTCTTGATTGAGTTTACTTACTTCGCTATAAGTATTAATGCTAAGAAATTTAAGCTTTTTCTCCAGGGAATCTACCGCAGAATTAATTTCTTCAGACAGGAATTTTTTCTGTTGTGATAAATTTTCTTTAATCTCTACTTTAAACTGTTCTAAGCTAGAATTGAGTTCTTCTAGGCTTGCTTCTAGGTGCTGAATTTGTTTTTGTGAATTGGCGGATTTTTGGTCATATTCTTCAAACTTTTGGTCATATTTTTCTATTTGTTCCCCAAACAAAAGCTCTCTGATTTGTGTGATATTACCCAGCTTTTGGCGCATTTCTTCTTTATTCATATCTGTTGAATTCATTTCTCAAACAATCAATATTGAGGTTTATCTACACATTGTAGTGATAACTCGAAATTTATTCTAGTATCAATTAGTGGACTTTGAGAAAAAAGAAAAGGGTTTATAAAATTAGGCAAAGCATTCAGATTTTATCTGGAGATTGATTCAAAAGTTGTAACTGTATTGTAGTTCCCCGATCTGGTTCACTAACTACTTCGATCGTCCCTTTGTGTAAATCGATCGCTCGTTTTACAATAGCTAAACCTAAACCAGTACCAGAAATTTCGCCTACATTACTAGCACGATAAAAAGAGTCAAACAGATGTTTTTGCGCTTCAGGAGGTATCCCAATTCCGCGATCTCTTACTGTCACTATTGTAACTAATTCTTGGGGAATTATTTCAAGATCGACACTTTTTTCTTTAGGAGAATATTTAAGAGCATTAGATAGTAAATTGGTAAAAATATGCCATAACAATTTAGGATCGCCATAAAATTCCCAACAATCTTGTGGTGCAATTAGATTAATAGTTCTGCCACTATAAGTTAACTGCATTTCTTTGATGATTTGCTGACAAAATTCTTGTAAATCTAAGTATGTAGGATTAAAAGTTTGTTTTCCTGACTCTGCTTTACTTAATACTAAAATATCTTCTAAAATTGCTTGAATATTTAATGCTGACTCTTTAATTAATTGTAGGTAAAAACTTTGTTCTTCTGAGCGTAAAGTATTTGTATTTTGTGACAACATATCGGTACAGACCAAAATACTGCTAAGGGGATTACGAAATTCATGGGAAGCCATAGAAAGGAAACGAGATTTTAACTGTCTTAGTTCTTTTTCTCTCTCTAAAGCTTGCATCATATCTCGTTCTGCCTGTTTGCGTAGGGTAATATCGCGTCCTATATAAACGCAATTATATACATCAGTGATTTCTGTCGGAATGACAAAACAATTGAATTCAATTTCAAGATTATTTTGCTCTTTATTAAGAAAAGAAGCTTCTAACTTTTTAATGGAATTTTGGTTTTTAACTAAATACTGATAAAATTCATCACAATCAAATTCTTGTTGTTCAAAAATGGAACTTAGAGAACGATTAATTAATTGCGATCTACGACATTCTAGAAGCTTTTCTGCTGCTTTATTCGTTCTTTCAATGTTCCCAGAAGCAGTAGTGATAAATAAAACTTCTCCCATAGAATCAATAATTTTATTGGTGCAATACTCAAACCTTTTTAAAGCATTTAACGTCAGTTCTGCTTCATTGGCTTTTTGCATAAAAGATTGCCTTAATCTAACTAGCTCGGTAACATCATCAAAAAATAAAATTAGCCGATCTTTAATGCTTTGAATACAGATATCAAAATATAAGACAGTCTCTTCATCTTTTTCACGAGCAATAGATTCTAAAACAAATTTCTCTTGCTTCTGTTCTAAAATTTCTGCACAAATTGCTTCTAAACCAACCAACTCAGGAAAACTCGCACGAACATCATCACCAATAGAAATCTCTTGAAATTCTTCTGTATATTGCTTTAACAACTCAGAAAATTTTTGAACTTGTAAGTTTCGATCTAATAGTAAGTACGGTAAATATTCTTGGCTATCAATAGAAGGTAATTGATTCACAGTGAGTATCGAGGGCAAAATAGTGGTTTTTGATCCTTATTGTGCTAAGGATATATGGGAGTCGGAAATATGTAAATAAAATTTAACAAATAACTAGAAGATTTATCTAAATTTCATGTTGATAATATTTTCTTATAAAAAAAATGATCGCTATAAGTTAATTAAAACTAGCGATCGCTTGATTTTGTATAGATATTTTATTTTTTGTTAAACGTAACCTTAACAATTAAGCGTGAAGATTATAAACAAACTTCCTGGAAATTAATTTAATTTCTGCTATTGATTAACGATAACGCTTTTTCCGTCTAGCAATAGCTTTACGTTTCTGCTTTTCGATGGGGGTTTCGTAGTGACGACGGCGTTTAATATCGGCAAAAATACCTGCTTTAGATACTTGGCGTTTAAAGCGACGCAATGCAGATTCTATATTTTCATTTTGTCCCACAACCACTTGGGTCATTAAATATTAGCCTCCAATTTTCCAAAAATACAATAAACGACTATTCTCTATTATAGCCAAGGTATTATTTTACTATAAATACTAACCAGAATTTAGGAGTCAGGGAATTAGGGGTGTAATTAGCCACTAACTATATTATCCCGCTTGACGGGGCTAACTACTAATCACCTAATGTAAGAAGTGTCTTGTACCACTTAAGACCATCACAATACCCAATTCATTAGCAGCAGCGATTGAGTCTTTGTCTCTGATCGAGCCTCCTGGTTGGATAATAGCTTTAATTCCCGCAGCAGCAGCAGTACGTACCGAGTCATCAAAAGGAAAGAAACCATCACTAGCTAAAATACCTCCTGAAGTTTGTTCTCCTGCTTCTTCGAGAGCAATTTTAACCGCACCTACCCGATTCATCTGTCCCGCACCAATACCTAAAGTAGTACGATTTTTCGTAACAACAATAGCGTTAGATTTGACGTGTTTTACGACTTTTTGAGCAAACAGCATCTCGGCAATTTCTGCGGGGGAGGGTTTTTTCTCCGTGACAATTTCCCAACGATCGGGATTTTCAATTAAATCATCACTTGCTTGGACTAAAAAGCCTCCTGCGATCGCTTTTATGGTATTCTTTTCTCCTGTAGCTAAGTCTGGTAAGACTAAAACTCTTAATTTAGATTTCTTTTGTAAAATTTCTTTGGCATCTTCATCGCATCCTGGTGCAACTACACATTCTAAAAAGGTTGTGGTTAAAGCGGTTGCGGTAGGTACATCAATGGTTTTGTTCAACGCGACAATACCCCCAAAAGCAGAAACATTATCGGCATTAAAAGCTTGTTCATAAGCTGCTGCTAGAGTATCAGCTACAGCTACCCCACAGGGATTGGTGTGTTTTAAAACAGCTGCTGCGGGTTCATCGGTAGGAAATTCGGTAATAATGCGCCTTGCTGCTTCTAGATCGACCAAATTATTATAACTAAGCTCTTTTCCTTGCAATTGCGACCCAGAACTCCAGCCAGTATTGCTATTACTGTACCATGCAGCAGGTTGATGGGGATTTTCTCCATAGCGGAGAGTTTGCACCTTATTTCCTGAAATACTGTAAGCATCGGGTAAATCAGTATTGCCATTTAACTCTGCAAAATAAGTAGAAATAGCACGGTCATAGGCAAAGGTGCGATTAAAAGCGATTCCCGCCATTTTTTGGCTAAATTCTAAGGAAATATCTCCTTTAGCTAGTTCTGCTAGATATTCTTCGTATAGACTAGGGTCGCACAATACCGTAAGGTTAGCAAAGTTTTTGGCAGCAGCCCTAATCATTGCAGGCCCCCCAATATCAATTTTTTCAATGGCTTCTGCTACAGTGACGTTAGGTTGGGCAATAGTTTTCTCAAAGGGATAAAGATTAACGGCTACTAAGTCTAAAAAACGAATACTATTAGATTCCAACTCGGCAAGATCTTCAGCTAAATCTCTTCTGGCTAAAATACCGCCATGAATGCGAGGATGTAGGGTTTTGACTCTTCCTCCTAAAATTTCTGGTGAACCAGTGTAGTCGCTAACTTTGGTAACATTGATTCCTGCTTCTTGTAGAGTTTTAGCTGTACCACCACTACTGATAATCTCAAAATCAAATTCGGTTACTAGCTGCCTTGCTAAATCTACAATTCCACTTTTGTCCGATACACTTAATAAAGCTAAACGTCCCATTGAATATTCTGCTCCATCGCTACTTGCCAAAACATTCATTATGCATCTTCTTGGTTATTTGACCAATATTCCACTCCCTAATCTTAGTTCTTACTTTCTGATTCCCAAAAAAAAAGAAGCACATAAAAATTACGTACTTCTTAAAACAATATTACCGAGTTGCCAGTGAGGCTAATTTCTAATTTACAGTGATTGGAGCTATGATTCATGAAGCAACCCAAATTAAAGGCTATTTTCACTAAAACTTTGTGATTAATATACGTAATATATACAAATATTTTGAATTGTTAATTCTGCAAAAAGCTCGCAAGCAGTCACCATTTATAGCATACAGCCTCTAATTTATAACCATCGAGATTGGAAACATAAGCAGCATAATAGTTGGGATGATATTGAGACTCCGAGTATGTCGCTAAAATACCGATCATCGCATCATTCTCTCCAAATAATAAACACCTTAGACAAGCAGGATGAAATAACAGCTAGACAATAAATTGAGGGGCTGTGTTTTGAGGTCTCCTCAAAACACAGCCCCGTGCCAGTGGCATTTCATCCCTATATCCAAAGCCAGGGGATTTCATGCTCTGTTTTGCAGTAAGGTTCGGTCTCCCAATAGTAAGATTTTGCGCTACATACTTAGGATCGACCAAGATTAGTTAACCAGTGACACAATTTGGTCTATAAACTGCTGATGATTAACTACAGGTTTGGATATGTAGCCATCTGCGCCACTTTGTTTAAGAAAGTTTTCGCGATCGCCCTGCATGGCATGAGCAGTTACTAAAATGACTGGTAAATCTGCTGTTTCAGGATTGGCTTTCAGCATTTGGGTGATTTTGATTCCGTCCACTGGCTGTCCTTGATAAACACTATTGGCTAAAGAAACATCCATTAAAATTACGTCTACTTCCCCAGAAATAGCGAATTTCAGGACTTCTTCTACATTTTCTGTCCCCTTAACTTCCAAGCCACCTCGTTTGGTGAGAATTTTGGAAAAAACCCGATAATTAATAGGATCGTCTTCTACAATCAGAACTGTTGTCATTGATGCTAGTTACAAAAGTTTTACTTTATATAGATAAGAATTAAGTGTTAAGAATAATATTCGAGGTACACCTAGTAAGGTATTCAATATCAATTGTGGCTTAAAAAAGCCCAATGGTAAATTTTTTTATTACCCAACGGTGTGAGGTAAGGACTTTCTCGTTCATCAAAAGAGCATCAGTGAATTTTTGTACTATTCTTGATTTCGCTGGAGTAGAAAAGTCCCTGATTGATTATAAAATCAACTTATTACGGTATGCTAGTACCAACTTGTGGAGAATCATAAATGACAAAACAGCTTAATTTGTTAGGGACTGGTCAAATTATCCCGACTGCTCTGCATACAGAGATGGAGAGGTCTTATCTGGAATACGCGATGAGCGTTATTGTGGGACGAGCCTTACCTGATGCTAGAGATGGATTAAAACCAGTGCATAGGCGCATTTTGTATGCGATGCATGAATTAGGCTTGACTCCAGATCGTCCTTATCGGAAGTGCGCCCGCGTAGTTGGGGATGTGTTGGGCAAATATCACCCCCACGGCGATCAGTCAGTTTATGATGCGTTGGTGCGTTTGGTACAAGATTTTTCGACTCGTTACCCTTTGTTGGATGGACATGGCAATTTTGGCTCGGTAGATAACGATCCTCCCGCAGCGATGCGTTACACAGAAACTAGACTTGCTCCTGTGGCTCATCAAGCAATGTTAGATGAGATTGATGGGGCGACAGTTGATTTTACCGATAATTTTGATAGCTCTCAGGAAGAGCCAGTGGTGTTACCCGCTCAGTTACCGATTTTGCTGTTGAATGGTTGCTCTGGGATTGCGGTGGGGATGGCGACTAATGTACCGCCTCATAATTTGGGAGAAATAGTAAATGGTTTGATTGCTCTGATTGATAAGCCTGAATTACCCGATGAAAAGCTTTGGCAATTGATTCCTGGCCCTGATTTTCCCACAGGAGGGGAAATTGTGGAAACTCAAGGGATTAAAGACGCTTACAGCAGTGGTAGAGGAATCATTAAAGTTAGAGGAGTAGCTAAGGTAGAAACCCTCTATTTACGCCAAAAGAAACGCAGGAAAGAGCGTACTGCTATTATCGTGACAGAATTACCCTATCAGGTAAATAAAGCGGGTTGGATTGAGAAGGTTGCCCATTTAGTTAACAACAGCAAATTAGAAGGTATTGCCGATATTCGTGATGAAAGCGATCGCACAGGAATGCGAGTCGTCATGGAGTTGAAAAAGGATGCTTCGGCAAAAGTGGTGTTGCAAAAGTTGGCTCGTCAAACGGCTTTTCAGAGCAATTTTGGAGCGATTATGCTGGCTTTGGTGAATAATAAGCCCGTACAGCTTTCTTTAAGGCAATTACTTGAAGAATTCTTGGTCTTTCGCGAATCAACTCTCAGGAAGCAATATAGCAACGAGTTAGAAAAGACTCAACAAAGATTACATTTAGTCTCAGGGTTACTAGTTGCCCTGAATAACATCGATACCATTGTGGATATTTTGCGGAATGCACCCGATGGCACAACTGCCAAAGCAAGTTTAACCGAAGATTTAGGTATTAGTGAAGCACAGGCAGATTCTATCTTAGGAATGCCCATGCGTCGCTTGACTGGCTTAGAAAAACAAAAGTTAGAAACCGAGCAAGCAGAATTAGAGCAGAGAATTAGTCAGTTAGAAACTCTTTTGGGCGATCGCCATGAACTAATGAAAACTCTTAAAAAAGAATTACGTTCTCTAAAACGCAAGTATGGAGATGAACGACGCACCCAGATATTGCAACAGGTTATTGCTCCAGAAGTCAAGCAACCAACTAAAGCTAAAAATGTTAAAAATGCCGAAAATAAAGCTACAAAAAGCCAAAAAATAGAGCCACCTAGTTCTTTATTTAAAATTGAGCGAGCAGAGCGAGCAGAGCTTACTATTACTAACGAAGGTCATATTTATTGGCAAAATCCCGATCCGACAAATCAAATTACTACTTCTGCTCTCAAAAAAGGAGAAGAATTTGTTACACAGCATCAGTTGATTGGCAATCATGACAAAATAATTTTTGCAGCCGATAGCGGTAGAGCCTATCCTATAGCGATCGCTGATATTCCTAGCAAACTAGAAAGTCAAAACGCTACTACCTATAGTTTCCTATCCTCAGCAGCCCAAAGAGAAGCTAACCAGACCATTGCTCATTTCTTTTTACCGACAGAAAACGAACCATTTGATGTTATTCTGCTGACAGAAAAAGGCATACTGAAAAGACTTAAAGGATCGGAATTACAGAGTATAGGCAATCGGGGATTAGTATTAATTAAACTCAAAGATCGAGATCGCCTCAAATATCTCAATTTAGTTCGGGAAAATCAAGAAATAGCGATCGCAACTAATGGTGGGCGTATCCTGCGTTTTCCTGTTAATAATGAACAAATCCCCGTTATGGGAAGAAATGCTCAAGGAAACCAAGCTTTACGCTTACGCTACGGAGAAGAATTAGTGAGTTGTGTCACTTTAAGCGATCGAGATAACCTCTTGTTAATAACAGAATTAGGCTATGGCAAACAGTTAGATGTTAATGCCATCAGATTAGCCAAACGAGGAGATATTGGTACTCAAGCCATCAACTTTAATAATAAAGAAGATCGTTTAGCCTCTGTAACAGTAGCAAAAGCAGGAAAAGATGCGATTATAACTACTAATACTGATAGAAGATTATCCTTAGCGATCAATGATGTAGAAGTCTTACCCAGAGATAGTCAAGGGACAAAAATAGTTAAATTAAAATCAGAGGAAACAATTAACAACATTTATCTTCAATGCTAAGACAGAACTAAAGAAAAATGCGGAGTTATTTATCTTTTGTGAGAGAAGACCCTCGCGGGACGCGATGGGATGGGCGGTATAAACGCCTGGGAAACCACAGGCGGGACGCCATTATGAATCGAACTTTACAACGAAGGTAGTAATCTGGTAAAATACCTCTATGAAACAGCTTAGAGGTTTTAAGTACAGATTTTATCCGACTGACTCGCAGCGATTAGAGCTAGCGCAAACATTTGGCTGTGCGAGGTTCGTCTACAATTGGGCATTAGCTCTCAGAACTAATAGTTACTACCAAGACAAAGTATCTCTTAGTTATA
The DNA here is from genome assembly GCF_900659865.1 of Hyella patelloides LEGE 07179. Lineage (GTDB taxonomy): Bacteria > Cyanobacteriota > Cyanobacteriia > Cyanobacteriales > Xenococcaceae > Hyella > Hyella patelloides. The sequence continues at coordinate 14,157 of NZ_LR213941.1, forward strand.
CGGATACTTCTAATGCTTTAACCAAGCTCAAAAAAGACCCCTCGAAATCTTGGTTAAAACAAGTTTCATCTGTACCATTACAGCAAGGACTTAGGCATTTAAATACAGCGTTTCAAAACTTCTTTAAAGGGAAAACTAAATATCCCAAATTCAAACAGAAAAATAACAGACAGTCTGCTCATTACGCCCCCAACGCATTCCAATGGGTTGATGGGGATTTGACTCTAGCTAAAATGTCTCAACCATTGAAGATTAAATGGAGTAGATATTTTACTGGTGAACCAAGAAGCGTTACTATTTCCAAAGACCCAAGTAACAGGTACTTTGTCTCTTTTTTGGTTGAGG
>NZ_LR213942.1 GCF_900659865.1 Hyella patelloides LEGE 07179
GTTGGTAATTTGATGTATGACGTACAAAAGCAAGACTTGCCCATGTCGAGGAAACCTTATCCGAAGGTGTATCCTTTAGGGCGACGGGCTTCCTTGCTCAATGTTTCTGTTCGTAGCTTGGAGCTTCTAAGACGGGGCGTATAAACTCTTGGGGAAACACGGCGGTCACACGATTCTGGGGAAACCCCAGAATACGCCACCTCCCCAAGAGACAGCCCCTCCTCTAAGCTCTAAGCTTTTTTAAGAAGAGTACAGTATGAAAATTTAAAAATCATACCTTGATTCACCAACGCCAACAAAGCCATTAAAAACAGTTAAATAAGTATGCAAAACTTCCGCCCTGTAACAACCGATGAATTTATTCCACCTGTTAGCAATTGGACAAGTGCAGGAGGCTTAATGCTAATTGGGACTATAGGCTTAATCTTTACTCTATCAGCATTAGTAAAATTTAATCTAACTATCAAAGGCTCAGCAACAGTGCGCCCCCAAGGGGAAGTACGTTTTGTGCAATCGTCTCAGGATGGGAAGGTAGCAAGTATTGAAGTTAGTAATAATCAAAAAGTGCAAAAAGGAGATGTCATCGCCTATCTAGATCGCGCCAATCTAGAAAATCAGCAACAGCAACTAAAAAACAATCTGCAACAACAGCAAATTCAAGCAAATCGCCTCGAAGAGCAAATTAACCTCTTAGATACCCAAATCGCATCGGAAGAACAAGCTTTAGATCGAGAAATTATGGTAGCGCAAACCGAAATAAGTCTCTCTCAACAAGAATTTCAACAGCTAACCACTACTGCTCAAGCGAACTTAGCCGAAGCACAAGCAACTTTAAAACTAGCCGAAAGTGAAATGGCACGATTTCAACAGCTAGCTACTACAGGCGCGATTTCCCAATTACAGCTAGAAGAAAAACAAACGGCGGTTCAAGTAGCACAAGCCCAAATTACGAGAATGCAAGTAGTATTAAATCCTAGTATCGCTCCAATTGCGATCGCCAAAGAAAGAGCAAATCGCGAAAAAGCCAGAAGAGAAGCTACTCTAGCCAATTTAAAGCGAGAACAAGCAGCCCTCAAACAACGTCGTGCAGAAACTGAAGCACAAATTTTACGAGAACAAAAAGAATTAAAGCAAATTGAGCGACAACTAGAAAATAGTATTATTCGTGCCACCAATGACGGCACAATCTTACAATTAAACCTACGCAACCCCAATCAAATAGTACGTTCGGGAGACACTATTGCTCAAATAGCCCCAGGAAACAATAACCTTTCGATTAAAACTGCCGTTGCTACCCAAGACATAGATAAAGTAGAACTCGGACAAACAGCTAAAATGCGGATTGATGCCTGTCCTTATTCCGACTATGGCATACTAAACGGTACAGTAAATGCAATATCTCCTGATGCGATTTTGTCTAAAGTTTCTGGAGACGCATCTAATTCGGTAATAACTAATGCAAATTCTCATTTTGAGGTTACTATCCAACCTGAAACCAACATACTAAGCCACAGTACCCTGAAATGTCAGCTTAAACCAGGAATGAGGGCGCAAGTAAATATAATTGCCCGAAAAGAAACCTTGCTGAGATTTGTCTTAAGAAAAGCCCGATTGTTAACCAACTTCTGAAATAATTATTCCTACAGAAAAGCTACTTTAGCTAAACTGAAGCCAAATCTTTGCCATTGCTACACGCAAAGATTACTTATTTGTTCCTCCAGTCATTGCACCAGAATAAATATTTCCCCCTTTAGCATCCAGGGTGACAATTGCGCCTTCTCTAACAACGTCAGTGGCATCTTTAAAGCCAACAATCACGGGAATACCCAAACGTAACCCTAATACCGCAGCATGACTGGTTAAACTGTCTTCTTCTGTAATAATTCCTGCTGCTTGACGAATGATATCAACAAAGCTGGCATTAGTAGCAGGAGCAACTAAAATTTCTCCTGGGTTGAAGTCTTTAACATCTTTTGACTGCTTAACTACGCGAGCAATCCCACTTACGGCATTTTGACCGATACCTGTACCTTGACCCAAAATTGCTTTGACTAATTCTACCTTAATCAAGTCTGTTGACCCAGACACGCCTTGCAGAGTCCCCGCAGTCATCACAACTAAATCACCCGCAGCTAACCATTCCTTCTCTTGAGCTACGTTAATTGCTGCTTGGAAGGTTTGAGATGCCGAGGGTAAATCTAACACCAGCAACGGTTTAACGCCCCAAACTAGCTGTAACCTTCGAGCAACATCTACTTGAGGTGTAATTGCCAAAATAGGAGTGTTAGGGCGAAACTTAGAGACATTGCGGGCAGTAGAGCCAGTTTTGGTAAGGGTCATAATAGCAGATGCTTGAAGTTGTTCGGCTATTTGACCTACCGCAGCAGAAATTGCATTGGGTATTGACCATTTACCAAAGGAATCAGGGGGAATACGATGCCTTTCCCTTTCAATTCTGCAAGCTATTTTTGCCATGGTTTCCACTGCTTCTACAGGATAATTACCCACCGCAGTTTCATTGGACAGCATAATGGCATCTGTACCATCCAGAATAGCATTAGCAACGTCAGATACTTCAGCACGGGTAGGACGGGGATTATTCAGCATACTATCAAGCATCTGAGTGGCAGTAATAACAGGGATACCCAACTTATTAGACGTGGCAATCAGGCGTTTTTGTAAAATAGGTACATCTTCTGCGGGTAACTCTACCCCTAAATCTCCTCTAGCTACCATCACACCATCGCATAGAGAAAGAATCGCTTCCATTTGTTCGATGGCTTCATGCTTCTCAATTTTGGCAATTACAGGAACAGATTTTCCCGCAGCAGCAATCAAGTCTTTAATTTCTAAAATATCTTGCGGATTCCGCACAAAACTCAAAGCAACCCAATCTACTCCTTGATCTAAACCAAATATTAAGTCTTCGCGGTCTTTGTCTGTTAGGGCTTTAATGGAGAGAAAAATCCCAGGAAAATTAACCCCCTTATTACTGGAAAGGACTCCCCCAACTACAACTTCACAATGTAGTTCTTGCTGTGGAAGGTCTACCTTAACCACTTTCATTTCTACTTTGCCATCATCAAGAAGAATGACCGCGTTTTCGGGAACTTCGTCTGCAAGACGACTATAACTGACATAACTAATATTTTGATCGCACTCTACTTGACGGCTAGTTAAGATAAATGGGTCGCCATTTTTAAGTTCAATTTTACCGCAAGCAAATTTACCCAAACGAATTTTAGGCCCTTGTAAATCTTGCAGAATTCCTACTGGTTGATTCAACTCAAAAGCGGTTTGTCGAATTAAACGAATAGCTTTTTGATGATCTTGCTGCGTACCATGAGAAAAATTCAGTCTCAGGGTTGTTGCTCCAGCTTGAATTAATCTTTTTAAAACCTCTGGTTTGAGTGTAGCAGGCCCAACAGTGGCAACAATTTTAGTTCGACGCGGGGTTTTTAGCGATCGCATTATTTATAGTATTACTTGATATCAGCAGTGCTTATAACAACGAACAGTCACAATCGACAATTATACTCCAACTGTTGAATTGATAGAATTAGTTTTAATTTACAAATCGCAATAATTTTTAATTCATGGATTACAAACAACAAGATATTGGTTTAAATTTACTAGCGATTGGCATTTTTGCCATGACTATTTCTTCTTTGCTTAGTCCCATTTTACAGATTTCTCCTTTTATTCCCGCAGGAGCAACTTTTGGGATTCTCGGCTTGCTAACCGTGGACAATTTTACTTTTGAAAGCAAAGGATTAACTCTGTTATTAGATATTTTTACTAGCAAAGAGCAACGACAAAGAGTAATCCATCACGAAGCAGGACATTTTTTAACGGCTTATTTTCTGGGGATTCCCATTAAAGGCTACACTCTAACCGCTTGGGAAGCTTTACAGGCTGGATATCACGGTAGAGGTGGAGTAATTTTTGACACCACAGAAGTTACACAAAAGCCTCTAAACATGGCTCAAACCCGTTTAACTATCGACCGTTTTTGCACAGTCTGGATGGCAGGTATCGCAGCAGAAAAGCTTTCTTATGATAATGCAGAAGGGGGAGCAGAAGATTATCAACAGCTACAAATGTCTCTAAATTTGGCTGGTTTATCACCCCAAGCCTATCAGCAAAAAGCTCGCTGGGGACAGTTACAAGCAACGAATCTCTTGCAACGTCATGAAAAATCTTATCAAGCCTTGGTCACAGCTATGGAGCAACGAAAATCTGTTGCAGAATGTTGTGTGGCAATTCAGAAACACTGTTCATGAAGTCACTGTTGGTCAATGATGACAACCACATTCAAGAAGTCAGAAGTCAGAAGTCAGAAGTCAGAAGTCAGAAGTCAGAAGTCAGAAGTCAGAAGTCAGAAGTCAGAAGTCAGAAGTCAGAAGTCAGAAGTCAGAAGTCAGAAGTCAGAAGTCAGAAGTCAGAAGTGTTTTTAAGTCGGAGACTGAAACTCACGACTTAAAAAATACCAGTTATAGAACTGGGAGTCTTAAACTCAGAGCTAGCACCGATAAGCCGATCCACATCTTACTTGCATAATTCTGACGCTCAATCACTATGTATAGTTTGAAAAGTTCTGGCGAACTCGATGTTGGTCAGCTTATGAGCTTCGACTTTTTCTCTTTTGTAGTAATATGTCTTCTGAGTAATGTCGTGGCAAAATTGGAAATTAAAATAACAAATTTCCCTTCTTCACGTAAGGTTTAGTAAACCTTTAGTTAAGTCCTAATTTCTTTATCTTACTGAGTATTTAACCATGATAATCACCGAAACACCAAAGCTAGAATTAGAAATAGTTAATCAACAGCTAGCGAAAGCAGAAGGTATAGAGCTAGTAAAATGGGGTTTAGCCACTTTTGGCGATCGCATGGTAATGAGTACCAGTTTTGGTATTCAGGCTGCGGTAATGTTACATTTAGTAACGGAGATAGTGCCAGACATTCCCGTGATTTGGGTAGATACTGGCTATTTACCCGCAGAAACCTATAGATTTGCCGAACAATTAACAGAAAAGCTCCAACTAAATCTCAAGGTTTATCAGTCATCTCTGTCCCCAGCCAGAATGGAAGCTTTATACGGCAAATTATGGGAGAAAAACGACGTAGAAGCCTTTAACCTATACGATCGCATTCGCAAAGTAGAGCCAATGCAGAGAGCCTTAAAAGAATTAAATGCTACAGCTTGGCTTGCTGGATTACGCAGCGATCAAACAAAACATCGTCAAACTTTACAAAAAGTCGATTTACAGGAAGACATTTATAAAATTTATCCTATTTTAAATTGGCATTCGCGAGATATTTATAATTATCTAACCACCCACGATTTACCCTATCACCCTTTTTTCGATCTTGGATACGTCAGTGTGGGAGATTGGCATTCTAGCCGTCCTCTCACCGCAGATGATAGCAACGAAAGGGACACGCGTTTTAACGGTATAAAACAAGAATGTGGAATTCATCTTCCCTCCACACCAGAAGAAGAAGAAAGTCTTAATTCTAGTAGCCTCTAAGTATGAAGGATGAGGGATAAAGGATGAGGGATGAGGAGACAAGGGAGAAATGGCAACGAGCCATGAGCAAAGAACAACAAACTACGAACCATAAACCGCGAACAATGAGCTAATGAGTAACGCTTCCATTCAGCCAGCAAAGATAACTAGGGTGCTACCTGAGTCAATTGCATCAGAGTTAGGATTTGAACCAGGAGATGCCATTTTTTCCATTAATGGTGCTCGTCCTCGCGATTTAATAGACTATCGCTTTCTATGTGCGGATGAATATCTGGAATTAGAAGTTATTGATGTGGTAGGCAAAACTCATTATGTGGAGTTAGAAAAAGACTATGATGCTGATTTAGGTTTAGAGTTTGCTACGGCTCTGTTTGATGGTTTAATACAATGCAATAATCGCTGTCCTTTTTGCTTTATCGATCAACAACCCCCAGGAAAACGAGAAAGTCTTTATCTCAAAGATGATGATTACCGCTTGAGTTTTCTTTATGGCAGCTATTTGACTCTAACCAATCTTACCGAGTCAGAATGGCAAAGAATCGAAAAAATGCGTCTCTCTCCTCTTTATGTTTCTGTTCACGCTACCGAATCTGATATTAGAACCAGGTTATTAAAAAACCCCCGCGCTGGACAAATATTAGATCATTTAAAATGGTTTCAGGAAAGAAGATTACAGATTCATGCTCAAGTAGTAGTTTGCCCAGGAATCAACGACGGTATTCATTTAGAACGTACTCTAAAAGATTTGACATCTTTTCATACAGGAGATATTCCCGCAGTAGCTTCTGTTGCAGTAGTACCCGTTGGCTTAACTCGTTTTCGCCCCTCAGAAGATGAATTAATCCCTGTAAGTCAAGATAAAGCAAGAGAAGTAATTGCCCAAGTGCAAACAATTCAACAAAAATTTCAACAGCAATTTGGTAGTAATGTCGTTTGGTTAGCTGATGAATGGTTTTTAATTGCTAGAGAAGATTTACCTCCAGAATCTCATTACGAAAATTATCCCCAAATAGGTAATGGTGTTGGCTCAATTAGGTTATTTATCAAGCAGTTTCAAGAGATAGCTAATCAAATGTTACCTGATAAAGTAGAAACATCTCGTAGCTTTACTTGGGTAGTAGGTAATGCTGTAGAACACGCCTTTCAACCATTAGTAAAAAGGTTAAATCAAGTAACAGGATTGTCTGTAGAATTAATATCTTTAAATAGTGAATATTGGGGACAAGAAATTACTGTAACAGGGTTATTAACTGGTCAAGACTTGATTAAAGGATTATCGGGTCAAGAAGTGCGATCGCCAATATTATTGCCATCTTTGATGTTAAAACATGACGAAACTAAATTCTTAGATGACTTTACAGTAGCAGAAGTAAGCAAGCAATTAAATATTGTGATCGTTCCTATTAGTGGTGTAGAAGAATTAATCCAAAAATGTATAGCTTAGTTTTATATTAGTGATTTTTTTCATAAAAATAGACATCAGTTTGATTTGTTGTAATTTAGTAAAAAAAAATCAAGTAGTAAACACAAATTCAAGAGCAATTCTCGAAACAATTTGATAGGATAGAATTCCAGTGAGATTGCCAACTACTAGCAGTCTTGAAAGTAAGCTAATAACGGAAGTCATGAACTGATTTTCAATGGTTGTCATTAAATGATGAAATCTCTGGAACTGTCCAAACTGCTAAGTGCAACCCCTTGAAGCACGACCACATCTTTGTGAAATAAGTCTGTAGCGGGGTTAGATTCATCTCCTGCATCAAAGTCAATTTGGACGATAGTACTGGTGATGCCAGAGATCGGATTAGTAAATTCTGTAAGTTCGACATATCCTTGTACAAAGGGGTCGCCACTGGTATAGTTCGTAACTTCATTGGTCAGAATATTAGAGAGGTCAATTTGGTCTTCTGCGGGAACAAAGTCAATAATAGTATCAACACCATCACTGGTTTCATTAAAGTAGTAACAATCTTCTCCTGCTCCACCAGTTAGAGTATCTTCTCCTTTCCCTCCTGTAATTAAGTCATCCAAACTTGTTCCATCGAGATCGTCAGGACTATCCGTACCATCCAGTACGTTTTTAGGAATAATACCCGCATCAATATTGTCTCTATCTTCTCCAGAAGTCAAAACAACTACAGGAGTTTCTCCAGAAGCATCAGCATCAGAATCTAAATCATCATCACTACCAGCATCGGTAGTAGTAAATTGATAGTCAGTAGGTAGAGTAGTTTTATCAAAGCTAACTTGATATTCAACCCCTGGAATTAAATCGGTAAAGCTATAGTCTCCGCCATTGGTAGTTGTAGTATTGACAGTAGTGTCATCATCTCCTGTACCAATTACACCATCAGCACCACCACTAACTAAAGTGACAGTTACTCCATCTACACCTAATTCGCTTCCGTCTAGAGCTTGAATACCATTTTTATCTGTATCATAGAAAACTGTGTCTCCAATGCTCGCTAATTCATAAATCCCTGCATCAATAGAGTCATTATTTTCTCCAGGAGTCAAAGTGACAATGGGAGTCGCCCCAGAAGTATTCGCATCAGAATCAATTGCATCATCACTACCAGCATCAGTAGTAGTAAATTGATAATCAGGAGTCAAAGCACTTGTGTCAAAGCTAACTTGATATTCAACCCCTGGGATTAAATCAGTAAAGCTATAGCCTCCACCATTTGTAGTTGTAGTAGTGACAGTAGTATCATCATCTCCAGTACCAATGACACCATCTGCACCACCGCTTACTAAGGTAACAGTTACTCCATCTACTCCCGATTCACCACTATCTTTAATTCCATTACCATTGTCATCTAAGAATACAAGATTACCAATACTGGCTGGTTGCACAAAACCGAAGTCAACGGTCATGTCACCGTTACTATCTAGTAAATTTGTTCCATCATCTTGGTTTTCACCCTGTTCGGTTTCAGTGGTTGTTGGCTCGTTACCTGCACTGAGAGTAATTACGGGTGATTCAACTTGAGTGCTAGCTCCCCCAGTTTGAATCCCGTTATCGTCTCCGTCTTGTTGGTTATCGAGGATATCGGTATTAATTGAAGAGACAGTGGTGTCTTTTAACGCGCCATCCAAAGTATCGAAGTTGCTTACAGGAATAACAACCTGATATTCTCCTGGGGGTAAGTCTGTGAAGAAATAGTCCCCATTACCATCAGTGGTAGTGGTGAAGCTGGTATTGTCTCCTGTAGTGCTAATCAAGCCATCAGCACCTCCACCAATTAGGTTGACGGTAACATCTGCAATTCCTGATTCTCCAGTATCTTGAGTTCCATTGTTATTTGTATCCCCAAAGATGGTCGAACCGATACTGTAGTTGTTAATGGTTACTTGCTTAGAACTATTATCAGCATAATCATTCGTTCCACCAGAACCATTACGTTCGCCATCAGCATCTCCTGAAGTAGCAGAAGTATTATCAGAACCAGTGGGATTACTAGCTGCTCCTGTACCATCTAGGCTGGTGTAAGTTACATCAACTGTGTTATCGACTGTGCTGCCTACAACAATATCATCAACAACTGTTGCAGTGTAAGTAACTTCAACACTGTATCCCACATTTAAGCGATTGATATCAATATCCAAGACATCAGCGTTGTCACTATCATCTAAAGTTCCATTAGTAGAACTGCTGCTAGAGGTTGTATCTATAGTAAAGGAGCTAGTAACATCTTGTGGTGTGATGGAATCATTAAAGATAGTAGTAGAAGTAACAGTTAAATTATCTAAACCACTGGGAAGAGTATCAAAGATATTGACATCAAATGCATCGGCATTACCATCATTGGAAAAAGTGACAGTATAAGTAAGGGTGTCTCCTGCATCTGCGGTATCAGAAGAAACTTCTTTAAGAACATCCGTTATAACAGGCTCAACAATATCTACTGTAACAGGGTTAGAAGTACGGTCAGTAGTGTCAGTGGCTGTAACGGTAAAATCATTACTGAGAACATCTTCTGCGGTTTGATTACTGCTAATATTTTCAACTAGGGCATTAAATTCGATAACAACATATTCGCTATCAGCATCGTTGTCAGAGTTAGTTAAATTACTCAGACTAAAGATAACATCTTCTCCAGAAGCAAAAGAACCGTCTGATCCCGCATCAGCAATGACACCACTAATTAAGACAGCATCAGCATCAGGAGCAACGATGGAAGTTTCAGGAGTGATATTAATATCGGGAATACTATTAATGCTAGTGTTACTCGAAGCAATTCCAGTTTCATCACTAATAAACCCGACTTTTGTTGTACCGTCATTTAAATAAAGTAAGCCGTCAGGTAAATTATCAGTAATCTGGAAGTTATTAGTAACCCCTTCAGGAATGGCAACTGCTAATCTGTAGCGAACAATCTCCCCAATTGCTATATCATCATCACTGGTATGAGATTCGGAAGTTTCAACTAGGCTTTTTACGGGAGCTAAAGGCTCGATAGTTACTTGCTCGGAGCTATTATCCGTATAATCATTAGTTCCACCAGAGCCATTGCGTTCTCCATCTGCATCTCCCGAAGTAGCGGAAGTATTATCAGAACCAGTCGGATTACTCGCTGTTCCCGTACCATCTAAACTGGTGTAAGTAAGGTTCGTGGTATTATCAATCGTTCCGTCAGGAGAAACTCCATTAATTACATCCGCAGTGTATTGAACCGTAACACTACCATTAACAGGAATCTCATCAACAATAAGGTCTAAGTCATTAGAAGTTCCTGTATTAATTGCTGCTCCTGCTGCTGCACCAGTTAGGGTTGTACTATTATCAACATCGATTAGAGTGACATTATTAATATCAAAACTAAAGTTTTCTAGTTCTGCGGGTATGTTATCGATGAGATTGACATCGAAAGCAGTAGCATTGCCTGTATTAGAGAAAGTGATGGTGTAGGTGAGAGTGTCTCCTGCATCAGCAGTAGTTGAAGAAGCCTCTTTGAGAACATCCGTTATAACAGGTTCAACAATATCTACCGTAACAGCGTTAGAAGTACGGTCAGTAACGTCAGTGGCAGTTACTGTAAAATCATTACTTAAAACGTCTGTTGCAGTTTGGTTACTACTAATATTTTCAACTAAAGCATTAAATTCGATAACAACATATTCATCATCATCATCGTCTCTGTCATTATTAGTGAGATTACCCAGACTAAAGATAACATCTTCTCCAGAGGTAAAAGTGCTATCTCCTCCTATTGCACTAGTGACACCAGTCGTTAAATCAAAAGTAGGAGTAGTTGCAGCAGTTCCCGTAATATCTAAACCACTACCACTGATAGTACTGGAATCAATTCCAGTTTCATCCGCGACAAAAGCTAGCTTCGGATTGCCTAAATAAAGTAAACCATCGGGTAAATTATCGGTAATTTGGAAATTATTAGTGACACCTTCAGGAATAGCAACTGCTAATCTGTAGCGAACTATTTCCCCAATTGCTACATCATCATCGCTAGTATGAGATTCGGAAGTTGCAACTAGGCTTTTAACTGGCTCTAAAGGATCGATCTGAACATTAGCAGAAGAACTAGCACTATGATCGTTAGCGGAATTAGTTGCACTATCCTCGTTTCTTTCTCCAGTAGTTGTCCCAGAAGTACCAGGGATATCCGAACCTGTCGGATTAGAAGTTGTTCCTGTACCAGGCAAACTACTATAAACAATGTCTGCTGTATTGGTTAGCAATTCATCTGGATTAACATCCCCATCTACTGTAGCGGTATAGAGAACAGTAATTTCCCCATCGGTAGGCATTTGATCCACATCTACTGAGATAGCACCCGTACCTGTCTCAAAGGTAGGGGTAATAACCATATCACCCACATCAATAGACGTATTACTGGTAATCCCCGTACTCTGACCACTACCACCGCTACCATCGCCGTTATCCCAATCAATACTCTCAATTCCCACGAGAGTTAAACCATCAGGAACTTGGTCTGTTAAGGTAACTTCAAAAGCAGTGGATTGAGTATTAATACTTCCTGTATTATCAAAAGTCAGACCGAAATAAACTGTATTTCCCGAATCAGCTAAGAAGGGACTTGTGGACAAACTATTGCCATCTGCACCAACTTCTTTCAGGAGAGTAATATCTGGTTCGACAATTCTGTTATAGATAGCGTTAGAAACAGCTAATTCATTCTGTGTATTAAAATTAGTGCCAGTACCAACATTGACATCAAATCTATTAGTTCTGCTGTTACTTGAATTATTATCATCTACATTTCCATTGTCATCTGTAAGGTCGTTTGCTATTAGAGCATTAAATTCAACAATGACATATTCATCGTCATCATCTCGATCTGGGTTGTTGATATCGCCAAACTTGAAGAAAACATCCGTAGCTGCATTGTAGTTGTCGGGGTCTGGAGTTCCAGAATTACCAGTTCCAATAGTTTTATTATTTCCCACATTGCTATCAGGCAAAACAAAGGAAGGAGTAACCCCACTATCGCTAATTCCTTGTACCCAAAGAGCCTCATTTGGATCGCCACTAATACTGGCAAAATCAGCAAAATTACCCAGTCCAAGACTGAGGGGTTGGGCAAAGCTAGTAGTAGTAGTAACAGAAGTTATTGGTGCTTCGTCAGAAACAAAAGCTGCGGTTGCTGTTTGATCGTCAAGGAAAAGTAAACCTTTTGGTAAGGCATCTTGTAACTGAAAGTTATTGGCAGTTCCTTCAGGGACATTTGCTACTAAGCGATAGCGAACAATTTCGCCAATACTTACTTGTCTTCGTCCTGTAGTAGAGTTATTGTTGTTGGTTGTTCCATCACGATCTTCAGAAGTATGAGCTTCAGAAGTAGTCGCAATAGATTTAGTGGCGGTTGGTGTTGCAACTTCTACTGTTGCCGTGTCGGTGTTACCTTCTGTATCTACTTCGGTTGTAAAGTTTTCTCCTCCTTCGCTGTTGGTGTAGCTATCCAGGGTTGCCGTGTTCTCGATACTTGTTACGTCAAGATAAGGCGCATTATCGCTAACTTCTAAGTCAAAGGTAATCATGGCAATATTGCTACCAGGATTGGTTTGATTGCCAGAACTATCTAACTCGTAGCCATCGATAGAGCCTAGGTTATTTGTATTATCATCGTCTAATCTAATTCCCCCATCTAATAAACCGTCGTCAATATCAGGGTCAGAGCCAGTTAGTTCTGTATAGCTAACAGTATTACCATTACCATCATTAACTTGCAGGTTCAAACCTTCTGTTGTGGTTGGAATTTGAAACCCTGCGGGTAAATCGTCTTCAATGACAACATCAAATGCACCTTTGGTACTTCCCCCTAAGTTTTCTACAGTAATGGCAAAAGTAACTAAATCACCTGCTTCTAAACCGCCAGTGAGGTTACTATTGATGGGGTCGGTAGATATATTATCGCTAGTGGTATCCCCATCAGCAGAAACAACAGTTCCGCTAAAAGCATCCGTAGCACCAGGGATCGGAGTCGAAAGTAGCACCAGAAGGAGCAATGTTTGTAGGATCGAAGCTGGTTGTATTGTCGCTACTAACCGCAACTATCCCTTTAGTAATATCTAACTCTGGCTGGCGTAGATTAATTTGAATAATTGCTTCTTTATCTAGAGTTTCGTTAAAAGTACTTTGTTGCTTTTGTTGTACTTGGTTGGTAAAGAGCAACCCATCAACATAAGGATCGTTTTGAGTAGTAACAGTGAATAATATATCGACTACAGAAGGAGGTGCGTTTATAGCATCATAATCTCCAAAGTCAAGTAAAAAACTATTACTAGCAGTATCTATATATACTCCGTCGTTTGTCGAACCATTATCTACTTCTGATGTCAGGTCTTCTGTAGTTTGTGCCAGCTTGGGAAAAGTATGCAGCGAGCCAAATTTTATCGAGCCTACTGCTGGTACGCTATTATCTGCGGTGGAACTATTAAGATCGGTTGCTGTCGCGCTGAGAAGCTCATTAACTTCATAGATCGGAATAGGTAAGAAATCTTCTAAGGTGAAGTTTTCAATATCGCTGACGGGAAGATCGAAAGTTAAACGATAAGTAACTTCATCTCCAGGAGAAACATCAATACCTGAGTCATAACCATCTACCCCATTACTAGCATTTGTATCGCTTAATGCTCCAGAATCTTCTACTCCATTGATAGCAAAAATACTTTTATAAAGCTGACCAGACCCAATAGATAGTTGTTCTTGAGTATCGTCGTCTTCTCTTTGTTCGGGACTATAAGCTGTTAAATTATCTACATTAAGAACTCGACCGTCGATAATAGCTTCGTTGGTTAAAACATCTTCCGAGTCAACAGAAGAATCTCCCGAAGGAAAATCATCAGAATATTCTTCAAGAACTTCAGTATAAAAAGTAATTGTTCCTGTTGTACCAGCAAAACCAGTACTTAGAGGAGGATTGTTATTTAGAAACGAGCCACCATTATTAAAACCGCCATCAGGAACACCACCACCGACTAATTGACCGTCATGACCATTTTGAGCATCGATCAGCGCAGAAAGGTCGAAAGTTAAGGTAGTATCGCCGTTTCCATCGTTAACACCATCAATTTCAGTTTCGTCAATAGTCAGAAAGTCAATAACTACTGGATTTGTACTACCAACAGTAGGTGTATGCACCGCAGAAGTAGTAAACTGCGCTCCAGAGATGCCAGGATTGCCGTGTTCGCTGAAGCTTAAGGTAGGTTCAAAACCGCTAGGGTTATAAAATCTCTGTCCGTCAGAAAAAGTATCGGTGACAAAAACATCCTCAAAAGCGAAGTAATCGGAAACTTGGAAATCTAGAGTATATTCGAGGATCGTTCCTGGAGTTCTCTTTTCGCACGTCAAAATGTAATATGTAAAGATTATGTTTTTGCCCCC
>NZ_LR213943.1 GCF_900659865.1 Hyella patelloides LEGE 07179
TATACATTCTGAAACTTACTCCCTGAACTTTACCTGATACTATTGCTTTAATCTTTTTCATAACTTATCAATAATTTTCCCAACTAATAATAGTGATAAAAGATAGAATAAATTCTCAAAAAAAAAATGCAAGAAATTCCGAACCGATTAACAATTAAACAAAACTTAATCTCTGAGATTGAAGAACTTAAAAGCCAGACCTCTACTCTTGTTGATTCACCCATTACAGATTTAGAAATTCAGCCCCAAAAAGTTCAGCTTATTTCTTCATTAACCCAGGCTTTAGAGAAGTTCAACCCTTTCCCACGTCCTCTATTGTATGCTAGTAACTTACTCGATGGTATTTGGTTATTACAATATTCTACTGCCAGAGAAATTCGTTCTTTAAAACGTTTACCTTTAGGATTTCTGGTGGGAAAGATTTATCAAATTATTGATATTAATCATGCAAGTTTTGAAAATAAGGCATGGGTGCAACATAGTTTTGGTTTATTATCAGGTTATGTGAGAGTAACAGCTACTTTTGAACCATCCAAGCAAGGAGACGATCAACTTCCCAATCAGAAAATTAATATCGATTTTCAACAACGGTTTCTGGGAATCAATCAGATTTTAGGGATTAAGACAGATTTACTTGACCCGATTAGAGTTGTCGAAGCCAAAAACCCAACTGGCAGAATTCCTAGCCTAAACCTTACTTATATTGATGCAACAATGAGAATTGGTCGAGGTGGTGATGGTAGTTTGTTTATTCTAACTAGAGCTTGACATACTCCCTTCGGCATAGCCAAGGGATTCTAACACCTCACGATGCTAGTTTTCTGTTTCATTCCGTGCCAACTAGAGCATCGTGACCGATACTCCCCGTCGCATCCAGTCTACAGACATTTTCAACTACGCTATGCCCTAGCGCATTTAGCCCACGATTTCTAATTTCCTGGCTAGCTGCTACATCGCGTGTAGTGGTGCAAATTTTATTGACAAGCCTAGGGATAAAAAGGTTGAAGAATGAGAAAAAACGATCTCCCCTAACCTTTAAAAATCAGTCCCAAAAGTGAAGACCACAAAAATATACATTGTTCTAATCTAATTTTTCATACCAGTCGCTATCCATGACTGGCAAGTTTTCCATCATGAAGAAAGCCTCTGTCTCTGTCTCGCCATCATCAAAGGAAAAAGTGACTGTATACCCATCTATCTTGTAACTTCCAGTACGCACATTATCTTTAAAGGTGCGGACATAGCTACCGTCCTGACCAAAACTGTGTACTGTTCCACTAGAACCAAACATACGATAATCGCCTTCAAGTCGAAGATCGGATACTGGAGGAATTTTTTTATAGCTAACCTCTCCAATAATCAGGTCATCTCCTTGCCGAGTAAAAGACTCGGTTTCAGGTTCATCATCTGGGTAAGAGTCTTTCCATGATGTGTATTGACCATTAGATATCTCATAACGACCGCAGTTTTTAGGATATTCGTTACAGTAAGCATCAAAATCGCCAGTAATACCTGACTCCGTTTGTGCGAAACGACCATCTGGCTGCATCCACAGCCCTTTTATTCCAACCTCAACAATTGCGGTCATATCGTACGCGAAGCCAATTTTATTGCCAGTGGTTGCGTAGAATCCATCAATACCTTGACCCTGTGCTTGACTGACAGAACTCACCGATAAAGTGCAAATTACTAACGGAACAATTCTAGAAAATAGAGACAATGAATTGTGATGATGACGCATATTAAGTTTCTCTTGCAATACAACATAGTGCAATCTACCGATAGAAGTTATCATTGCTGCGTAAAATTATTGATATAAACTATTAAGGATGTTCCAGCAGCAGCTATTGAACAATGGGCGCTCGACATCATAAGCAGTAATTGATATCAGTTCACTTACCAGTCTTTTTCACTCATCAGGTTTTTATTAACGAAAAACCCGAATATTACTCTTTTTCCAATAAAACTAAGAATATGACGGGAGAAGAGTTATTTGCAAAGTTTGCACCTCCATCATCCAAGTAATAACCTTGATGTTCAATTCGTTGTGATAAATTTACGACCCGCTACCTCCAATGATTTGACCCTACTGCGACACTGGGATGAACAGCCCCATGTAATTGCCTCAGATCCTAATGATGATTGGGGTTGGTCGGTAGAACTTCAGCGCACTCCCGAATGGCGAGAACAATTAATTGCTGAAATTGACGATCGCCCTATCGGATTCGTTCAGATAATCGATCCAGCATTTGAGGATAGTAATTATTGGGGTAATGTCTCGGCGAATCTTCGCGCTATTGACATCTGGATTGGAGAAGAGACTGATTTGGGTAAAGGCTATGGAACAATTATGATGCAGCTAGCACTTACCCGTTGTTTCGCAGACCCCCTCGTGACTGCCGTACTCGTCGATCCACTTGCTAGCAATACCCGCGTCCACCGCTTCTACGAACGTCTTGGCTTCCAATTTGTCGAACAGAGAATATTTGGTAAGGATGAGTGCTTTGTTTATCAACTGAACCGAGCAGATTGGCATCATAAGCGGTAAAGAGTAGAGTTACTTTACCAGTTTGAGTTTTGGTAGAGCGATTGGCAAGCCAGTGCGCGGAGCGCAATCGTCAGTTCTCTAGCTCACTCTTGGATATAATTAAGCAGAAAGTAACCAGCACCTAGAAAAGAAATATGCAGCAATCGGAATCAAAAATTGCGCTGCTGATTGATGCAGATAACGCCCCTGCATCCAAGATTGAGGCGATCGTGTCGGAAATTGCCAAGTATGGAGTTGCCAATATTCGTAAGGCTTACGGAAACTGGAAAAGTCCAGGTCTCAAAGCTTGGGAGGAGTGTTTACACGAATATGCTATTCGCCCCGTCCAACAGTTCGACTATACGAAAGGCAAAAATGCTACTGATGCCGCGATGATTATTGATGCAATGGATTTGCTGTACACACAGCAGTTAGATGCTTTTGCAATCGTGTCGAGTGATTGTGACTTTACTCCTTTAGTGATGCGTATTTTGACAAATGGTTTGAAAGTCTATGGATTTGGTGAGAAGAAAACGCCTTTGCCCTTTGTTTATGCATGTTCAACATTTAATCGAGATTTACTGATATTTAGTCCCTGGCGTTGTGCCTCAACTTCCATTACTTCTCTAATTTGGCGGTCTGCTGACAGCAGCACTGCGCGATCGCTCGGTAACTCTAGCTCAATCTCTATTATCTCTAAAAAGATATCTTTACCAGGATTGGCTACCGCAAAACAGACTACTTTCATGCCATTAGCGATCGCATCTTCTAACCAATATCTAATAGAAAGTGATTAAATAATTAAGTATTTAAACTATAAAATTACCCTCAAATAATAAACAGCTATTAATGTAGTCACAATATGATTGAAGGGAACAACAACCGAGCATTCCTCATGTTAATCGATCTGATTGCCGACTACGGAACTGGCGACCCTGCTTTTGCCGAGGTGAGACAACGTTTATTAAAAGAACTGCCAACAGCACGGGTTTATTGCCTGAGTGTTCCTCCATTTAGTACTCTCGCTACTGGTTTTTGGATTGCTCAATTAGGTCTTAATCCAGGTGCAAGCAATCGCTTAATCTATCACAACTGCGCTCCCCGTCAAGATGATAGCGAAGCCAGACCAGACAATGAAGGTGAGGGATTAACTTATGCTTTGTTACCCAATGATGTCATAGTGGTGGGTGTACTTTCTGGTTATACTCTTTCCTTCATCAAAGAAGAAGCCAAGCAAATGCACATAGTTAAAGTTTCTAGGGGTGGTTCTCAGTTTCGTTCTCGCGATGTCTTTCCTCAAGCTACTGCTGCCATTGCCAATGGCGACAAAAATATTTTAGGAGAAGTCATAAAAGAGAACCAGATTCCCAATCCTCCTGGCGAGAGAGTTGCCTGGATTGATGGTTATGGAAATATCAAGACCACTATTCCCGCACATACTATTAGTTTAGAACCCGATAGCAAAGTAGTAGTCAGAGTTGGGGATGTAGTCAGTGATGCGGTGTATTCTGATGGTAGTTTTAAAGTACCAGAAGGTACACTAGCTTTTGCACCAGGTAGTTCTGGCTGGCAGAGAAAAGATGGCAAAAAAGTTCGTTGGATGGAGTTATTTTTAAGAGGTGGTAATGCTTGGGAACGTTTTGGGCGACCCAAGATTAATCGAGTAATTTCTTATACTCTCAATCAAAGGACTTAATTCCAGAGTAAACCAGCAGTCTGTCCTACTTTGTAATAGTTTATTGGACTCCCAGCAACCAGAAAGATATACCATACCAAGTTAAGAGAAAGGTTGAAACTTGAAAAATAAAGATTATCGCAACATCATATACTAAAGTTACCCGCCCATTCACGCCCGTAAGACTTAATTAAATTCAACTCAGAATTGACAATGAAGAAATGGTTTTTCGTGCCGATTGCATTTGTAGTTGCCCAGATGGTTGCTTTGGCGAATCATGCCTCATCATCATCAGTAAAAATTACACCGCTAGGCAGTCACGATGGTGAATTTTGTCGATTTGACCGCGCACTAATATTTGAAGACCCCAATGGAACACGCCTTATTTATGATGTAGGACGAACCGTTGCTGGGGTCGAAGATAAACGTCTTGGGGATATTGATGCAGTGTTGTTGAGTCACGTTCATGGAGATCATTTGGGAGATCGCTATATCTCAGAAGTAAATGCAGGTGAATGTGGCGAACCAGATGTAAGTCAGAATGCTACGCCCAACTCAAACACCGTCGATATAGCTTTAGCAAAAGACGCTCAAATCGTTGTCGGCAGCGAAATGAATAGTTTTCTGGCGAATAAAGTTGAGGTCAATGGTGGCAATCCCGAATCGGTGCAGCTAGTCCGTTTTGGTGCTTCTGTTGAAATTGATGGGGTTAAAATTACAACTGTTCCCGCAGTTCACTCTAATGGATTGAGTAGTGAGTTTATCGAAGGGGAATTAGGGGATGATTTAAAAGCTGCTGGTCTAACTGCTTATGTCGGCCCGCCAACTGGTTATGTACTCACATTCACCAACGGATTAGTAGTTTATTTATCGGGCGATACTGGAGTCACCGCCGAGCAAGAAACTGTAGTGCGTAACCAATATAGTGCTTCGGTAATGGTAATCAATATCGGAGATACTTTTACCACTGGCCCAACTGAAGCAGCCTATGTAGTAAATGAATTAGTCAAACCCCAGTCTGTTATTGCTTCCCATGCTAACGAAGCTGCTACAGAGGAAGGAAAGATTATTCCTGGCACTAAGACGGACGAATTTATTAAAGCGACCGAAATACCCGTATATATACCCTTAAGCGGACAAACGATCGAGTTTGATGGCTCTGGAGGATGCGTTGCTGGCTGTTAACTAACCATAGAGCGGTCTGCCGAAGGCAGCACTTCGCGATCGCTATTATCAATGCGATTAATTCATTTTTTATTTCATTTAAGCTAAAACTTCAAGCACAAAGAAGGATAATTTTAGACCGAGAATACTGCAAAAGCAACTTTTACTCTGTCTGGAGGAGTCCATTCTGCTCTAAGAACTCGCGGGCAACATCACTTGCCTCTTTTCCGTTGCCTGCGACTTCCCAATTTAAATTTCTCATCGTTTCTGCATCGAGCAATTCAGCCACTTGATTGAGACGATCTGCAACTTCAGGATTCTCGTCTAGCACTTCTTGACGGACAAAAGCAGCAGCAGGATAAGGAGGCCAGAAGTTTTTATCATCTTCTAATACTAAGAGATCGTAGGCATCTATTTGCCCATCTGTACCAAACCCAGTAGTTGCGTCAATTTCACCTTCTTCTAAGCCAGAATAAAGTAGTCCAGGATCGAGAGCCACGACTTCCTTAAAGTTAAAGCCACCATAAGTTTTTTTGAGACCAGGAAGTCCATCACCACGTTCGGAAAATTCGAGATCGGTTCCCAAAGTTAGCTCACTGGCTTTTTGCGAGATATCGCTAACGGTTTTGATTCCTAACTTACTAGCACGTTCTTTGGGCATCATTATTGCATAGGTATTGTTGAAAGTAGTGGGTTCTAGAACTGCGACATTAAACTGTTCTACATAAGCATCTTTTACAGTTTGGTATACCTGCTGTGTAGACATACTGGAATCGAATTCCTGACCGAGAATTGTAATCAGTGCGGTGCCTATATACTCTGGGTAAACATCAATGTCTCCAGAGGTTAAAGCTGCGTGATTTTCATTAGTACCGCCGATCGCTTTATATTCTGCATTGAACCCCGCATCATCCAAAACCATTTCGTACATATTACCGAGAATGTACTGTTCGGTGAAGGTTTTAGAGCCAATAGTGATTTCTGGTTCTCCTGAATTTTCACCACCACAGGCAGTCACTAAACTAATAGTTACCAGACACAATGCCTCGATCGTTGTTCGCCGATTAAACATTTTTCTCTCTCCTCGATTTCTTACTTATGATTGGCTCTGTCACTAAGATTCAAGCGATCGCTATCCGTAGCACACTCAGATTATACCAGCCCCATTTTTGCCACAGTTAAAAATGAACCCAATCTCGATCGAGAATGGTTACTTTTCCAGTTCATTTTCTAGACATCTCTTGATGATTCTTTCTTTATTTATAAAGTTGTTTGCAATTCTTTGATGCGTCGAGGATTGGCACGATGGTTGCGGTAACTCAGAACTAGCTCTAGGCTGGTAATAGCAGTAATACTAACCACTGATGCTAGTAGCAGCACTAAACCAGAGGTTTCGAGTGCATCGATCTTGGAAAATAAACCAACAACGAACCACAATAAAGCAGCAATTGCTGCTCCCCAAGTAACTAAAGTAATTGGCCAAGAATTACCCTTTTCGCCACGACGAGGCCATAAAGTTGCTACCAAACCTAAAACCAAAATAGGCAAACCAATCCCTCGATATTCTGGATGTATCCCTGTAAGTACAGTGGGAGCCTCACCTGTGGTATTTGTAATTGACCATGGTAGCAAAGTTCCAAAGATTAGAGG
This sequence comes from Hyella patelloides LEGE 07179, assembly GCF_900659865.1. Lineage (GTDB taxonomy): Bacteria > Cyanobacteriota > Cyanobacteriia > Cyanobacteriales > Xenococcaceae > Hyella > Hyella patelloides. The sequence continues at coordinate 7,017 of NZ_LR213943.1, forward strand.
CATTACAGCGATCGCGAGTAACAAACCAATCAGACCTCCCGACTGTCTTGTCTCATCAGTTAAACCCTTTGGTGTTGCCCAGGTTTCTAAACGTCCAAAAGCTTCTTCAAAGTAAAAAGAAAGTAAAGTGGCGGGAATTGCTCCTGCAAGCATCACATGGTCGCGCCCCAGTTGATGACCATTGAGAATCAGATCCCCTAAACCACCACCACCAATAAATCCTGCTAAAGTTGCTCCTGCTACAATAACCACCGCAGCCGTGCGAATTCCTGCCATAATCACTGGTAGAGCTATGGGCAATTCTAGTTGACGCAGAATCTGTAAATCTTTCATTCCCATACCAACGGCAGCTTCTTTGGTATCTTTGTCTACTTGCTCAAGACCAATTATTGTATTGATTAAAATCGGCAGAGTGCCAATCAAGGTAAGTGCCAATAGCGTCGGTGGCTTTCCTATACCCAGCAAAGGTAATGATAGTGCTAGTACCGCTAAACTGGGAATCGTGCGCCCAATTTTCCCGACATTGAGCAGAAAATTTCTCAAACTCCGAAAGCGAGAGCCAATAATCCCCAATAATAGTCCGAAGGCGATCGAAATTCCCAGAGCAATCAAGGTAAGCTCAAGATGTTCGCCTAAAGCAGTGGTGAAATCTTGAGAATTTTCGATGATGTAGCTTATCATCTCGGCAAGCATATAAGTTCTCTCCTATTTGGGCGTATAAACTTTTGAGGTCGCCTCAAAAGACAGCCCCTCCTCTAAGCTTTAAGCCTCTTGAATATTAATAAAAAAGTAGAATTTTGCGCTTTTCATACCGCCATGAGTCAACACCCCTATTTTTGAGCAATTCCTGGTAAAGAACGCTCAATGCGACTAATTAGATAATCGAAGATAATTGCTAGCAAAGTAGCACCAATTGCCCCAGCAGCAATCTTATCATTACGTGTTCCTCCAGCAGAAATTCCTTCAAAAATTAGATTTCCCAAGCTATCTGCTCCAAAGTAAGACCCTAAGGTAGCAAGGCTAATTGTCGAAATAATGGCAATGCGAATTCCCGCTAAAATAACTGGCAGTGCTAGAGGCAATTCAACCTGAAGCAATATTTGTGAGTTTTTCATCCCCATTCCTCTAGCGGATTCAATAATGGCGCGATCGACCCCGTTGATGCCAACAGCAGTATTACGGATAATTGCTAGCAAAGAATAAAGAGTAAGAGCAATAACAGTGGGGGTGAAACCAATCCCGACAAAGGGAATTAAAATACCAAACATCGCTAAACTAGGTACAGTGTAGAGCATTGCTGCAAGTTTGATAATCGGCTCGTATAGCGATCGCACTCGCGTAATCAGAATACCTAAAGGAACGCTAATAACGATCGCAAAAAACATCGTCACAAAGGTAATTAGTAAATGTCCCCATAAAAATTCTAGGACGCGCTCTGGCTGTCCCGTGCCAGGAAAATAATAGAGAATGCCGTCTTTGAAAGCTATAAAAAAGTCAACGAGATCCTGTAAAAAATCTGTCATCTAAAGCCTCTTTATGTTGACATGAGAACTTTATTGGTCTGTTCGACTAAACGCTGAGCATCATCAGATGTTACCATCCCGACTAATTTAGAGCGTTCGTCCACAACTGGTAGATACCGAATGCCGTAACTGAGCATTTGGGAAAAAGCATCTTTCATAGTTGCTTCGGCTTCTGTGGTGGCAATGATACCTTGCAACATTTGGCTCATCTTCTTTTGAGGTTGTCCTTGAATTGCTTCTAATGTCACGTAACCAGCGAGTTTACCAATTTCATCGGTGATAAACAGGCTATCTAAATCGGATTCTTTCATTCGTCTCAATATCTCGTTAGTGCTTTCGTCATGTCTGCCTACGGGGAAGTCAGTTTTCATTACTTCGTTTACTCGCACCAAAGTTAGCTTCTTCAGTCCGCGATCTGAGCCTACAAAGTCAGCGACAAAGCTATTAGCAGGACTAGATAAAATATTTGATGGTGTATCGAGTTGTTGCAGTACGCCTCCTACTTGCAAAATACAAACCAAAGTTCCCATTTTGATCGCTTCGTCAATATCGTGGGTGACGAACATGATTGTTTTTTTCATTGGCTTTTGCAGGCGCAAAAATTCGTTCTGCAAGCGATCGCGTGTGATGGGGTCGATCGCGCCAAAAGGTTCATCCATCAGCATCACTGGCGGATCTGCTGCTAAGGCTCTGGCTACGCCGACTCTTTGACGCTGTCCTCCTGATAGCTTTCTCGGATAAGAGTTCCGAAAATGAGTTGGCTCTAAACCGACAATTTCGAGTAACTCATCAACTCGGCGATCGATGCGTGATTTTTTCCAACCGAGCATTTTTGGTACAACAGCAATATTATCGCGAATTGTAAAGTGAGGAAATAGACCGATTTGCTGAATAACGTAGCCAATGTTGCGCCTAAGCTCAACTGGATCTTGTTTGAGGATATTACGTCCAGTAACATAAATTTCTCCTTCAGTTGGTTCAATCAGACGATTTACCATCTTCATCGTAGTTGTTTTTCCACAGCCAGAAGGCCCAATGACAACACAAGTTTCACCTTCTGGAACAGACATGGTGAGATTATCTACGGAAGGTTTAGTTGCTCCAGGATAGGTTTTCGTAATGTTATTAAAATGGATCATTAAAATCTAGTAACAATATACTACGAGTTGAGAGCTAAGGAAATAAACTGCTGTGAGTTGGGCAAACTGAATCATTCAAGATGTTTTTAGAAAATAAATATTCAGCAGCATTAGCAGCAATATTTTTTAAACATCCAAACTACTCTAACCTTGAAAAGACTGCAAAAATGTACAAGAAAAAAATTCTTGGCTTCTTTACCCTTGAGTTAAAGACAATCTTGATTCATTGAGGAGCAAAAAATTGAGTCATAGCCAAGTCCATAATCATTCACCGTCAACAGAATTCATTGCAGGAGCAAAAGCTATTATACCTTTAGTTATTGGCGCAATTCCGTTTGGCATTATTTTTGGCACTTTGGCTCAAAGTAGTGGTTTATCTTTTGTTGGAGCGATCGCCATGTCAGCTTTAGTGTTTGCTGGCTCTGCTCAATTTATTGCTTTGGGTTTATTAGCTACAAAAACAGCGTTACCGATAATCATCTTAACTACTTTTGTGGTCAATTTACGTCATCTGCTCTATTCACTCAGTTTGGTTTCTCACGTTCAACGTTTGTCACCGTTTTGGAAATTTATTTTGGGTTTTTGGCTGACGGATGAAGTATTTGCTGTGGCAATTAATCGCTACCATAAAAGCGATCGCTCTATTCATAAACATTGGTATTATTTCGGTGCAGCTATATTTATGTATCTCAATTGGCAAGTCTGTACTGTCATTGGTTTAACTCTCGGTCATCTGATTCCCAATGCTAGCAACTGGGGTTTAGATTTTGCGATGTCAGTTACTTTTATTGGCATGGTTATTCCCTACGTGAAAAATAAACCAATGGTTGTAACTGTTATTGTCTCAGGAATTATGGCTTTAATAACTCAAAATTTGCCCCATCAATCAGGTTTAATAGTTGCAGCCACCGCAGGAGTTATAGCTGGTATGGTTACTCAGAAAATAAATAAGTAAAAAATTATGTCTCAACAAGAATTTTATTTGATTGGAGCTATGGCAATAGTAACGTTTTTAATTCGCTATCCTCTCCTAGCTATTAGCAATCACATTAGACTTCCTCGCCAAATAATTGAAGCACTTAATTATCTTCCTCCTGCTGTTTTGACGGCAATTATCGTTCCTGCGGTTTTAATGCCCACTGGAGATGAAATTATCTTAAGTTATAGTAATGCTAAATTAGTTGGGGCGATCGCTTCTGTTGTTGTAGGTTGGCGAACTAAAAATCTTTTGGCTACTATTATGTGCGGAATGCTAGTATTCACTGTCTGGCAATGGTTATTTAGCCCATAAAAAAGGCTCTGCAATAAATAAAATAAATAGTGCAGAGCCAAATATATAATACATATTTCTGAGATTACCAAGTGCTATTAGCTTAGATAGCAGTTGCAGAAAACTATTTCACAGTACCTTCTAAGCGATCGACACGAATCGGTTTAATAAAGTACATTTTAATTAATTGCGCCCCGTTAGAAACATAGTGAGGTAGCTTACGTAAAAACTTGATAGGTGCAGGTGTGTTAGATGCTGCGATTTCTTTAAGTTTTTCGTTGTTGTCAATACACTTCTCTAAACTGTTGTAAAAATCGGGATGTTCCACATCTAGAACAACGGGGAAGACTCTCCCTGCGGTGTCATTAGTTTTCTCAATAACGTGCTTATCATATTCTCTGGCATTTAAACCAAGAGATTCATAGAAACCAGAACGCTGAACATCATTAACATACATAGTAGCGAATACAGAGAGCAAGAAGAAGCGACACCATAATCTAGCTTTCCAATCATTGAGAATCTGGGGTTGAGCTTTCATGATGGCATCAAAGAAGTCCCCGTGGCGGTTTTCGTCTTGACACCAGTTTTCAAAGAAACTGAAGATAGGATAAATCATATCGTCAGGATTCTGCTCTAAGTGACGAAAAATAGTGATGTAACGCCAGTAACCAATTTTTTCTGATAAATAAGTGGCGTAGAAAATAAATTTAGGTTTGAAGAATGTATACTTACGGCTCTTGGTAAGGAAACCTAAATCTAGAGAAAGATTAAAGTCCGATAGAGCTTTGTTGAGGAAACCCGCATGACGAGCTTCATCTCGCGACATGAGGGTAAAAATTTCTGCCAGGATAGGGTTTTTTCCTTTGAGTCGTCTACCTAATTCTTTGTAAAGTAGGAAACCAGAAAATTCCGCAGTACAGGAACGTTCTAAAAATTCAACGAATAATTCACGGGTTTTGCCATCAAGATTATCCCAAGAGCGATTAAATTGTTCGTCACGAACAAAGTGATGGCGGTTATAATCTACACGAAATTCTTCTAAAATCGCTTGCAACTCCTCTTCGTTAAGAGAGATGTCCATCTTTGCCATCTCTTCAAAGTCTGTGGTGTAGAAACGAGGAGTAATAATAGTCTCTTTTGCCGGGACTTTTACCCCTGGACGAATTTCTTCAAACTTTGGTTTTTTAAGGCTATCTACCATTATTTTTGATAATTTATGACTATATATTGCTGTTGTTTGAGGAAGTGAATTTACTCTCTGCTTATTATCAGGGAGAGCGATATTCACCACTATCGGCTTTGACTACTAAGGTTACATTCTGCAATATCTACAGGTACTTATAACAATTAGTTAACGAATATTAACTTGGAATAAGGGATGAGGAATGAGGGATGAAGTCAGAAGTCAGAAGTCAGAAAGCAGAAGTAGCCCTAAAGGACTCGCTATCGCGTCGCAGTAGCAAGTAGCAACCAACCACTAACCACTACCCCTGTTAAGGTGAGCGTTTGTACTAAAAAAGCGATCGCATTCAACGAAACAATAGGATTTTACGCACTTTAGATTCAATACTTTTCTCAAGAAATACGCAATGTTTCAAAAAATAATCTCTTGTTTCAGCGATCGCATTCTTCAAACCTCTATAAATTCGAGGTAGTACATTTAGTCACCTTAACAGGGAGTACCACTAACCACTAACCATATCGTCATTTATTTCATATCTGTATTTGGTGCAACGCCTAATTTTCCTGACTCCTTATCCTTTAATCTTGATCCTAAAACTTAGTATTGTTTTTGTTTACTGACAAAGTTAATCCGATCGCTGAGTTGAGTTACAATCTGGCTCAGTTCACGATCTTTTTCTACTTTCTTCCCAATTTTGTCACAGCTATACATTACAGTGGTGTGGTCTTTTCCGCCAAATTCTTCGCCAATACGGGGTAAGCTCAGGTCAGTGTGTTGTCGCATCAGGTACATCCCAATCTGTCTGGCGGTGCTGATTTCTCGTCGGCGGGAAGCTCCTTTAATATCCTCCAGGGATATTTTTAATTCTTGGGTTACTACTTGCAGGATAATTTCTGGAGAAGCAACTACTCTTTCTACGGGAGGGTTGAGAATCGGTGCAATGTTATCTACAGTCATTGGTAAACCCGAAATGGATAAATAAGCGATCGCCCTAATAAATGCTCCTTCTAATTCCCGAATATTGGATTTACAGCGAGTAGCAATATATTCAATTGCCTCTTTAGGGACTCTAATCTTTTCGTATTCGGCTTTTTTTTGGAGAATTGCCATTCTGGTTTCTAAATCTGGCACTTGCACATCGGCAATTAAACCCATCGAAAAGCGTGAAATTAATCTTTCTTGGAGTTTCGGGATTTTATTGGGAGGGCGATCGCTGGCGATAACAACCTGTTTTCCTGCTTCATGGAGAGTATTGAAAGTGTGGAAAAATTCTTCTTGGGTATATTCTTTGCCTTCTATAAATTGAATATCATCCACTAATAAAATATCTGCGGTACGGTAATATTCCCGAAAGCTTTCCATATTGTCATTACGAATTGCTGCAATCAAATCGTTGGTAAATTGTTCTGTAGAAATATAAAATACTCGCGCTTCTGAAGTAATTTCTCGATGATAATGTCCGATAGCTTGCATTAAATGGGTTTTCCCCAAACCAACTCCGCCACAGAGAAATAAAGGATTAAAATCCCTCCCTGGAGATTCGGCTACCGCTAAAGCAGCAGCATGAGCCATTCTATTAGTAGGGCCAACTACAAAACGATAAAAAGTATACTTAGGATTTAACTCTGTTAGTTTTAGAGCGTGATGATGAGCAGGTACGTCAGGAATGCGATCGCCTAGCGGAAGATTACTACTAATCCAATCAGCGTTATCTCCTCGATCTAGAGTCAAATGAATTTCTACGGGCTTACCCAGTATCTCTGTTACCACATTGTTAATAACTGGAAGATAGTGCTTTTGTAAATGATTGAGAACAAACGGATTAGGAGTACAGATAGTCATGCTGCTATCTTGTAAATCCTTGATCGTGGTAGTTTGAATCCAAGTTTCAAAAGTAGGGCGATTTAGCTGTTGTTCTAAACGCGCTAATACTTGACTCCACAGTTGTTGAGAAGATAGGGACACTTTGGGTTTATTGGTTAGTAATTTCAGGTTGTCGCAATGCCGATCTAAATTATATAGGACTTACGCATTGACAGAATAATGAGACAATGCACTCTTAAGTAGAAGACATCAAAAAAACAGGTATCGAACAATCAGGAAAATCAGCAAACCTTCCACCGCACAATGCAATCTCGAACACTACACATTGTTTTTATTGTCAGAACCCAAACAAATGGGATGTAATAGATTGTCAGAAATA
>NZ_LR213944.1 GCF_900659865.1 Hyella patelloides LEGE 07179
AAAAATGGTATAAATAATCACAATTTTTTTGAGGTTGCGTCTGGTGACACGAACCTTCTATTTTCGCCGAGTTACATTTTTATCAACAATTTTGGCATCCTTCGGAAAATTTACCAAAGTGGGACATTACTATTGCTCCTCTGTGAATGGTAGTTTATTTTTGCGCAAGTCCCTAAGAAATAAGCGGTCAAGGAAATAAACAGTAGAATTACTTAGTTATCTCCAGTTACTCAACTGAGGTAAGTATTTTTACGTTTATGATAACTACACAAGACTTGGCAATTTTAGAAAAAAAACAGAGCTAAAAGAGAGTAAGGTGAAATTAGCTCCTTTGTGTTTTAGAGAAAGATATACTCAAAACAATAATTATCTGATTTTCGAGTTGATGTCCCTTAAAAAAATGACAACATTATTTTTAATCTGCTTGCTAGCAGCTACTAATTCTGGGGCAGTGCTGGCAGAAACTCCAGAAGAATGGGTTAGGCTCGGAGGTAGGGTTCATGGAGGTTTTGGTTCGTATATAGCTTTAGGAATTCGGATTGGTTTGGATGCGATGAAACGTTTGGATGCTCAACCGCGCGATTTAAAGGTGACTTATCAAGAAGGGCAGAATTCTCCTTGTCCTTGTGTAGTTGATGGCATTATGATCGCTACAGTAGCTACTCCAGGACAGAATTCATTACAAGTGTTACCTAGTTCCCAAGATTCAAATATTTTGGGAATTGCGAAGATCGAGCATCAAAAGACAGGTAAATCACTCCGCTACATCATACCAAGTTCGACTCGCTCTCTACTCGCTCGCTGGAATCAAGACCTCAACGAACGTCAGCGTTATGATGCAGTAATGAATGCTCAAGCTAGATCGCTGTTTAATGTGACTGCAAAACCTTAATTTGTCTCCTATTGTTCCGAATTTGGCATATTTTTATCTTCACCGATCATTCCAACTCTTCATTAAAATCGCGCTCGCGATTAGCTGTAAGCTATAGGGGGTCCTCCACTGCTGGTTATTTAGGCTACAGTAATTACACTCCTAATCTTTTTAATCTTTCTGAATTAGAGTTATTCAATTCTTCTTTTCCTGCTCTCAATGCTCCTGATGGTTATAAGTAGTAAGACAGAATTAATTGTATATTTTAGGATAAAGTTTTAAGTGACTATTTTCAGGTCAAATTAAGGGGTCAGCATAGGATGCTGCTTGTTTAACCAACTTCGCTCGATGATAAGGTGCGCCATCCCAGACAATAGTTATTTTCTGCTCGGGAAATTCGACTCGTAACTTTTTTAAGACCTCGATCGTGTTAATCTTTTCGGCTTGTTCATCAGGAAAAATTATTGTAGAGTCCCTTGGTTGTAAATATAAACACCGTAGAAAGAAACTTTTTTTCTCCCAGGAGAACTAGAGCTAATCCAAAACCTTTCACCTTCAATTGACCAACCATAGCCTTCATCCGTATCTAGATGAATATGAGCCTCGTCAATATAGATTAATTAACAACTGGCGTTTTTTCCAATTTTGCGCCTTAGAAACTGTTTGTAAAAAGAAAATAAAGAAGAGAGGTCAGAACAAGATTAAATCGTAGAAAACTTTTTACTTAATTACTGCATAAATTAAAAATTCTCCGAGCTATAAATCATGAACAACTACAGGAGAATCAAATCAGAGAATTCCGCTTTTTAGGACAAACTTACTCGACATCTTTAATCATTACGAGCCTAACGAAAAAATAATTACCAGCATCTAGTTGAGTTTAGTTACTAGTTTGTCACTTTTCTTAGCTATCTTTAAATTAAAGTTAGTTAGAAAAATATATAAAAAAAGGTAACCAATATGAAAAAGTACAATGCTGTAGATAACATGTATCAACTTCGTCGATTACTAGCCCATGCCAAACAACCCTCAAAATATATTAAAGACAAAAAAATTAAAGACAAAAAAGAATCAAATGTTATTGAGTTTTCTAATTCACGAAAAGAACAAGACAAAGCTGCTTAATTAAGAAAAATTTAACCGATGAAGGAGCAATAAGTCTGGCGTTTTAATATTGTTAGTCTTTATGTCTCTTTCATTGATTGGTCGGATTGTCAAAGGAATATAAAAAGAACCTTTCCCACTTCCTTTTTGCCCCGCGCCAGGGGATATTTTAAGTTAATTAATTAACTTAAATACAGCTATCTAATCGAATAGTTGTCTCCTTCGCGCCCTTTTTCTCATTCTCAAACAATAATTGTTAACCGAACAGTATTGCGATGAGATTAGCTACTTACTTAACATAGACTTCTTGCATTAATAGAGCGATCGCTATCCTCAAGACACTCAATTTATCTCCTATAAGCGATCGCCGATTCTCAGATATTCGGTGAACAGTACCCTGTCGTTTTATGACAGGGCTTGCGTTCATTTCGTCAATATACGTCACATCTTAAAGGTTTGAGGCTAATATAGTACCTGCTTACTTTCGTCCTTATAAGATTGTGAAAGCACTTACTATTGCTCAACAGCTAAAACCATCAGAGATAGACTTCGATACCTTACAAAGTAATTATCCTTCTATGTTGGTATTAGTCAGAGAATTGATTAGTTAAATGTTTTTCTATATGACTTTGATAAGCTGTTAAAAAGCCCATAATTAAAATAAAAAAACACAATTTTTAACACTATTTTCTATTATTAATTGCTCAATTATTTCTGTTTATCAAAAATAATTCACGAAAACTCATATTTTGATAGTTTTTATGCACTAAAAAAAAATGCTTGATTTTTGATTCAACTTTGAACCAATAAAACACAGTTTTCATGGTCTTGTTCCATAGTTATCACCCTCAAAGCGAGAATGATTAAAACTTAGTCAGAGGTTTTATGAGACTTAATTACTAATTGCACCTTTAACTTGGTCTTTAAACTCTGCTGGTGCTAGTTCGTAAGCAGATTCGAGTAAAGATTTAGCTTCTTCGGTTTTCTCTTGTTTTTGCAAAACTAAAGCTTTAGCCAACAAAGGACGAAAATCTGATGTGTCTGCTTCGGCTATTTCATCGTAGAGATTAATTGCTTCGGTATATTTTTGGGTTTCTGTATAGACTTCTCCCAACAAGAGTTTAATAGAGCCAAGATCGACATTACTCTCTTCTTTTTCTGAAACTCGATCTAAAGTATTTTGCAGAATTGCGATCGCTCTTTCAGAGAGATTTTGGCTTAAAAATAAATTAACTAAACCCCCCAATGCCATAATATTATCGGGATAGGTCGCTAGCACATCACGATAGGCTGATGCAGCCCCTTCATTGTCTTCGCTGTACTGTTTTGCTTGTCCTAAAAGAATGCCGTATTCTGGCTGTGTGGGATGGATTTTAGCTAAGGTTGATAAAGGAGCAATCGCGCCAGCTAAATCTTGTTGTTTTAGGCGGATATTGAGTAATTCTCGTAAAGCAGTTTCATTTTCAGGCTCTCTTAGCAGTACTTTCTGATAACCACTAGCCTCAGCTTCCCATTGAGCTTTTTGTTCTGGAGAAATAGCTGTGACAGAATCACTCTGAGAAAATAACTGATTCTCCTGAAAAATACTGTTCACTAGAGGTAATCCTGAAAATATAATGAGAGAAAACAGCATTAAGCCTAGTACTATCGACATCCAAGGACTGCGTTTATTTTGCATAATTCTATGGTTCATTAACTATAGTTGACGAGCGACCCTGCGGTGCGCCTTCCTCGGCAAACGTCCGTCATATGCCCTAAAGGACTTCCTTCGGGGCGCGCGTCGCGCGAGTGTTGACCTGGTGAAAACAAATTCTGCGTTTAAAAGGCAGATCGATGTTCACCAGCTTAAGTAGCTCATAATCTGATAACTAATTATCTTGTTATAGGATATTCGATCGAGATCGTTTGTGTCTGTATGATAGTTATATGTGTGCTTAAATACGTTCTTTGGGAGTGATCGGCTATTGCAACTTTGTATTAAAATACAGTCTCTCTTTTGCACTCAGTAAAGTTTCCGCCTTTTAGTAGCATCTATGAATTTGCCCCAAAATCAACCTTCAAAGCCAATTTATACCTCTGATCCTTCAAAGATCGAGTCTTCTCAAGTTCCTTCTCATGAAGAGCGAACTCAACCCATACCACCTCCTTCTCATCCACGACAGTATCGAGCAATTGGTCTGATTCGAGGAAAATATCAGATTACAGGAGAACAAATTACCCAAGGAAATTTAATTACTTCTGATGGGACAGAAATCGAAGCTGTTTTATTGGGTCGTGTCATAAGTTTAGTCAAAAAACATCTTGACTTGGAACAGGAACATCTATGGGTAGTATATCCTCGAACAAAAATTAAAGATGAGCGTTTACACGTTCAAATTGTAGGGGTGTGGGAACCAGAAACTTTGAGCCAAGAGGACGAACAAGACTCTAATGTCTTATCTAGTGAGGAAATTCAAGAAAATTATTTTTCGATTAGAGGGGAAGTAGTTTTCTTTGACCGAGATAAAAAAGTTTTAGTCGTCAAAATTAAACAGTTTCCTCGTAAAGAAGGAGACAAGCCCAAGTCTTTTAAATTGAAGCTCCAAGGAGTTCTTGAAGGAAAGCCTTTACGCCGTTTTTGGGATTTAAACGTCAACCTGGAAGGAGAGACTTTAGTGGTTCCTCCTAAAACTGGTACCGATCTTGGCTTTGCTCAGAAAAAACCAAGATTTAAGAAAAAGCTTGACAGTAGAAAACCATTCAAAAAACGTCCTAATATTAGTAAACCTAATATTGGTAGTGTAACTCCTCGTCCTAAACCCAAAATCAATAAACCGACTAAATAACTAAGATTGTATTTATCAAAACATAACTTATTTACTAGCGGTTAAAAGCTGAATTAGAATCTAAATTGTTGATGTAGAGACGTAACGAGGCGTACAAGGTTTTGAATCAAGCTCAGAACAAAGCCCCTTAAATTTTGCGTCTCTACAAAAATTTTGAAAACATCGCAACATATTTTTGAGCCATTAAATCAGGCGACATTATAATTTTGATAGCCTAGTTTTAGCGATACTAATAGTGGTAATTAATTTTTCTATTGATTAATAATCCTTTGGGCAAATCTTAATTTAGCAGAGCGAGAACGAGGATTTTCTCTAATTTCTTCTTGCTGAGGAATAATTGGTTTTTTAGTGATGACTTTTAATAATTCATGATTACGAAAACCGTGTTTAACAAGACGATCTTCTAAACTGTGAAAACTAATAATTCCAATAATGCCATTAGGTTTGAGCCATAGAGGTGCTTTTTCGATCAGAGTTTCTAAAGATTCTAATTCTCGATTCACAACAATTCTTAAAGCTTGAAAAGTTCTGGTTGCGGGATGAATTTTTCCATAACGATATTTACCAGGTACCGAATAAGCGATCGCTTCAGCTAAACCTGTAGTAGTATAAAAGGGTCGTTTTTGCACAATATTACGAGCAATACGCCGAGAAAATCTTTCTTCTCCATATTGATAAAAAATATCTGCTAAAGTCTTTTCAGATTCGTAATTGATAATCTTGGCTGCGGTTTTTTCCTGAAAACAATCCATCCGCATATCTAAGGGAGCTTCGTGGCGAAAACTAAAACCTCGCTCTGGAGTATCAAACTGAGGAGAGCTTACTCCCAAATCCGCAATAATACCATCAAATAAAGTTTCTTGAGGTTGGAATTGGGCAAAATTACCTTGCCAAAATTCTAGTTGTTTTGGGTAGTAAGAGCTTAGTCTGGTTTGGGTGGCAGCGATCGCTATCGGGTCGCGATCTATGGCTGTTATTTTAACTTCTGTAGCCGATTGTAAAATTAATTCGCTATGTCCACCACCACCAACAGTGACATCTAAATAATGTCCATAATCGATTACTTTGAATCCTGCAATTAATTCTTTGCTTAGTACCGAATAATGCTCAAAACTCTCCTGCTTCTCCATTGGTATCAGATCTGAACCTCAATAATTTTGAATAAGAATTGATAATCTTGTTGCCAACAATACTACCTATCCTCAAAAATAAAGTTAGAATTGTAGTTATGAAGAGGTAGTTGAATGACAATTTACCACTTCCATAATATATAGCGTTCAATTTTGACACATTACATGGACTCAAGTCAGCGTTCTGGTAAGGATGCAGAATCGCCTCACCATAGGTGGGCTGGAATTTTAGGGACAACAGTTGCTATTTTAACCATGACCCTGCCACTAATTATGATTGCTTACTATTCTCCTTCTAAGAGTAATGCAGAGCCTCTACCTAGAGATGCTATCCTCTTACCGAGATATCTCAATTAGTCCTAAATGAAGATCTAAAACACTAATTAACTAATCATTCTCCACAGAATTGCTATTGACAGAACCTAGTTGTTGTCTAACTTCATCGATAGCAAGGTTTAGTTGGGCAATTTTGTCTTCCAAGCTGTGGCGAGCTACTTCCATATTTTCTTCGGAACTAAAATTAAGGGGTGGCTCTCCCTCTTCTATGGCTTCAGTGTTCCGCTCGACTGTTGTCTCATTTCTGGTAGCAAGTAAAGTTCCTAGTAAACTACCTACTACTCCCCCAACGATCGAACCCAGCACAAAACCACTACCAAAATTATCTTTTTGACTCATCTGACCCCTATATCTTGACTATGATTGATTGCAACGAAGATTGTAAAAGCAAAAAGGATGAAAGAGCGAGATTTCAATAATCCATAATTCATACTTTCTGCGATCGATTAAGTTCCAAAGGCGCGATCGCCAGCATCTCCTAAACCAGGAATAATATATCCTTTATCATTAATCCCTTCATCAATAATAGCGGTATATATCTGGAGATGAGGATAAATTTCGCTAAGTTTTTGTAATGCTGGTGGTGCAGCCACAATAGAGACAATTCTAATATTTTCTGATGCAACTCCTCGACTCGCAATTTCTTTCATTGCCATCATAATTGAGCCTCCCGTTGCCAGCATTGGCTCCAGAATCAAAATTCTCGTTTCAGGTAAAAAACGATCGGGTAACTTATTCAAATAACAGCTAACTTCTAAAGTAGACTCATTCCTAACCAAGCCCAAATGATAAATAGAGGCTACGGGTAAAATATTGTGCGCTCCATCTAATAAAGCTAAACCAGCCCTTAAAATTGGCACTACCGCCACTGGTACTTCAGGATTAACAAAAGTTGCATCGCATTCTGCGAGAGGAGTTTGCACCTTAGCATCCATAAGTGGAAGCCAAGTACGAACCGCTTCATAAGATAACCAACGCCCCAATTCTGTCATCGCACTTTTAAAAAGTACAGAAGGAGTATTAATATCACGAGCTACCGCTAACCAATGTTTAATTAAAGGATGTTCGGGAACGTAGACACGAAGTTGTAAAGACATATTTTTAAGGAAGAAGGAGCAAGGAAAGAGCAGGGAGGAAGAATAAAGTAGCAAGTTTCTTTCAATGAGCGATGAAAAACCAACCATCAACAACTAACCACTAACCCTAACAGTTAGTAAAATAACCTGAACTATAATACCTTGACTCTACTCATTTTTACCGCTTACAGAACTATCTCGTCCAGCAACATTTTCAATTGCAGCCAACGCAGCACCAGAACCAGCAATAATATCTCGTTCTTCGCCTCCTAGATACAACCTACCAAAACTACCAATCGCTGATACTTGTAAAATATTAATCAGAGCAGCTTTTTCCGCTTGATTCGCAGCCAAAGCAGCATAAGCAGCAGGTTGCACTTCTAGTACATAGAGAGTTTGTCCTTCTAATAACATTTGTCCGCGACGATTACGGTTAATTAGCTGCGCCTGATACGCATCAATATTACGAATAATCTGACTAGAAACTACTTTTGGTTTTAAACAATCTCTTTGGCTAACTCCTAACGCCTGTAAAATAGCTTTTCCTGCTGCTTTAACTTCCCCTTGATTACTGGCGTGAATTTCTAGCAAGCCATACAGCCTTTCCACAAACTGTACCCCAGGGCGTACTACTGCTGATTTTAAAGCCACATCGGTAATGCGATTAATTTCAATCCCTGGAGAAATTTCAATCCATAAAGAAGCATCTCCTGGCAAGGGTAAAAAACCCAATGCTACTGTACCAATATAAGCAGCGTGTTGCAGTTGCAAACGGTCTAAGTAAACATAACTACGTAATTCTACGCCCAAAATCTCAATCCCCTTCAGCAATGAAGTTATTTCTCGCCACTCTTTAGCTAATCAAGGATAGGGTAAGTTGTAAAGTGTTTAACGTGTTTAACCTTCTCTGATGTGAGAAGTAGGGTTTTGAGACGGGGGTAAACTATCATGCATTTGATTTACTTACTGTGGCTTTAATACTTAAACATGAAAACTACTGGTTTCAAACTGAACGCGTTGACAATCTTTTTTGACTAATTTTTGGTAAACATTGTGATTGTGTAATTGAAAATTGAGACATTTTGTTTGTACTTATTTAGTTGTGATAAATAAATTATCGATTTCAAGACTGTGCAATAAAGTTTTGATGAATTACTTGTATTATGCTTGCAGTTTTATAGGCATCATATTAAATTAAATCATATCAATCTAAGTATTATACCGTAAGCAACTGTACTGAAATTGGATAAATTGTTATCAATATCTTCTCAATAAACTTACAATATTTACGAATAAAGACTGAATATGACTATTACAAATTTGACGCAAAAATTAGCAATTACAGGTATTTCATTAATTATTTTAACTACAGCAGGAAAGGCTGAAGCTGCTGTATTCAATGGTGGTTTTGAAACGGGAGATTTTACTAGTTGGGATACTATTGGTAAGACCACGATCCAAACATCAGCTTTAGGTAGCGGTCCAACAGAAGGTAATTATCAGGCTTTAGTTCTTAATTCACCTTCTTTTTTCTCTACTACTAATTCGCCATCTGTTCCTGATTCGGAAATTGAGACCTTCTTAAATTTAACACCAGGAACTTTAGATGCTTTATCATCACCTAATGAGGCAACTGAAGGCTCTGCGATTAAACAAACTTTTACTGCACAAGCAGGAGATATCGTCAGTTTTGACTGGAATTTCTTAACTTTTGATGAAACTCCTAATTCTACTAATAATGATTTTGCTTTTGTTTCTTTGAACAGTACAGAAGTGCTTGCTGATACTTTTTTTAACTTCATTGATAGCCAAACCCCTTTTAGGGACGAAACAGGGTTCAATAAATTTTCTTTTAAAATTACTGCTAGCGGTAATTACACTCTAGGGGTTGGGGTTTTAGATGTAGGAGATACTGATAATGATTCAGGATTATTGATTGATAACGTTTCTGTAGAAGCTAATTCTGTTCCCGAACCTGCTTCTCTTTTGGGGCTTCTCGCAGTGGGAACTCTCAGTGCAACTGCTCTCAAACGAAAAAAAAGCAGCTAGACAAACTTCTCTGTTTTACTAACTGCCCAATTTTAAACCTATTATCTAGTATACAGAGTTTCAATAATTTCCGAAAAGGCGATCGCTGAATAGAAAAAGGC
Source organism: Hyella patelloides LEGE 07179 (assembly GCF_900659865.1). Taxonomy (GTDB): domain Bacteria; phylum Cyanobacteriota; class Cyanobacteriia; order Cyanobacteriales; family Xenococcaceae; genus Hyella; species Hyella patelloides. The sequence continues at coordinate 9,493 of NZ_LR213944.1, forward strand.
GATCGCTTTTTTGCTTGACTCACTATCAATCAGAATTGTCTTCTTTAAAAACTTGCTTAATAATTTGACGGTTTTCTATTTGTAAACCTTTAACTTCACTCTGCATTTATCTGATATCGTTTTGTGTTTGTCTCGTAACACCCATCGAATCGATAAAAATAGTGTTTAATTCTTCTACTTGCTGAGAAATTATATCTACTTTATCGGTAAGATTAGCAATTTTTTATGTGTTGCTATGGGTAAACCTAATGGTTGTTTCTCAAAGTTTTTCTGTTTGAGTAATTTATTGTTATGGAGTCATGAAAAAGGAGTAATAGTAGAGCTATTTTTCTTCTCAATAAATGCGATCTCTGAAGCTTCAGCTAATCTATATTGCGCGGTTTCAGGCTGGTTCTAATCGCCTTTTCTCTATGAACTCTGGGCAAAAATGATTAAATGCTGTTACTTTATGCTTGAATGATAAAGTCCCACGAACAATCATGAAGCCATTTCTATTTGTAACGGATATTGACAATACCTTAATAGGAGACGATCGAGCCTTGAAACATCTTAGTCAAGAGTTAGCTCAACATCGTCAAAAATATGGTACGAAAATTGTTTATGCTACTGAGCGAACGCTATTCTCTTATGGGATTTTAGCCAAGGACAAATCGCTCCTAATTCCCGACGCTTTATTGACCTCTGTGGGTACAGAAATTTATTTTGACGCGCAAACAAAAACACCTGATATTCAATGGTCAAAAATTCTCGCACAGGGTTGGGATAGAAACAAAATTGTCGAGATTGCTAGTCAGTTTCCAACTCTCCAAAGTCAACCAAAATCAGAACAAAATCCTTTTAAAATAAGCTACTATTTAGCGAAATCTGTAGCAGAAGTAACTATGAGACAATTAGATACTGTGTTAGAAGCAGCAGGATTTGAGCTTAAATTTATTTACAGTAGCGAACAAGATTTTGATATCTTACCGAGAAATGGAGATAAAGGATTGGCAGTCAAATTTTTACGAAAAAAGTGGCAAATATCTTCAGAGAGTACTGTAACTTGCGGTGACTGTGGTAAAGATATTGATTTATTTCGAGGCACAGAGAAAGGAATCATTGTGGGAAATGCCAAATCAGAATTACTACACTGGTATAAGGAAAATAAGTGTAGATCGCTCTACCTTGCTCAAACTTCTTGCGCCAATGGGGTCTTAGAAGGTTTAAAATATTTTGGTTTCTTGAAGTAAAACACAATTAACAACAGTTTCTTAGCTTTATGAAAAATCCCACCGTCAAATTATTTAGTGGTTTTACTCGTAAGCTATCAATAATTGATTGGTATATCACAAAAGAATTAATCTTACCTTTCCTTTTTGGAATGGGAATTTTTACGTCTTTAGGCTTATCGATTGGTACAGTTTTCGATTTAGTAAGAAAAGTTACAGAATCAGGACTGTTATTAGGAATTGCACTACAAATTTTGGCACTTAAATTACCAGAATTTATTGTTTTTGCCTTCCCCATGTCGATGCTACTTGCCAGTCTTATGGCTTATAGTAGGCTATCTAGCGATAGTGAATTGATTGCTTTACGAAGTATTGGTATTAATGTCTATCGTCTTATTTTACCCGCAATTTATTTGAGTTTGGTAGTTGTCGCCATTACTTTTTTATTAAATAACTTTGTTGCCCCTGCTGCTAACCATCAAGCAGATATTATTCTTGATACAGCTTTAGAAAAAAAGAGTACTTCATTATTCAGAGAAAGAAATATTCTATACCCTGAATATGCCCGTGTTAGGTTGCCTAATGGAGAAAAAGTGACTAATCTCAGCCGTTTATTTTATGCTGAGGAATTTGATGGCGATCGCATGAAAGATATTACCATTCTCGATCGCTCTCAAGAAAGCGTAAGTCAAATTATTACTGCTCGCTCTGGTACTTGGAATATTATCGAAAATACTTGGGATTTTTATGACGGAAATATTTACATCCTGGGAGAAGATGGTTCTTATCAAAATATTATCCGATTCCAACATCAGCAGTTAGCTTTACCCCGCGCACCTCTCGATTTGACTACCAAAAGACAAGACTATAATGAAATGAATTTAGTCCAAGCCCTAGAACATCTCAGAATCGCTAAATTAGGCGGGAAAGAACAAAGAATTCGGAAGTTAGAAGTCAGAATTCAAGAAAAAATCTCTCTTCCTTTTGCTTGCTTAGTCTTTGCTCTAATTGGAACTGCTATTGGCATTAAGCCTCAAAATGCGAGCAAAGGTCAAAGTTTTGGCATCTGTATTATCCTTATTTTTGCTTACTACTTATTAACTATTATTTCTGGCTCTTTGGGAATTCGAGGTACAATTTCTCCGTTTTTAGCAGCTTGGCTTCCTAACATCATCGGCTTTAGCGCAGCAGCAGTTATATTATCTGGAGCAACCGAGCAATAACGGAAGTTACACACTACAGACCATAAAACACTATATAAGAAGGTGTGCATTGCTCGTCTTATATAGCTTAAAAATTTTCATGATGCGTGAATCTTCAACAATTAAAAATTGAATTGATGGAACTACAAATGAAACGAGTGCGTCATGTTTCTGGACAAGGTTAATATTTCAGAGACTATTTACACTCATGATGAACAAACAATTATTTTTTCAAACACAAAAAACAATTCTTGCAGTATTGGCTATTTCCACTGTTGGGCTAGTTTCCCTACCTGCTCAAGCAGATGAAGCTCTTATTCAAGAAACGGTGCAAGAATCTTATACCACTGGCGAAGGAAACGTTTCCGTACAAAATTCTAGCCAGCAAAATCGTCAGTATAGTAACAATCGAGGCAGAAGTGGCTACTACAACAACGACGATATTGGAATTGTGCAACGCTCTCAACAACTTTGCGATCAATTTGGCGAAGACAATGTTTGTGTTCAAGATACTGAACAGCGTAATACTAGCCATAGACGTCGTAGTCGTTATTAATAAATAGCTTTTGGTCTTTAGCTGGTAGTTTTTTTTACTGTTATACCCCAAATGGTTTATGGAGAAAGATAGTTTCAAAGATCTTTGGCTTTTGCTTATCTTGGTGAGCTTCTTTCTCTGATTCCATATTGTTCTTTTTGAGGATTACACAAATGAAAAGGAGTAAAATCACTTTATCTCTAATCGCCTTGGGTATTATAATTCCCGCTACTGCGATCGCTGGGAATGTCCACGTTCGTACAGGTAATGTTCAAGCAACTACCAATAGTAACGGCGATGTCTATGTAGACACGGGAAGAACTTCTGTTAGTGTTCCGACTCGTCGTCGTATTTGGTATCCTTGGCGTTATTGGCGTACTTCTTGGCAAAGCAAATGTCGCCAAAGTTCTTACCAACAAACAACTCAGGTTAGAGACTCTGGGGGCAAAGTAACGCATCATAGTTCTACTTCTAGTTATTGTCGTTAAGGGAAAGCAAGCAATGAAATTGATTAAATTAACTCTTGGCTTAATGCCCCTAATTAGTGGTTTGGCATTTTCTCCCTCTGTTTTGGCTCAGTGCGTACAGGCAGATGTTTCTGTGCAATACAACATTAGTGGCTCTCGTACACCGACAGAACGAGATAATGATATAGATTTGCAAAGTGACGGTGCTTGTCGAGGAAACGCTAGTGTCACGACAGGAGTACAAGGAAACGTAGGAGGTAGGGGCCGAGTTCGTCAGTCTAGAGTAGTGCGTCAACGTTTTGATAGTCGCAATGACGGAAATAATTATGGCGGTGGCTCAACTGTCCAGATTAAGAGTAATCCCACCATTGATGTTTATAATGCTGCTGACGATTTGTAGTTAATTAGTTAGCTAAATCAACCACAATTAAGAACTAACAGAACTAATAGTCGTTTCCTTGAAATGCAATTATTAGTTCTTTTTGTTGTTCTCTAATAGAGATCGCCATTTCTACTAACAATTAACTAAATTTTCTTCTATGATGCGCTGCATAACTAATACTAACTCCGAAGCAACTCCCGCTTCCCAATTACCTTCACAACGACGCTCTTGATGTAAAATCAAGCGTAAAGAATAACTATCAGGATAGCCTTCTACTTCTAGCCACATTAAGTTACTTTCTACTTCAATAGCAATTTTTTCTTCATCCATTAATTCTGTGGCGATCTGTGTCATTGTGTCGGTTAATTGACGTAATAAACGATACAATTCCTGAAATTCTCTAGCTGTCAATTCAATTGCCCAAGATTCGCTACCAATTAATCCCTGATATTTTGCTGCTTCAGAATGCCAGCCTACTCGCCAGCCTTTGCCTTTTTTTAATAAACGAGACATTGCTAAAATTAAAATAGTACTAAAATACTAACTGAAAATTAATAATTAATTATTATTATGTGCAGAGTTTCTCAAAGCTCAGAAAAAGCGATCGCCTGGAGAAATATTATTGGACAAAATCTTAACTCATTGTCTGTAATGAAAAAATTTAGGAAGGAAAAAATAGCCATTTACCCCATATAAACACAAAAAAACGCCCCCCTATTTCTAGGAGGACGCTTTTTAAAATCTGATTCAACAGTAGTTAAACTTAACTAGCAACCTAACCGTTGATAGCAGGAGCAGTTAATGCTACGGGAGCAGTTTCGCCTGCTGCTAAGTCTAAGGGGAAGTTGTGTGCATTTCTTTCGTGCATGACTTCAAATCCTAGGTTAGCGCGGTTTAAGATATCAGCCCAAGTGCTAACCACACGACCTTGAGAGTCGATGATTGATTGGTTGAAGTTGAATCCGTTGAGGTTGAATGCCA
>NZ_LR213945.1 GCF_900659865.1 Hyella patelloides LEGE 07179
TAGAAACAGAATAAGAACTAATATATTATTTGGTGTTTTTGAAGATTGGCGATTGCTATAAACGGCTATATTCAAGCAAATTCATTTAATTATTTCCTTGAGAAAATTATCTGCGGAATGTCAGATAAAAGTGCCAGATGGCAAGATTTTCCCTTAAAAGAAGAAAAAGTATAACTAGGGTAGAAACTCCTGCTACCGTATCTCCTAACATCATCAAGTGCTTGCGATTATAGCGATCGACTAATAACCCAGCAAAAATTGCAGCGATTACTCTAGGAAGACGACTAAAAAAGAAAATTAAAGATAAAGGAGTGGCTTTTTCGGTAAGCTCCCACGCCCAAATTGTCATAGCAAAATTAGTCATTTCAGAGCCGAGAGTTGAGACCAGTTGACCGCTCCAAACGATAAAAAAAGTGTTTAAGTTAGTTGGTCGATTTTCTGATTTCATGTATTTTGTTTTTGTTTTCACCGAATAATCTTTTCTGTAAAACTGGCTATAGTGGGATTTTCAAACAAACGACGTAAGGCTATTTATATCTGAAATTTTTGCCTAATTTGCGTTACCATTTGGGTTGCTAATAAGGAATGTCCTCCTAATTCAAAAAAGTTATCGTTAATTCCGACGCGATCGATACCAAGAAATTGTTGCCAAATTTTCACGATCGCACGTTCTGTTTCATTACGCGGTTGTTCGTAGTTTTCTGATAATTCTGGTCTGGAATGGCGGATATTTATTGATTCTTCTTTTGTTTCAAATTCCACCCATTGCGCGATTCTGTTTTGTAATTCGCCAGTGGAAACAATTACTTGAGAGATATTATTTAATGATATTATTCTTTGCCAAAGTTCGGCACTTTCAGATGGTTTTATTGCTAATTATGTTAAACTGCTGCTAAAATTTGAATCGGATTTTTTTTCGTCGAAATGCCATGCATCCCAGTTAATACTAATCCAGGGAAAGAGACTAGTTTTGTTATGCTGACGAGCAAAAACGTCCATATATTGGTTCGCTGCTGAATAGGCTGAAAAGCCTAAACCTCCTAAAATTGTTGCGATCGAGGAACATAATACACAAAAGTCTAATTCTCGTTCTTTCAGGATTTTTTCTAAGACTAAAGTTCCTGCTATTTTAGTTTTAAATTGCTGCTGAAATTCGGTTATATTTGTTTCTTGAATCGTTCGATATGCTTGTTCTCCAACTGTTCCTGCTGCATGAATTACTCCGTTAATATTACCAAAGCGTTTTTTAGCTTCGATAATAACATTTTCCATCGCATTATCGTCGCTTACATCTGCTTTTAGTACGAGGACTTCAGTCCCATCTGATTCTAATTGTTTTACTTGTTGAATTTTGTTTGCAACTTTTTCATTGCTCTTATTTTCGGTTCTACCGAACTTACTATGCAAAACTAACTAGCAAAGTGCCAAGTTAAAAGGCTTCTAAGTTGAAAGTTATCAAAATTTCTAAATCCAAAAGCTCTTCTTTTAATCAGCTTGAGTTTATTGTTAATTCCTGCCACTACTCCTTGAGTAGTTCCTTCATCGAAGTAAGCAATAATTTCCCCTATCCATCTTTTAATTGTTCCAAAGCTTTTGGGAAAATACTCGAAGATATCTTTTAACCAATCTGCTAAATTCAATAATCCCTCGCTCCAATTTTTATTAGTTTCAAAAATATTTCTGAGTTTTTCTTTTAACCCGTGCATTTTCCTTAAAACAGGAGCTATTCTTTCAATTTCTTGAAGTTTCTCCTGTTCCGATTCCTTCAAATCTTCTTGATTTTTGAGCAAGACATATTTACTCTTGGTCAGTCCTGACAATATTTTTTCTTTTTTAGATTTGTTTTTAAGTCGTTCTGCTTCTCTTGTGATTTTTTTTCTAGCAGCATCTAATTCATCATTTACTTGTTTCATTACATGAAAGTTATCCGCTACTATTTTTGCTTGAGGCATTAATTCTTTATTGGTCTTACACAGTAAGTTCGGTAGAACCTTATTTTCTAATATTTCTGACCATTGCGATCGCTCTGGCAAACCAGATCGCCCAATTAAAATTAGTTTTGCTTTGAATTTTTTTGCTAAAAATGATGCTAATAATAAGCCAATATTACCCAGTCCTCCAGTAATTAAATAAACTCCTTTTTGACGCAAGTTAGCAGCATTAATTTTAGGAAGGAATATAGGTTCAAAAATTTGTACCCAACGCTGTTTATGGCGATAGGCGATCGCAATATTTGGAGATTGGATTGTTAATTCGGCAAATAAGGATTTTATTAATTGAGGATTGTTTTGAGAGAGATCGAGATCGATATTGCGACAATTAATATGGCGATATTCTTGGGGAATTACTTTGACTAATCCTAATACTGTTGCTTTTTCTGGTTGTAATTTTTCCGCTCCAGTTACTTCATAAATGCGATCGCTTACAACTGTTAGAGATATCGAACTATTTACGTGCTGGCGATCTAATGCTTTAGTTAGATAGAGAAGGCTGTAACAATCTAATTTGCGATCAATCTCCGATTCAATTCCCCAAAAGTGAATGATTTTGTTAGGAATTTTTTCTAAATTTTGCAGAGATTTTATGAGATTGTCGTAGTCTTTTTCCTTTTCAGGATTTACTGTATAAGTATTACTATCTTTAGTAAATTTATCTCCTATTTTTACAGTAATAACCTCTTGACCTTCTTTTTGCAAACGAGCGGCTATTTTTGTACCAATATCGGATTCATCTATAAATAACAGCCAAGAAGATTGGAGAATTAAATTGACAGAATTAATCAGGGGCGATTGTTTCCAAGAAGGGACATAAAACCAATCGGCAATATCTGGTTTTTTGCCTTGTTTTTGCGGAATTTCAGCAGCAAACTGGCTTTGAGGCTCGATCCAATAACGTTGTCTTTCAAAAGGATAAGTTGGTAAAGGTACGCGCTGAGGTCGATCGCGAGGGTATAACTTCGACCAGTTTATAGTTACTCCTGCTAACCATAATTTTCCGACAGTATTGAGGATAAAAGCTAAATCCGATCGCGTTTCTTTGGGATGCCTTAAAGATGTTAACACTGGCGTATTGTTTATTTTTTGCTGTCTGGTCATCGGTACTGCGGATGAAACCTCGCCAGCCTGCGATGATTTCGTAAAGGTACTTAAGGTATTACCCGCTCCCACTTCTAGAAAAATGCGGTTTTAACGTATTCACCTATACTGTGACCGATAAGAATAGCAGGATGTATCCCCCAGGATAGCCACAACTGAGAGAGAGCGTATTCTATGGCAAATATAGCAGGTTGCGCGATCGCAGTTTGGTTGATTTTTTGGGATGGAGTGTTTTCTTCTGGGTAAAGACAAGAGCGTAAATCTAGATTTAGTAAAGGTTCGAGCAATTCCGAACAGCGATCGATCGAGTTTTTAAAACGGGTTCACTTTGATAAAGTTCTTTACCCATGTCTGCGTATTGAGTTCCTTGTCCTGGGAACATAAATACTATCTCGCGATCGCGAACTGAGTAAAAGCCAGTAGTTACTCTAGAAGTATCTTTATTACTAAAAGCTTCAATTGCATCGCGATCGTTTTCACAGACTAATATTCGACGATAATTAAAAGGGCGACGACCGACTTGTAAAGTATAAGCAACATCGGCTAAGTTAATTTCTGGATGCTGTTTGAGATACTCGACTAAGTTATTTGTTGCTGTTTCTATTGCCGATTCTGTTTTAGCAGAAAGTACGAGTAAATTGTATTTTCTCCCTTGCTCCCCTGCTCCCTTGTTAACCTGTAAAGGTGGTGCTTCTTCTACTATTACGTGAGCGTTAGTTCCACCCATGCCAAAAGAACTTACACCAGAACATCTAGGTGTATTATTGTCTTTCGACCAAACAGAAGGCTTAGTATTGACGTAGAAAGGACTATTTTCAAAATCAATTTGGGGGTTAGGTTGCTCGAAGTTAAGACTGGGAGGAATTAATTGGTGTTTGAGAGCGAGTATTGTTTTAATTAAACCCGCTACACCTGCTGCTGCATCTAAATGACCGATATTAGTTTTAACTGCACCCAAAGCACAGAAATTTTTGTCCTCAGTTTTAGCAGCAAAAACCTGAGTTAAAGCAGCTACTTCGATCGGCTCTCCTAAAGGTGTTCCCGTCCCGTGAGCTTCAATATAAGTAATGTTTTCTGGCTCTACTTCAGCCATTATTTGAGCAGATGCGTTCGCCTTAGCTTGTCCTTCAATACTGGGGGCTGAATAGCTTACTTTTACTGTTCCATCGTTGTTGATAGCAGAGCCTTTAATTATTGCGTCGATCGTGTCATTATCGTTGAGAGCATCTTCTAAACGCTTCAATACTACTATTCCCACTCCGCTACCGCTAACAGTTCCTTTTGCATTAGCATCGAAAGCGCGACAGTGTCCGTCTGGAGAGTGAATACCCCCTTCAGAATACAAATAACCGCCTTTGAGGGGTAATCTTATCGAAACGCCCCCAGCCATAGCCATATCGCATTCTCCGCTTAGTAAGCTTTGACTGGCAAGATGAACCGCAACTAAGGAAGTAGAACAAGCACTTTGAACGTTAAAACTAGGGCCTTTTAAGTTTAATTTATAGGAAATGCGGGTAGTAGTCCACCAAGTTTGAATTGAGGGATGAAATCGGCGAAAATGAGCGAAATGTCATTTCTGCTGAAAAAACTTTCACAGATGCCGAAGAAAAAATATATTGTCACTCTCACGGATCAAGAGCAAGCTTCATTAGAAGAACTAGTCAACAAAGGCAAAAATCCCGCTTATAAAGTCAATCATGCGCGAATTTTACTGTTAGCTGACACGAATCGGTCAGGAGGAGGCTGGAAAGATCGAGACATCAATCAGGCTCTTAAAATCAGTGTAGCGACGATTGAAAGAGTAAGACAACGCTTAGTAGAACAAGGTATGACGGCAGCCTTGAATCGAAAAGAGCAACAGAATCGAAAAAAGCGTCGCTTAGATGGAGAATCTGAAGCACATCTGATTGCCCTCACTTGTAGCTCGCCCCCAGAGGGGCAAGGACGTTGGACGATGAAGATGCTCGTAGAGCAAATGGTGCAATTAGGTCATGTTGAGAGCATTAGCGATGAAACTGTGCGACAGACTCTAAAAAAAACGAACTCAAGCCTTGGTTCAACAAATCCTGGGTGATTCCCCCCAAAGCTAATGCTCAGTTTGTCTACTACATGGAAGATGTTCTAGATGTTGACACTCGACCCTACGACCCGCTTCATCCTTCAGTTTGTTTTGATGAGAGCAGTAAGCAACGAGTTGCCGAAACTCAATTACCTTTACCTGCCAAACCTGGTCAACCAGAACGCTACGACTATGAGTATGAACGCAATGGGGTCTCCAATCTATTTATGTTTTTTGAACCTTTAGGAGCTTGGCGTCATGTTGAAGTCACCGACCAGAGAACGGCAATTGATTATGCTCAACAGATGAAGTATTTGGTTGATGAGCGTTATCCCGATGCAATCTTGATTACTGTCATTCATGACCAACTTAATACTCATGTCCCTGCTTCTCTCTATAAAGCCTTTGAACCAAACGAAGCCAAACGTATTCTGGACAAACTAGAGTTTCACTACACTCCTAAACATGGCAGTTGATTAAACATGGCAGAGATTGAATTGAGTGTTTTGGCTCGTCAATGTCTCGAACGACGTATTCCTGACCAGGAAACTTTGAAACAAGAAGTGGCAGCTTGGGAACAGCGCCGAAATCAAGGAAATCATACTAAATCCGATTACCAAAGTATGTGTAAAATGAAGCTGGAGAAGAGAAAGAAATTTAATGCCAAAAACAGCTTATTTAGCCAATCATTTAAGTTCGGGTGAACTTAAAGAAAAATATCTTAAAAGTAAAGACTCCCTAGAAGCTAGAAGATGGCATCTACTGTGGAAAGTATCTCAGGGCTGGACGATTAAAAATAGTGCGATCAGCTTCGCTGGCACTGCGTGATCGCCGTAGGGTGTTCTTATCCTTATGCTCAAAAGATTATCAATCGGTACAACCAAAATGGAGCAGAAGGTGTTAGAAATCGCAAAAATAAGACCAGCAATCATGTTCGAGGAAAAAAAAGATTACTATCACAACCACAGTTAGAAAAACTAACAAGAGCGATCGAGAAAAAGCCACCAGACGGCGGAATCTGGACGGGAACTAAGGTAGCTCGCTAGATGGAAAAAGAAACGGGAAGAGAGAAAGTCTGGAATCAGAGAGGATGGGACTACTTAAAAAAGTGCAACTACTCTTGGCAGAGTCCAAGACCAGCACATAAAAAAGCGGATAAATTGGAGCAGGAAATATTTAAAAATAACTTGCCATTGAAATTCAAAAAGCTCAAACGAGAAAATCCAGATGTGGAAGTAGAACTGTGGTTCTTTGACGAGCATAGAGTAGGGTTAAAACCAATACTTAGAAAGGTTTGGTCGAAAGTCGGTCATCGACCAGAAGCGGTCGTACAGCATCGCTATGAATGGTTGTACGTTTACGGATTTGTCAAGCCCCAAACTGGAGAAACTTTGTGGTATTTAATTCCCAGAGTTAATACGTCATGGTTAAATGTTGTTTATCAACAGTTTGCTATTGATGCTGGAGTCAGTAATCAAAAAAAATTCTTCTAGTAGAAGATAATGCGGGATGGCATCGTAGTAAAAAGGCAATTATTCCCTCTGGAATAGAGATTGAATTTTTACCAGCTTATTCTCCAGAGTTACAGCCAGCCGAAAGGTTGTGGCAGTTAGTAGATGAACCTCTGGTAAATCAATATTTTGAGCGTGAGGGATGCTGGGGTTTCCCCAGCTTATCCAATCACGCTGTTGAAAGTATTAATGAGATAGAAAATGTTTTAGTTGAGCGTTGTTGTGTAGTCAGTGAAATGAAAGATGAAGTTCGTAAATTGACCAACTATCATTGGCTAAAAAACACTTGTTGTTTACATACTTTATAAATCGGATTTAGTATCATTCGGTGGACTGGCGGTTTACTACCGCAGATGCTCGGATTAAACTGAAGCGACTCTATCCCTCAATTCAAACTTGGTAGAGTACTAGAATCTATCGGATAATTTTCAAAAACAACCAGACTTTCAAATAATGGGAAACCTCTTGGTATTTCGCTCCATTCTTGAATCTGCACTAATGGACTGTATTCGTATTGCCTAACTTCCGCTAGTTGGACTTGAAGTTGTTGCAGCCAAGATAATAATTCTGTTTCTAAATTAACTACTTATCATCAAGGAAATTTCATTAAACTTAATGAGAAAGTTTATAAATAAGTATGGTAGGCTAATCCAAGACGTAACACCTAAAACTATTCTAGATAGGCAAAGTTGTTGCTCAATTAGTTGGTGTGAAGATCTAAGCCCGACAAAGCTTTAGAAAAAACTTATGAGGAGTATTGATTGAAACTATTATTACTATTCCCAAACCCGATACTATTACTAAATCCCTTTTTGTTAGCAGTTATGCTGGTAGCTGCTTTTCCCAAGTGGACTTTTGCAGAAGTAAATTCGATAGAGCTTGACATTACTTCTACTCATGTAGTGTCTGAAGCAGAGAAGATACGATTATTACCGAGAAATACGACAGAAAATTTAAGAGCTCAGGGGACTGGGACTACTCTGGTTACAGGAGTAGAGGTCAATCAGACTGATTCGGGGCTAGAAGTAATTCTCCAAACCTCAGCAGGAGAAAAATTAGTACCGTTAATTCTTCCTGAAGGCAATAATTTAGTCATCGATCTTTTAGATGCAACTCTAGCTTTACCTATGGGGGATGAATTTAGAGAAACCAACCCCGCACCAGGAATCGCCGAAATTGCGATGAGCCAGTTAGATGACAGTAGTATTCGCCTAACGATTAGCGGAGAACAAAATGTACCCAGTGCCGAAGTAATTCCCAGTCAACAGAATCTAGTTTTGAGAGTGACACCAGAGGCGACAGCCCAAACCGAACCAGACGAAGAAATCGAGATTATCAGTACCCGAACCGAAGAACCAATATCGCGGGTGCCGCGCTCTGTAACAGTCATCGAGCGCGAAGAAATCGAGCAGCAAGAGGCATTGAGCGACAATTTGCCTGATATTTTGGGTCAAACAGTGCCAGGATTTGGTCCGCCAAGTCAAAGTGCGTCAAATCGGGGTCAGTCTTTGCGAGGTCGTCAACCCCAGGTGCTGATTGATGGTATTCCCACTGAAAGTAATCGTCGTGCCTTTCAAAATTTAAGGAGTATCGATCCCAATGCGATCGAGCGAATTGAAGTAATTAGGGGAGCAAATGCTGTGTTCGGTGCAGAAGCAGCAGGAGGAACGATTAATATTATTACCCGCGATTTTATCGACGAACCATTTACAGCTAGTACCTCCCTGACCTTGGGACCGAGAATATCTTTATCAGATTTTTCCGACAGCTTTGGAGGAGAAGTCAGTCAGTTTTTGGCTGGAGGAGACGAAGACGTTGATTATTTACTCTCGTTAGCTTATAGTCAAACGGGCGATACTTTTGATGCTGAGGGCGATCGCATTCCCGTCGGACGTTCTCAAGGACTAGATAACTTGGAAACATTTAATGTTTTGGGCAAACTGGGGGTAAATATCACCGAAGAGCAGCGTTTGCAGTTTGCACTCAATCATTTTAGCGACGTACAAGACGATCCTACCCTGCCCGATCCTGCCCTTGACGACATTGAAGAGAGAGTCAAAGCACGTTCTCTCGATAATGGAGAAATTGAAATAGACGATTCACCTGGACGGAAGGATACGATCGCCAGTGTTCGGTATACGAACGATGATTTATTGGGTTCTCAGGTGCAGATTCTAGGTTTTTATCAACAGTTTCTCAGTCGCACTATTCCTCAAGATAACCGCGATACTTTTTTCAATTCTGTCTCCCGTACAGAAATCAATACTGAAAAACTGGGGGCGCGAGTGCAAGTAGATACTCCAATTATTGACGAACTAGACTTACTTTGGGGAGCAGATTATCTTAATGAATCGGTCGAAAACCCACTAACAGTATTCGACCCTGAAACTTTTGAAGACAGCGGTGGACAGGAATTTGATACAGTTGACGAGCTGTTTTTTTCTCCACCTTACGATGTAAACAGTTTGGGGTTATTTGCCCAACTGCGCTGGGACGCCCAAGATTGGTTGAGCTTTAGTGGCGGATTGCGCTACGAACAGATTGAATTAGCCGTTGATGATTACTCACTACTAGATACACCAGGTTTGGGAACTGTTGAAGGGGGCAATATTGATATAGATGATGTGGTATTTAACCTGGGTACTACTGTTGACCTGACGGATGAGCTTAATTTGTTTGCTAACTTTTCTCAGGGCTTTTCCGCTACCGATTTTGGGCGAATTCTCCGTTTTCCGCCTACTGGATTTATCAGTGTAGAAAATTCAATTGATATTACCGAACCTGTAAAAATTGATTCCTACGAATTGGGGCTTCGGGGTGAATGGGATAAAATTCAGTTTTCCGTAGCGGGATTTTACACAGAGTCAGAATTTGGCGAAAACGTCCGTCAAAGTGATGATGGAGCTTTTTTAGTCTTAGAGCGATCGCCTACCCGTACCTATGGGTTTGAAGCAGCTTTAGACTATCAGCCTGCCGATGCTTGGCAGCTAGGAACGTCCTTTTCTTGGACAGAAGGAGAAAGTAATCCAGAAGACGATGGGGAAGATGATTATATTGCCTTAAGTTCCCTCGATATTCAACCGCTTAAAGTTACTGCTTACGTGGAGAATCTCACCCTTCCCCGTTGGCGAAATCGCTTGCAGTTGTTAGTAGTTGGAAGTCGCGATCGCGCTTTTGAAGATGGCGTAGATGAACTAGATATTGATAGCTACGCTACTTTTGATTTTATTAGTAGTCTAAATTTGGGTCGAGGAACTTTAACGTTAGGAATTCAAAATCTTTTGGACAAGCAATATTTTCCCGTTGATTCTCAGGTGCAAGATGAAAATAGCGAAAATGCTGCTGCTTTAGGGAGAACCTTTAGCTTGGGATACCGTTTTAATTGGTAACAAAAGTGGCGGAGGAAATAAGACCTATGGTGTTTTCGGCTTTTCATGTCTATATTATGTCAGTCTAAAAATAAATGAAGGTAAAAAACAGAAATGGACGGGTTTGTTCGATAAGAATCCGAAGTAAGATATTAATTTTTATGGTGTCATTTGGTTTTATTGCCATTGCTTCTTGTAGTCAAAATAACTTTAATGATTCGCCAAAGGTTGCTATTACTAAAGGAGAAGCGCGAATGGTTAAACACGCCTTGGGAGAAACTGCTGTCCCCGTGCGATCGCAAAGAGTCTTAGCATTAGATAATATTGCGCTCGATTCTATTCTTGCTTTAGGAGTCAAGCCCATAGCTGCGCTATATAACGAAAATACGGGACAGTTTCCAGTTCATTTACGCGATCGCATTAGCGGAGTAACTAAACTGCCTTCGGAGCAACAGAACATTGAAGAGATCGCCTCTCTCAATCCTGACTTAATCTTGGGAGGCAAAAATGTCGAACAGGTGTATAAATTACTCTCGCAAATTGCACCTACTATCGTGCTGGCAGAAGGAGGGAATGCGGAATGGAAGGAACAACTCAAACTCACAGGGAATATTCTGGGTCAATCCGAGGAGGCTGAAAAGATTTTGCAAGAGTACGATCGGCGTTTAGCAGAATTTAGGGCGGAAATAGGAGACGAAGTGCGATCGATTGAAGTATCTGTAGTTCGCATTTTTCCCGATCGCATTCGTCTTTATCAACGAGGTTCGTTTAGCGGTGAAATTCTGGCAGAAGCGGGTTTATCTCGACCGCCAGCACAAGACTCCGAGCGTTTATGGCGTGAAGTTTCTCGCGAACGCATTCAAGATGCAGACGGAGATGTCATTTTTGTCTGGAGTCTAGGAAAAGAAGCCGAGCAAGCATTAAACCAATTACAAGACGATCCTTTATGGTCACAATTAGAAGCGGTGCAGCAAGGTCGGGTTTACGAAGTTCCAGGGTATTGGATTGGTAGCGGTCCCTTAGCTGCAAATGCCGTGATTGATGATTTGTTTACTCACTTAACCCAGGCAAAACCATAATGCGGACTTTTTTTATAGTCTGGAGCGGTCAGTTAGTCTCGACCATTGGCAGCTATATGACTCGCTTCGCTGTAGCAATTTTAGTCTGGGAACTTACCAAAGAAGTAACCGCGATCGCCTTAATCGGTTTTTTTACCCAAATTCCTAGCTTGTTGGTGATTCCTCTTGCTGGCGGTCTGGTAGATCGCTCAGATCGTAAATTCTTGATTGCCCTAGCCGACCTAGTAGCTGGTTTTTCCACAATTGCGCTGTTGTTCCTTTATCTAACAGACCATTTACAAATCTGGCATTTCTATGCAGCAGGAATGCTCAATGGAGCTTTTGGGCAAATTCAGCGTCTGGCTTATACAGCTTCGATTACAGTTATTGTTCCTCCAGCACAATACGCCCGTGCCAGTGGCATGGGTTCGATAGTACACTATGGTTCGGCTATTATTGCACCTGCCTTAGCTGGGGTTTTATATGGTGTTATTGGTTTAGTTGGAATTTGGCTGATCGATTTGGGGACATTTGTGTACGCCTTCATTACACTTCTTTGCGTTACTATTCCTAACCCCAAAAAACAAGCTCAAAAATCCGCTCGACGCTCAGAGATTACTCCGCCGTCGAAAGCCAGAGCAATTTCTGCCTCTATTAAAATAAAAATGGAATCGGTTTGGCAAGATCTTAATTTTGGCATCGGCTATGTCCGTAATAGTCCTAGTTTACTTGCTCTTTTGATAATTAATACTTTATTTCAATTTGCCCATGATCTTGGTGCTAGCTTATACTCCCCAATGATTCTTGCTCGCACGGGAAACAATGCCAAAGCATTAGGAAATATATCCTCGGCTGCTGGTTTAGGAGGCGTTTTAGGAGCAGCGATCGCTAGTATCTGGAGTGGTTCACAACGTAAGATTAAAATAGTGTTGCTAGGCATGATTGGTGCAGGAGTTAGTAAAACGGTTTTTGGGTTAGGACAAAGTTTGTGGTTCTGGATGCCAGCACAATTTTGTTCTTCAATTAACTTTCCTCTGATGAATGCTTCCAAACAAGCAATTCTCTTGAACAAAGTCGAACCAGAGGTACAGGGACGAATCTTTGCACTGAGTTTTTTACTTACTGGAATTACCGCCCCTATTGGTAGACTTCTAGCTGGATATCTTGCCGATCGCATCTTAGAACCTGCAATGCAACCTGGAGGAACATTAGCAGGAATTTTTGGGATATTCTTCGGCACAAACGAAGGATCGGGGATAGCACTTTTATATGTTTTTTCCTCTGTTTGTTTAATTTTAATTGGTTTGGCAGGACATACCTTTGCTAGCTTACGTAATATAGAAACCCTCATTCCCGACCGTAAAACAACTTTATAGGTTAGAAGCAAGTAAATAATCTTCAATAAAAAACCAAAAATGCACAAATTTTGTTCGGTGATTTCAAAAGCCATTGGAGAAGATCCCATTGCCACTGCGGGAAACTACGACCACTGGTTTATTTTTGAACTTAGTCCTCCTTGGTCAGAAGAATTTTGGCAAGATGAACCGCTTTTTCAACCGATGTTGGAAGTCATTGCTAAACTTGTTCGGCAGCAAGGAATTAAGCTTAGACCCTTTGCGATCGCACCCGACCGAGAATATTCTCATCGCGATCTCATGCGAGTTTTTTACTATTATCGTCCCCAGCGACTTTTTGCCCGATTTACCAAACAAGAATATATCCTACCCCCAGAGCAGGTTAGTCCTCTAATCATTGCCTTGCTAACTCAACCCGAACGGATCGAAGAATTTGCTGTATATCGTCAATCTACTGAGTTGATTCGCGAGATTTTGGTTTGTACCCATGGTAATGTAGATATTGCTTGTTCTCGCTTTGGTTATCCGATTTATCAACAGTTACGTTCTGAATTTGCTGCCACCTCACGGGGTCAACTGCGGGTCTGGCAATGCAGTCATTTTGGAGGACATCGCTTTGCCCCAACCGCGATCGATCTTCCTGAAGGACGTTACTGGGGACATTTAGAACCTGAGTTTCTAAAACAATTAATCGAACAACAAGGTGCGATCTCACAACTGCCAAAATTTTATCGAGGTTGGGCTGGACTTTCTCCCTTTGAACAAATAGTAGAACGGGAAATTTGGCAGCAAGAAGGTTGGCAATGGCTAGACTATTATAAAGCGGGTCGAGTTTTAGCAATAGATGAAACAGACAAAACTTGGGCAGAAGTCCGCATAGACTTTGCTAGTCCTGATGGTAAGCATTGTGGTCATTATCAAGCTAGAGTAAAGATGAGAGAGCGCATCACCACCATGGGTGAGTCTGACGATGAAACTTCGTTTCGAGAACTAAAGCAATATGTTGTTAGGGACTTCCAAAAAATAAAAGCTGCCTAACTGTAGCGACCCAAAATAAGAATCACTTCGACCCGAAATAACGCTGTTTTAATGACAAGGGTGAATTGCTAGCCTTTAAACTGACCCCAGGCAATGTTGACAACCGAAAGCCAGTTCCTGAGATGACTCAAGGAATTTTTGGTAAGTTATTTGGCGATCGCTGTTATATCTCTCAAGACTTATTTGAAAAGCTTTATGAGCAGCAACTTCAACTGATAACTCGGTACCAAAAAAATATGAAACAGAAGTTGGTTAAGCTAATTGACAAAATTCTCTTGCGTAAAAGAGCTTTAATCGAGACAGTCAACGACCAACTCAAAAATATTTTTCACATTGAATATTCAAGACATCGAAGCATCTGGAATTTTCTGGTCAACTTAATGGCAGGATTAATTGCTTCTTCCTATTTGCCTCAAAAACCTTCTCTTGACTCACGGTTCGCTCAATTTAAAAATGGTCGAGCAAATAAAGACGATGAAATCAAGTCACAGTAATAATTAGAGCGATTGGAGTCAATTAGGAACTAGCTGGGGAACAAGATAAATCGATTCAGGAATGTTCATCAAATTTAAAATTTGTCTTTGAAGGGAATTCAGAGAACTGATTTCAGTAGAGCCATCAGGATAAAGATACAAAGTCAAATCAGAAAAAGCAGCTAATAATTGTTCTGCTGTGGGACAAAAAGTAGCGCGTTTGGGATTCCCTGAATAAAGTCCAGAGATAGATTGCTCTGATTCAGTTAATTGGCGACGAACAATAA
>NZ_LR213946.1 GCF_900659865.1 Hyella patelloides LEGE 07179
TGCCCTCTTGGAACCATGCCTCACGATCATCGCGGGAAGGAAGCTGTTTGGGCACAAACCCACCCTTGGCGCCGAACGGCACGATAACAGCGTTTTTCACCTGCTGTGCTTTGGCAAGGCCCAACACTTCGGTGCGGAAATCTTGCGGTCGATCCGACCAGCGCAAGCCACCGCGAGCGATCATGCCGCCGCGAAGATGAACCCCTTCCACACGCGGTGAGTAGACCGAAATCTCACGCAACGGACGCGGTTCTGGCAGGCCATCGACGTTCTTGGAGTCGATCTTGAACGCAAAAGTCGGCTTAGGTTTGCCGTCCGAGCCGGGCTGGAAGAAATTGGTCCGCAAGATCGACTGAATGAGGTTGAGGAACCGACGCAGGATCGTATCCTCATCCAAGCTCGACACATCCTCCAGCGCCATGCTGATGGCTGCTGCAATCTTTTCTGATTGCTGATCGCGCTCAGCTTCGGTTTTGCGTGGGTCGAGGCGGGCGTGAAAAAGGTCCACAAGCGATGTCGTGATCGGCTCATGCTTGATCAGCGTCTCCCAAACATAGTCTGGGCTGAAGGCGAGCAGTGCCTGGCGCAGATAGCGCGCCAGCGCACGCAGCATCGCCACGTCGCGCCACGCCAAATCGGCACTGGCAATCAGCGTGTTGAAGCCGTCATTCTCCGCCTGGCCATACCAAACCGCCAGGAAACCGGCTTTCAGCGGTTCAGCCAGCGTTTCCAGATCGATGGACTCGCCATTGGCACGTTCAAGCAGAATATCGTGTATCCACACCGCCTGCGCATCGCGGCGCTCCACGCGATACGTGCGCTCATTGATCGCCCGAAAACCCATCGCCTCGATGATCGGCATACGATCAGACAGCGCGATGGGTTGGCCAACATGATAGAGCTTAAGGTCGATGCGCTTGCCGTCGGTCTCATCGCGGCCACGGAAGGCCAGTTGCAGGCTTCGGCTCTCGCCCAAGCTCTCCATCATCACCGCATCATCCAGCGCGGCTTCGCCGGAAAACGCTTCGCGATACGCGCCCGTGAAAGCATCGCCGTAACGGCTTAGCAGCAATCCGCCGCGAACGCTGTCTTGGCTGGCGCGCACCGCTGAACGGAAGGCATCCGTCCAAGTGCGCACGATCTCCGAAACGCCCTCTTCAAGAAACTCCTGCGCAATATCCGGCGTATCGCCCTCGGAACGCCCGATGATGAAATGCACCCGTGCCAACGGCCCTTCGGGATAAGCCACATACCAAGCTGACACGCGCCCCTGATATTGCTCGGCAAGCCAATCACCGATTTTCATACGCGTGTCGGTCGAGTAGCGCTCACGTGGCACGAAAACGAGCGAAGAAACGAAGCGGTCGAACTTATCGATGCGCGACAGCACCCGCACACGTGGACGCTCGCCCAGCTGTAGGATTGCCGTTGAGAACCGGTGCAGCGTTTCCAGATCGAGCTGAAACAGCTCATCGCGCGGATAGCTTTCCAGAACGTTTGCCAGCGCACGGCCCGAATGGCTATCAGGATCGTAGCCGGAGCGCTCCATCACCTGGTCGGTCTTGCGGCGCAGATAAGGAATGTTGCGCGTGGAGCGGGTGTAAGCGGTGGCGGAGAAAAGCCCAACAATACGCAACTCGCCAAACAGCGTGCCATCGTCGGCGTAGGTTTTAAGGCCGATATAATCCATGTAGGTGCGCCGATGGACACGGCTGCGAATGTTGGCCTTAGTGACCAAAAGCGGCTCGGGTCGCCGCATGAAATCCAAAAGCTCCGGTGTGTGGGTGACGAAGGTCGCGCCCTTGCGCAGCACCATCAGATCTGGGTCGGACAGCAGGCCAAGACCTGGCACATCCACCCGATCAAGCGAACCACCTTCGCCATCGTCGACAAATTTGTAGTCGCGCATGCCCAAGAACGTGAAATTGTCGTCCAGCACCCAATCGATAAATTGGATGCCCTCGGCCAGCTCATCCACTGGCAGAGAGGGAGGATCGGACTTGTAACCCATCACCACCTGGTTCACGCGGTGCCGCATGGCCTTCCAATCGCGTACGGCCAAACGCACATCAGCCAGCACCGCATGAATGCCGGTTTCCAGCGCATCACGGTCTGAGACGCTGTCCATCTGCTCGACATGAAACAGGATCACGCTTTCACGCAGCGCGGTTTCATCGCCCATCGGGCGCTCATGGCCATGCACATGCGTGAGGTGACCGTTGGCGTCGCGATTAACCCACAAAACCGGGTGAAGCACCAACCGCAAGTCAACGCTGGCGCCCTGAAGTTCGCTCATCACCGAGTCGACCAAGAACGGCATGTTATCGTTGACGATTTCAACGGCGGAAACATCGCTCAGCACCCCATCGCCAGACACCGGCTTGGGGTTGAAAACGCGCACGAACGCCTGGCCAGAACGCCTGTCGGCCATCCGTTCAAACGTGTCACGCGCTATCGTTGCCAGCTCAGCGGCCGAGTAGGTGACAAGGTCTTCAGCCGCGCCTTCGCGGAACAGTGCGGCAGCGAACTTCGATAGCGCCTCTGCGTCATCGGCCTCCTCACTGAGAACCTTCACGGCCCCTTCGATCAGCTTGCGTTTTTGCACCTGCGCTGACTGGCCCATAGCAGCTTCCCCTCATTGTGCCGCGCGTTGCGTGTCTGCCCGCCGCGGGCAAAGGGAACGCCGCATATCTTTGTTGTGGCATCGCGTTGATTCTCTGCTGCGACGCCTTGGGCGAGACTATTGACGAAGCAAGGAACGCTGTCGAGCCAAGAGGGCGAAGACACCAACCTTGAAGCAAGCCGATCACGCAATTATTTACGCGCGCGAGGCGAAAACGGCACGTCCGCGTGCTAGCGTTGCGCATTACGTTCGGCAAGAAAGGTCAGACTGACACTGCCATGGGCCAAAAACTTCCCGACTTTCCAGCCAATCGGTGGGCCGATGCGATGGCGCCAACGCTGGATGACTTTGCCGCCATGGCGCGTGATGCATTGCGCGAACTGCCAGAGCCGTTCGCCGATCTAGAAGAAATAGAAGCAGCGTCAGAAAACGAGCTCCAGGACATTTTGCTCGCATACGTTCAATTAGAAATGTCTAAGTTACTAGGACTAAATTCATCCCAATTGCTAGAAGTTGACTTAAGTTTAGTGGAGATGGGTATGGATTCTCTTATGGCAATTGAACTCAAGAACCGATTACAAACTCACCTGGGAATTTCCTTTCCTATAACATTGGCATTTGAGTATCCAACTATTAGGAAGCTGTCTGAGTACCTTTATCAGGAGGTAATGAGAAGGGAGTCAATAGAAAACAATGACAGCAACTTGCCTAAATTTGATAAAAGAGAAATTGTAAAGGATCGGCAAAATTATCAAACTGATGTTGAAAAAACTGAGCGGAGAAGAGGTGCACTATGAATCATTTACCAGAGTTTTTGCAAGACATTTATAATCAAGGTTGGCAAATTTGGAGTGAAAATGGACAATTATGCTATGATGCGCCCGCAGACAATTCAACAGACTCAATATTAGCAACACTAAAGCAGCACAAAACAGAAATTTTACAGTTGCTTCCTGTCTACCAGGTTCAGGACATTGACGGACGACAGCCAGTACTCGTTCCCTTAACTGAAGCTCAAAAACAACTTTGGTTGTTAGACAAACTAGAAGGAAATAGCAAACAGGCTTATTGCATGTCTGAGGGCTTTAAATTAGAGGGAGAATTACATATTGATGTCATGGAGCAAACAATTCAAAAGATTGTGAGACGTCATGAAGCTCTACGAACAAGAATATGCTCCGCCGGAGATTTTCAGGAAATTTTGCCTGAGGTAAAAGTTCAGTTACCCTTGGTTGATTTCTCAAATTTATCAGCTAGCGAACGCGAGTTTCAAGTAGCAGAATGGCTGGAGCAAGAACTTATAGAATCTTTAAATCTTAATCAAGCCCCTCTGATGGAAGTTCATATTCTTAAGCTAGAAGAAAAACTCCATCACCTAATTTTAAAAATGCATCATATTATTTCTGATGGCATTTCATTCGAAGTAATTATGCAAGAGATGGCTGCTTTGTATTCCGCTCAGTGCCAAGGAAATATTTGTCAACTAGAGCCACCAATGCAATTCAGAGAATATATAGAGTTGCAAAATAAAAGAAGCCAGACAGAGGAAATGAAAGCTCACGAATCCTACTGGTTAGAGAAATTTTCTAGTTCTATTCCTATTCTTAATTTACCCACCGATCGACCTCGTTCATCCGTAATGAGCTATAGAGGTGGCACACAATCTCTTAAGTTAGATACCAAGCTTGGCGATAGGATAATAAGACTTGGTAGACAAAAAGGTTGTACTACGTTTATGACTTTTTTGGCTGCCTATAAAATTTTACTTCACAAGCTGACAGGCGATGAGGACATTGTAGTAGGTATTGCAACTGCTGGGCGTGATTTTCAGGAAAGTCGAAATTTAGTTGGGTATTGTACTCACTTGTTACCGATCAGGACGAGTTTATTTTCTATTAGTAGCTACGAATCTCTCACCTTCTCAAAATTTTTGAGCCAAATGAGGAAGAGATTATTAGAAGATTATGAACATCAGGAATATCCATTTTCCCAATTGCTTAAGAAACTAAATCTTAAAAGAGATTCAAGTAGACCTGTTTTGGTATCAACATTATTTAATATAGTCTTACGCAAGACGATAAATATGTCAGGTTTAGAAACGGCCTCTTTATCTATTCCTAAAAATTATGTTCCCTACGATCTCGAACTGTATATTGCTGAGGAGGAAGATAATTTATTTTTAAAATTAGATTATAATCTTGATTTATTCGATGATACTACTATAAAGCGTTGGCTAGGTCATTTCCAGAACTTACTATCTTCCGTTATAGAAAATCCCGAACAACCTATAGCTCAATTATCTTTACTTGGTAAAGCAGAACGCCATAAGTTATTGGTGGAATGGAATGATACAGAGAGTGACTATCCCCAAGATAAATGTATCCATCAATTGTTTGAGGAGCAGGTAGAGAAAACACCCGATGCTGTAGCAGTGGTGTTTGAAGAAGAGCAGTTAACTTATCAGCAATTGAATCAGAGAGCCAATCAGCTAGCACATCACCTACAAAGCTTGGGAGTGGAACCAGATGTGTTAGTAGGAATTTGCGTGGAGCGTTCCATTGAAATGGTGGTGGGATTGTTGGGCATCCTCAAAGCTGGTGGTGCTTATGTTCCTTTAGACTCAAATTATCCTGCTGAACGTCTGAGCTATATGCTGGCTGATTCTGATGTCGAATTGCTGTTGACTCAACACTCGCTGCTGGAGTCTTTGCCCGAACGCGCAGGGCAGAAGGTTTGTTTGGATACTGATTGGCAAAACATCGAGAAGCACCCCGATGCTAATCTCAATACAGAGGTAAGTTCGGTTCATCTAGCTTATGTCATCTACACCTCAGGTTCTACTGGTACACCTAAAGGTGTAATGATCTCTCATCAAAGTGTGGTCAACTTCTTGAGTTCCATGAGCGATTCTCCAGGATGTTCTCAGGAAGATATTTTCTTAGCAGTGACCACTATCGCCTTCGACATTGCAGCCCTTGAACTTTATCTACCATTAACAGTTGGAGCAAAGGTTATTGTCGCCTCCCGTGAAATGGCTCACTCATCGGAGAAGCTCCTGTCTGAGTTAGACTCCAGGAAAATAACAATTATGCAAGCTACACCAGCAACCTGGCAAATGCTCCTTAATGGTGGTTGGTCTTCTAATTATCCTCTGAAAGTATTGTGTGGTGGTGAAGCGTTATCTACTCGCCTAGCCGACCAAATCCTAGAAACTGGTAGCCAATTGTGGAATCTGTATGGTCCGACAGAAGCAACTATCTGGTCTACAATTTGCCAAGTGGGAGCAAATAAAACAGTAACAAGAACTAAAGATGCATTTTCTGCCATCGGTCGCCCTATAGCCAACACCCAAATCTACATCCTAGATAAACACCTCCAACCATTACCTATAGGGGTACTCGGAGAATTATACATCGGAGGTGATGGACTAGCCAGAGGATATCTCAATCGCCCTTCGCTAACATCGGAAAAATTTATTCAAAATTCCTTCACTAAAGAAAGAAAGCTATACAAAACAGGGGATTTAGCTCGATATTTGCCCGATGGTAACATTGAGTATCTTGGTCGCATCGATAATCAGGTGAAGATTCGAGGTTTCCGCATCGAACTGGGGGAAATTGAAGCCGTGTTGTCGGGTCATTCCCAAATCCAACAAGCTGTAGTCATTGTAGATGAGGATACTTCTTCTAACAAACGCTTGGTGGCTTACATAGTCACCAATTCATCATTGGCAACAAGTTACCTACGAGAATACCTCAAGTCAAAACTACCAGAATACATGTTGCCCAATGTCTTTGTCACCTTAGACATACTACCGTTAACACCCAATGGCAAAATAGACCGCAAAGCATTACCAGTACCTGATGGAGAAATTTCAAGAGAACAGAAATATGTAGCACCGCGCACTCCTTCGGAAGAAATTATTGCTAACATCTTCACTGATATTCTGGGAGTTAAAAATGTTGGCATTCACGATAACTTCTTTGAATTGGGGGGACATTCTCTGCTGGCAACCCAATTAATTTCTAGACTCAGAGTTGCCTTTGAAGTAGAAATTCCTTTACGGGAGTTATTTGAATATCCTAGCGTAGCTGCTTTAGAACAAACTATAGCTCAATTGCGAACTAGCAATTGTCAGCAAGCATCAGCCATAAATCTGCCTACGATAGTACCCGCTCCAGAAAAAAAATATCAACCCTTCCCCCTCACAGATATCCAACAAGCTTACTGGCTAGGTCGCAATCAAAACTTTGACCTCGGTAACATTGCCACCCACATTTATATGGAACTAGATTGCTCCCACTTAAATCTGCCGCAGTTAAAGCAAGCATGTCAAAAATTAATTGAATATCATGACATGCTCAGATCAGTGGTTTTAGCTTCAGGAGAACAACAAATTCTGGAGAAAGTACCTGCTTACGAAATAGAAGTTTTGGACCTACGCTCTCAATCACCGTCAATAATAGCGGAGCAACTAGGGGCAATTCGGCATCAAATGTCACACGAAGTATTACCAACAGACCAATGGCCTCTATTCAGAATTCGCGCCACCATATTGAATGAAGAACAAACCCGTCTCCACTTCAGCGTTGATGCTTTAATTGCTGATGCTTGGAGCTTAAGCTTGCTGGGACAACAGTTCCAACAACTATATGAAAATCCAGATATTTTGCTGCCGCCATTAGAAATCTCTTTCCGAGATTATGTGATCGCAGAATTATTACTCAAAGATACACCACAATATCAACTTTCACAGAAATATTGGTTCAACCGCAGTCTACCACCAGCACCAGAACTGCCTTTCGCAAAACACCCATCTTTGATCGCAAAACCTAAATTTAAGCGTCATAATGCTCGACTCAAACCCGAGCAATGGCAGCAATTAAAACAACGAGCTACAAAAGCAAATCTTACTCCTTCAGCAGCGTTGTTGACAGCTTTTGCAGATATCTTAAACTACTGGAGTAAAAGTTCCAACTTTACCATCAATCTTACCTTATTCAATCGTTTCCCCCTACATCCTCAAGTTAATCAATTGGTGGGAGACTTCACCTCACTAACATTGCTAGAAGTTGATAACAGCGTTGCCTCCTCATTTACCGTTCGCGCTCAAAAACTACAACAGCAATTGTGGCAAGATTTAGACCATAACTATGTCAGCGGAGTAGAAGTACAACGGGAATTAAGGCGTCAGAATGGTAATACTCAACCAATGGGTGTAGTTTTTACTAGCACCCTAGGACTCAATTCCTTGAGTGAAGATAGTTCATTGTCATTAGATAAATGGGGAGAGGTAGTTTACTCCATCAGCCAAACTCCACAAGTCTGGTTAGACCATCAAATATTTGAAGAGGATGGAGCATTAGTATTTAATTGGGATGTGATCGAAGAACTATTCCCAGCTGGTCTAATTGGAGACATGTTTGCCAGCTACTGCAATTGGTTACAACAACTAGGCAAAACAGATTCAGCCTGGAAAGACACTCATCCTCAACTACTACCCTCTTCGCAACTTGCTTCCATTGCTGCAGTTAACGATACTGATATTCCTATTGTCCATGAGACTTTACACAGTTTGTTCCGCCAGCAATTGAGGTTGTGTTCCCAATCCCCTGCAGTAATTACTGCGGACAAAACTCTGACCTATGAGCAATTAGACCAACTTGCTAATAATTTAGGACACCAGTTGCGTCAGAGAGGAGCAACTCCTAACACTTTAGTGGCTGTAATGATGGAGAAAGGTTGGGAGCAAATAGTTGCCGTATTGGGAATTTTAATGTCAGGAGCAGCCTATATTCCCATTTCACCAGAATTTCCCGCAGAAAGGCAACAGTACTTGCTTGAACAAGGAAAAGTGCAGTTAGTTATCACCCAACCACAACTGGCACAACACTTATGTTTCCCATCGGGTATTGAGTGTTTATCTGTTATGGAAGAAGAGTTAACAGCAACACCTTCAAATCCACTCAACATCTTACAAACTGCCGATGACTTAGCCTACGTAATTTATACTTCTGGCTCTACTGGTAAGCCTAAAGGTGTGATGATTGACCACAAAGGAGTGGTCAATACTATTTTGGATATTAACCAACGCTTTGGGGTGGGAGTTGATGACCGGGTTTTGGCACTCTCAGCACTAGAATTTGACTTATCTGTTTACGATATCTTTGGGATTTTGGCTGCTGGTGGAGCCATTGTCATGCCCGAACCACAGGAATGTAAAAGAAAAGACCCCGCCCATTGGTTAGGATTAATTAATGCTCATCAAATAACCATTTGGAATACAGTTCCTGCTTTAATGCAAATGCTAGTTGAGCACTTGTCAGTCAGAATAGATAAACAAGTGGGGGATTTGCGATTAGCTTTGCTCAGTGGTGATTGGTTACCAGTTAATCTACCAAAGATAGCTAAATCATTATATCCAAATATCGAAGTTATCAGTTTAGGAGGAGCTACCGAAGCATCTATTTGGTCTATTTTCTATCCTATTGACAAAGTCGAATCAGATTGGAAGAGTATTCCCTATGGGAAGCCTTTAGATAATCAACGCTTTTATGTTTTAAACCACTTGATGCAACCAACTCCAACTTGGGTAGCAGGAGGACTTTATATTGGTGGTATTGGATTAGCTTTAGGGTACTGGCAGGATTCCGAGAAAACCAAAAACAGTTTTATTACTCATCCAGTTACTCAAGAAAGATTGTATAAAACTGGCGATTTAGGAAGGTATTTGCCATCAGGTGATATTGAGTTTTTGGGAAGGGAAGATTTTCAGGTAAAAATCAATGGCTACCGCATTGAGTTGGAAGAAATTGAAGGGGCATTAAAACAAAATCCTGCTGTTAAAGAAGCAGTGGTAAATTCACATAATAATAA
Source organism: Hyella patelloides LEGE 07179 (assembly GCF_900659865.1). Lineage (GTDB taxonomy): Bacteria > Cyanobacteriota > Cyanobacteriia > Cyanobacteriales > Xenococcaceae > Hyella > Hyella patelloides. The sequence continues at coordinate 9,500 of NZ_LR213946.1, forward strand.
ACTTGTGGCTTACGTTGTTCCCGAGCAAAGTTTAACTGGGAATAATTTAAGCAACTCATTAGAAGCTTCTCAACCCGAGCAGTTGTCAGGAGTGATACTCAATCCCATAGAACGTATGGAGTTCAAACTCAAGCAACTGGGATTACGAAAGTTTTCTTCACAAAAAGCAACCGTTGATTTACCATTATCTGAGATTGATGAAGTTAAAAGGCAAGCTTATTTAGAACGCCAAAGTTATCGCCAATTTCTGCCTGAACCCGTTCCTTTGGAAGATTTTAGCGAGTTTTTAAGCTGCTTATTGCAGATAAAAATGGATGATTTTCCTTTACCCAAATATCGTTATCCTTCTGCAGGAAATCTTTATCCCGTGCAGGCTTACTTGTGGATCCAAACCAATGGAGTTCAAGGTTTGGATCCAGGTATTTATTATTATCATCCTGGCGAACACCGTTTAATCTTAGTAAATACAACTGGGGAAATTGAGGGGGATATTTATGGTAACAATCAGCCAGTTGTTGAAGAATCGGCTTTTAGTATATTTTTAATTGGTAAAATAAGTTCAATTGCTCCGATGTATGGAGAAAAAGCAAAAGATTTCTGTCTATTGGAAGCAGGCCACATTGGTCAACTATTGATGCAAAGTGCACCAAAAAAAGAAATTGGGCTTTGTCCAATTGGTAGTTTGGAATTTAGTTCCATAGAATCAAAATTTGAGCTTGAGTCAAATCAGATTCTACTTTATAGCTTTGTGGGAGGAAAAATCTCTCCAGCTCAAACAAAATATGTATCGTCATCTCAACCTGAAGGGAGTTATAAATCGATTTCCGCTGAGATGCACAAGTATTTAAAACATAAACTACCAGAATACATGGTACCTTCTGAATGTGTGATTTTAGATACTTTACCATTAACACCCAACGGCAAAATAGACCGCAAAGCCCTTCCCATACCTGATAGAGAAATTCCACGAGAACAGAAATATGTAGCACCACGTACCCAAAGTGAAGAAATAATAGCTAATATTTTCGCTGATGTTCTCGGAGTAAAAAATACAGGAATCCACGACAACTTTTTTGAATTGGGAGGACATTCCCTGCTGGCAACCCAAGTCATTTCTCGACTTAGACAAAGCTTTTCTGTAGAAATTACCTTACGGGAGTTATTTGAATATCCTACCGTGGCGGGGTTAGAGCAAGTATTAACTCAACAAAAGTATGCTAGTGATCGCCTCTTAAACCTTCCCCCTATTCAACCAAGAAACCAAACCTCCCAAATACCCTTGTCTTACGCACAAGAACGACTATGGTTTCTAGAGCAACTTGAAGGACAAAGTGATCGCTACGTCATGCCTAAATGCATGCGCATTTGTGGGGACTTAGATATTAATGCTTTACATCATTCATTATCAGAAATAGTACGCCGCCACAAAGTGCTACGCACAAGCTTTAAATCAGAAGATGGTAGACCAATACAAATAATTAATCCAGAAGCTACCATAAACATGAATTTGGTTGATTTACAGCAACTAGAAGCAAGAGAACGTGAAATAGTATTATATCAACATATTCAACAAGAATACACTACACCATTTAACTTAGAAAAAGCACCGTTAATTAGGTGTAGTTTATTAAAGTTAGATGCCAAGGAACATGCACTATTAATAGCAATTCACCATATTGTCTATGATGGTTGGTCAGACAACATATTTAACCAAGAGCTATTAAGTTTATATCAAGCTTTTGCTCAAGGAGAACCATCTCCGTTAAGAGAATTACCTATTCAGTATGCAGATTTTACACTGTGGCAAAAACAATTCTTGAATACTTCGGTGTTGGAAAATCAACTCAATTACTGGAAACAACAATTAGATGCTGCACCGGATTTATTACAATTACCAATTGACCGCTCTCGTCCAGCCGTACAAACTTACAGGGGTGCAATTCAAGATTTTAGTTTAAATACCGATCTAACCCAAAAGTTGAAAACTCTGGCTAGAAAGACAGGTACTACCTTATTTATGATTCTGTACGCGGCATTGGCAACTCTACTATATCGTTACAGTGGTCAATCAGATATTTTAATTAGCACTCTCATAGCTAATCGTAACCACGGTAAAATTGAGGAATTAATTGGCTTTTTTCAGAATATTTTGATATTGAGAACTCTTTTTGAAGATAATCCCACCTTTGAAAACTTACTCATGCAAGTAAAAGAAACCACTCTTAAAGCCTACGAAAATCAAGATGTACCTTTTGAGCAAGTAGTAAAAGCATTACAACCACAACGCTCTTTGAGTTACCCTCCTCTGTTGCAGGTGATGTTAATTCTGGAAAATATGCCAATGGATAAACTGGAATTGCCTAGTACAACTTTGAGTCCCTTATACGGTGAACACAAGATTGCCGTTTTGGATTTGACATTATTTATTACCGAAATAGAGCAGAAATTAGAGTGTAAGTGGGAATACAATACCGATTTATTTGATGGCTCAACAATTGAACGGATGGCAACTCATTATCAAAATTTGTTGTCAGCAATTGTGGAAAATTATTCTATGAAGGTAAGTGAATTACCCTTATTGAGTGAAGCAGAACAATATCAGTTATCGGTGGAATGGAATGATACGAATAATTTATATTCTAGGGCTAAATGTATTCATCAATTGTTTGAGGAACAGGTAAAGAAAACATCAGATGCGATCGCAGTGGTGTTTGATACAGAGCAATTAACTTATCAGCAATTAAATCAACGAGCCAACCAACTAGCATATTATCTGCAAACCCTTGGAGTTAAACCAGAAACTTTGGTGGGTATTTGTGTGGAACGTTCTTTGGAAATGCTGGTGGGACTGTTAGGGATATTGAAAGCTGGTGGTGCTTATGTACCCCTTGACCCCAATTATCCCCAAGAAAGTCTGAGTTATATGTTAAAAGATTCTGGTGTCGGTGTGCTGTTGACGACTCAGGAATTAGCTGAATCTTTGTCAGAACATCAAGCACAGGTGGTTTGTTTGGATACAGATTGGGGGGTAATTGAGCAACAAAGCCAGCAAAATCTTGATATTGAAGTAGTCCCTAATAATTTTGCTTGTGTTATCTATACTTCTGATTCTATTGAGAAACCAAAGGGGGTGATGATCGCCCATCAGTCTTTAAGTTACTTCATACATGCAGCAATTTGTGAATATGAAATCACACAAAGCGATCGCGTGCTTCAATTTGCTCCAATCAACTCTGATGTTGCAGTAGAAGAAATTTACCCCTGTTTATCTACAGGGGCTACTTTGGTATTGCTCCCCAATGAAATGACCGTTGACTCGGGAAAATTTTTCCTAGCTTGTCAAAATTTGCAGTTAACAGTTTTAGATTTACCCACTGCTTATTGGCATCAATTAATGAATAATTCGATAAACGCAGATATAGCTGTACCAGAATCTTTACGATTATTAATTATTGGTGGTGAAAAAGTACAACCACAAGCAGTCAGAAACTGGCAGAAATATATTGCCAAATCAGGAAATAGCGATCGTTTAAAATTAATTAACACTTATGGTTCAACGGAAACTACAGTTCGAGCTACTTTATATCGGATTCCAGAAAATATCTTTGATATTAAAGGTGAGGTACCCATTGGTCGCCCGTTAGCTTATCAGAAAGCTTACATTCTCGATTCAAATTTGCAATTCGTACCTATTGGTGTGCCAGGAGAACTCTATATTAGAGGTGATGGTTTAGCTTCTGGGTACCTCAATCACCCAGAACTAACACAGGAAAAATTCATCCAAAATCCCTTCCCAGATTCCGAATCCCAAAGGCTGTACAAAACAGGTGACCTTGCCCGTTATGATTGTATAGGTAATATTGAATTCCTTGGTAGAATTGACAGTCAGGTAATAATTCGTAGCTTCTGCATTAAATTCGGAGAAATCGAAGCAGTCCTGTCCAGTCACCCCCAAATCCAAAAAGCTGTAGTTATTGCCACTGAAGATATTACTGATAACAAATATCTTGTTGCCTATTTAGTTACGAGAGATAAATCACTCAGTAACCATCAACTAAGTGAATTCCTCAAACAGAACCTACCAGAATACATGGTGCCTTCTGTCTTTGTTACCTTAGGCATCTTACCCTTAACATTCAACGGCAAATTAGATCGCTTTGCACTACCAGCACATGATGGAGATTTCATCCGAGAGGATAAATATGTAGCACCACGCACAACTTTAGAACTTCAGCTAACTCAAATCTGGTCAGAAGTTTTGAATATCACCTCTATAGGAGTAAAAGATAACTTCTTTGAACTGGGGGGTTATTCACTTCTAGCTGTCCATCTCATGTTTCGAATTCAACAACAATTCCAGAAAAATTTACCTTTAATCACTCTTTTCCAAAGCCCCACTATCGAACAGCTAGCACTTCTTCTTGGTTCCGATTCTGAATTGGAATAAAAACCATCCTATGAACCTATCCCACTAATCAATCTTTAGGGTTTTCTAGCAGTTCAAAGCTGGTTCTAACGGATTTTGTGGGTAGTATAAATACTCAGGATAATTAGACTTGAAGTACAAACGAAATCAAATTGAGATAAAGTCAATAAACACTCAATTGATTTTAAGTAGGGTTTGCTGAATAACTTGACAACCTTGAGCAAATAAAGGTTACAAGGATTTTGGGCGCAGCAAAAAGTTAAGTAAAAATGGCGAAAAACCCCTAAAATTGGTAAAAGACCCTTGCACTTATCTC
>NZ_LR213947.1 GCF_900659865.1 Hyella patelloides LEGE 07179
ATTGCCTTTCGTAATTCGGCTAGGGTCTCTTCTTCTTCAGGATTTAGTTGGATACGTAGTGGTGCTGGCATTCTTACTTCATTGACTGTCCTTTCTATCTTATATTTAATTTCACCCACCTACTTATTATCAAGTAAGACAAAGAGCGCATTGTATTCAATTAAGTTACCAAGGTTATAAAATAGCAGAATTGTGCCAAATATTTAAAGTAAGTCGGAATACAATTTATAATTTGGTTGAATAATTGGGAATCTTTAAAATTAGTAGGATTATACAATAATCCTGGTCGTGGTCGTCATAAGCTGTTTACCCTAGAACAAGAAAAGATTATCAAAGAATGGGTCAAAGAAACTCCGAAAAATCTTGAAAAGGTTCAAGAAAAAATCAAAAAAAATTGGAATATAACATCGAGCAAAGAAACAATAAAAAGAACAATAAAATCTTTAAAAATGGGATGGTATAGAACTAAAAGAAGAGTAGCAGGGAGTCCTGATGATGATTTTTAGGCTCGAAAAGTCCAAAAATTAAATGAATTAAAGCGAAAATAGATTTGTTCGTTGGTAAAAAGACGAGTGAACTTGGCGAGGTTTCCCACCAGTAAAACTGAGGGTCTTCTTTTTGCATTTACAAAGATAAGAAATAGAGGGGATTGTTGCAAAAAAAAGAATTGCTTAAGTAACTTTTGAGATTTTTTTGAGTAAGATACGTTGAATACTCTCATCGTTCCAATAAGACTCTAACTCTTCCGCACGATACACAATAGCTTGTTTTTGGTAGGACAATATCACTTGGTCTTCTTGTTTTATCGTCAGTGCAGTTGTCAGAGTAGCAAATTTACCAGATTCGGTAAAATCAACAAAATAATCAACACCTTGTTCAAGATTACGAAAATCATGGGTTTTTACTTTCTGAGACTTAAAAATATTGAGTGAAAACTTTTGAGATAGAATATTTTGTAATATGTTATATATTTTATTAATTATCATAGAATTTACCATAGAGTAAAAGTTATAAGCAATAAAAGTTCAACGAGGGACCCAGGCGATTTTACTCGCTTAAGGAACTCGCGAATTGACCAATTTATCAGACTGGTGTAACGGATTTAAAAAGATAAAATATATAGCGATCTCAATAGAGAAAGAGTAAATTATGGATTTATTGAAATTACTTTTCTAGGTATTTTTTAGATAAATAAGCATAGGATAAAGGCTTACTTAAATTATCAATATTGCCGTTAATTTCGTCATTTAATAAATTGGGATTTTGCTCTTTTACTATTTGCCTTAACTGTGTTAATAAATATTCCGAATAGTTCTTAAAAACCCAGTTGTAACCAGGCAAACAAATTTAATATCTAGCATCCATTACTATAACCTAACAATCTTTTACCCTCAATATCTTCACGATGTCCCAAGCAGCGTCCATTCTTTCTAACTATTCTCTTGAATTTTTTTCCTCGTCGTATTTATGAAAAGGTAACTTTTGAGTGTCGGCTTTGGGGATATCAGGGTACAGGGTAAATTCCTGGAAAATCTACACGATATATTTCCTCAACTTAAATATCCTAGAAATAAAATAGAAGTATTAAGAATAACTGGGAATGAAAATTAGACAGAAACTTTTAGCTGGATTCACAGGAATTTCTCTATTAACTCTACTGATTGGTGGATTTTCAGTTTATGAAATCAACAAAACTGCCAAAAAATTATCTACTACAGAAGCACAACGAGTAGCTGAAACTCTTGCCTTTTATGCTGAGCTTGAGATTGGCGACAAAGGGCTAACGCAACCACATATAGAAAAACTTCAAGAACATACCATTGCTCTCCACGAAATCAGAGAGCAGGATATTAAGAGCATTACCACAGTCAGCATCAGACTGATTTTGGTAGCAACCTTTGGTTGTTTGATCGCAGCAAGCAGTGTCGGTATTTTGATTGCTGCCAAGATTTCTCAACCACTTCTGATGGTTAAGAAATTGGCTCAGAAAGCCACTCAGGAAGCAAATTTCGATATACAAGTGCCAATCAACACCAAAGATGAAGTCGGCGATCTCAGTATTTCTCTCAATCTACTAATTCAAAAGGTTAAAGAGCTATTCCAAGAAAAAGAAGTTGCCAAGCAAGCTAAAAACGAATTTTTAACTAATATGAGTCATAAACTAAGGACTCCCATGAACACTATTCTTGGCTACACCGAAATCTTGCAAAAAAAAGCTGAAGATATCGGACAAGAAAGTTTTCTCCCAGACCTCCACCAAATTCGCAGTGTAAGCAAACATCTGTTAAGTCTGATCGATAACATTCTAGACCTGTCTAAAGTTGAAGCTGGGAAAATGGAAATGCACCTGGAGAGTTTTGAGATTTCCTCACTGGTCAAGGAAGTAGTTTCTATGATTAAACCCTTGAACGAAAAACATGGTAATACAGTGGTGATTGATTGTCCTTCAAACCTGGCCAAAATGTATGCGGATAGAACCAGGGTGCGTCAAAGTTTATTTAACCTACTCAGTAACGCTTGTAAATTTACCGAAAACGGACAAATTACCTTATCTATTGAGCCTTATACAAAAGAAAATGAGCCATGGATAAGTTTCGCGATCGAGGATACAGGAATTGGCATGGATAAAGAACAAATGCAAGAGCTATTCAAAGCTTTCTATCAAGCAGATTCGTCCACAAACCGTAAGTATAGCGGGACTGGTTTAAAATTAGCACTCACAAAACAATTCTCTCAAATGATGGGAGGAGAAATCAATGTACAAAGTGAACTTGGCAAAGGTTCTACATTTACTATTCATTTGCCAGTTCAAGGAAAAAAGAATCAAGCCATTTTCCCTTGGGAAAAAATCAAGGGAAATAGGGAATTTACCACCAATTTAATGAATATTTTGGTCATTGATGACGATCGCATTACCCATAATGTCATCAAACATTCTCTCTCCCCAAGTAAATTTTCCGTTATCAGTGCTACCAATGGCACAGAAGGATTACATCTTGCTCAAGAAATGCAGCCAGATGTGATTTTCCTAGATGTAATAATGCCTGGAATAGATGGTTGGGAAGTGCTAGGTAAACTCAAAGAAAATCCTCAATTAGCTGATATACCCGTAATCATGGTAACAACGATCGATGAGAAAAACTATGGCTATGCGCTAGGAGCTACAGAATATCTGCTCAAACCTTTTAATAGTAAACAGTTAGCTACAGTCTTAGAAAGAATTTTGTAATACAGCGTTTGTGTAATAAGTAAATCTACTTAAAAACCATTCAATAGACTCAGAGAATATTTTCCTCACACCTCACACCCCAGCCTCAATTATTTCATGTTTAATAAAGTGGAACTACTTAAAAAAAATTGTTCACAATCAAACTGATTCCTAATTACTCTTAAAGATGTTTTTTCCTAAATAAATTGTTTTAGAATTAGGGGGAAGATAAATAAAACCTAAATCTTGTAAACGATGAATCAAATTAGAAATAGTAACACCCAACTCTTCTGCTATTTTGTAAAGGTGTTGCCACTTATTTAATTGTTTCCCTTCAGTAACTTGAGTTAAAATATATTGAGGCATTAACAAACATCCTGCAAAGTATTGTGCCTGCCATTCAATACCATTAATATCATTAACAGTACGACATAATAGGGGTTCAAGACTCAAATTGATTCCTTTCGTTTGTAAACGGAGCTGACGATCTACTTCTTCAACATCAATATGTAATACCCAATGTCCAATTTCATGAGCAATAGTAGATTCTCCAAAACCACCTTCTAACTGGGGGATACTTTCATTAATTTCAATTAGTTTTTCTAGGGGTAAAATTCTGGCTGCAATTTGCCCTTGTTCATCATCAGGGATGGTATCCCATACGATGTCTAAACCTAAAAACTCAGCAACTGTGCTAGAGTCTAAGGGCCATTTAGGAGCATGATTGGGCATTGCTTCCATAGACATCAAGACAGACATAGCAGCAGCTTCTATTTCGAGCTTAGAAATGTAACGAAAAGGACGAAAAACATTCACTGGTCAACAAGCTCAAACAACATTGAGTGCCATCACTAGAAAGTGGTAGGTACACTCCACAATAATTTGGCAACAGGCAATAAGCAAGAGAAATTTAAAAGTTTTTATATTAAGTTTGCACTTAATAAATTTTCAAATCGTTATGATGCATTGCGATAGTAATCTGGAGGTTACTATTTTTCTTCGGTATTAGCGACTTCTTGTAATACTTGTTTGGCAAATTCAGGATTTTCGCGCATTCTTCTAAATAAGGCTGGCATACTCTTATAGTGCTGTTTTAGTAACTCTTCTTCTTGATGGGGAATTCTTCCTGCTAGATAAATTAATTCTTCTTCATCGATATCTAGATTACGAGCCAAGCCACGGATGACATCTTCTTTTGGTGCGTAATCAGCACGGTTATTTTCTAGTTTAGAAAGATAGGTAAAATCAATTTTGAGAATTTTGGCTAGTTCTCTTTGAGAATAACCTTTTATTTTTCTAGCTTGACGAATTAATTTTCCAAAGTCTTCAGACATTTAATCGCTCCTTAAAATTAAGTTGTATTGTCAGAGATAGTCGTGTAATCTTTCCTTATCTCATTACCTTATCAATAAATAAGATTGTGATTGTGTTGACAATTTAATTAACAATATTATTTTAGCTTGAACAAACAATCAACTTAATTGTAATCTAAAATTTGATTTTTTGTTAGTGGTTAGGTATTTAATTTTTGTATTGTGCAATTTATAATTCATAACAGCTTAGTTGCTAGTTATTTATAGCTATTAATGGCTACTTAATACTGGCTACTTATAATGCCTCGCTCCTTTATCTTTCACCATTGCAACATGGTTCTAATTTTGGCTACTAAATCATAAGGTTCAAAGGGTTTAATAATAACTCCTGTGACTCCTAGATGCTGATATTGTTTTTGCTCGCTTATTTTTGCTTTAGCTGTTAATAAAATTGTGGGGATATGTTTTGTTTTACCTTGAGTTTGAAGTTGTTGAAAGGTAGCTATACCATCAAGATGAGGCATCATAACATCTAATAAAATAGCATCGGGTTTTTGGGTATCCGCAAGAGTCAATCCTTCTTCTCCTGAAGCTGCGGTGATTACATTCCAACCAGCGATCGCTTCTAAGCAAATTTGGATGACTTCTCTAATGCCATCATCGTCATCGATTACCAAAACAAGTTTCTGATTCATGAGCGATTTTCTACTTTTTCTACTATTGGTTATTGATTGCTTCTGTGATAACCAACATCCTAAACTCGAAACTTAAGATTTTTGTGAATAGTTACAATTTACTGGTAACTATTTTCCTCAAGAGGAATATTAAAGTAAAAAGTCGTACCTTTTCCATATACACTATCTACCCAAATTTTACCCCCATGTTGCTCTACAATACTACGACAAATAGCTAATCCTAAACCAGTACCACCTTTACGACGAGAATCAGAAGCATCTACTTGATGGAAACGTTCAAAAATACTTTCTAGTTGATCGGCGGGAATTCCTTTTCCACGATCGCGAATAGCAAAGGCAATAATTTTTTGTGGTGGATTATCTGTAGTTTCTTTAAATTCCACATCCAACCAAATAGTACTTCCAGAATCGGAAAATTTAATCGCATTACTGAGTAAATTAGTTAATACTTGTAATAAGCGATCGCCATCACCGTGAAATTCACCAATACTTTCTGTAGCTTTAATTGTGATTTTTTCTTTATTTGCCACAATCTGCACTCTATTGATGGCTTGAGCAATCAGCTCTTGTATCTTAACTTGGTGAATAACTAGCTCAATTTTGCCTGATTCTAGTCTTTCTAATTCTAAAATATCATCTACTAGCCTAACTAGGTGTTCTGTACTTTCGGCTGCAATTTTAATTACTCGTTCTCCTTTTTCTGACTGAGTATTTAATACCCCTGTCGCTAATAATCCTAAAGCACCACGAATGGAAGTTAAAGGTGTTCTTAGTTCATGACTGACAACAGAAATAAATTCATCTTTCATTCTTTCTATAGCTTGGCTTTCTGTAATATCCTTACCGATACACATCATTCCCGTGGGAACTCCTTCTAAATTGCGCAGTTGAGTTGTATTCCAAGCAATAGTTTTGGCTTCTCCTGATTTAGTGACAATGGTTGTCTGATGGTAATGATGAGAACAACAAAAATTAATGTTGACGATATTATTATGTAACTCTATGGCTCTTTGTCTGTCTCTGGGATGAATAAAGTTTTTGAACCAGTTGTGATTGATTACTTCTTCTTGAGCGTAACCAATAAGTTCTAAAAAATAGGGGTTAACATAATCAACTTTTTCTTGAATATCGATTCCGACAACTAAAAGACGGACATTTTCTAGTAAACTGCGCCAACGTCTTTCTGATTCTTTTAAATTATCTTGACTAGCTTGAAGTTCAACTTGGGTTTGTTTGCGTTCGCGAAGTTCATCATGTAAACGATAGTTAGCTATTTCTAATTCTGCTGTTCGCTGTAAAACTCTGATTTCTAATTCTTTTTTGGCTTGAGTCAATTTTGCTTCTGCTTCTTGGCGTTTCTTTTCTACTCGATCGGCAAAGATAAAACGTCCGATACTTTGCGCCATCATTTCGATAGTTTCTTTTTCGCGATCGCTAAAAGGGGGATTCTTGGCTTGTTGGGAAGTAAAACACAATGTACCAAAAACCGAACCATCAACAAATATTGGTGTTCCAATATAAGACTCAAATTTAAAGCTTTGATATAAGGGTTGAAAGCATAATTGTTGGATGTTTCCCACACAGTTATAGGTAACGGTTTTTTTCTGCTTGATTACTTGACAGCAATAGGTATCCTTAATCGGGATTTGCGTTTGTGGATGAAGACTATCTAAATTTGATTCGATTGCATAAATAGTATAGAAATCTCCTTCTATTAAACCCACTACTCCTGTGGAACAGTTAAACATTTGACATCCAGTAAGCAGATGATCGCGAAATAGCTCTTCAAAACTTTGATAGTTAGTCGTATTTAGACGATGTAATAGCTTGAGATTTTCACTAAACGCGGTTAACTCTTCGGATTTTTGGCGTAATTCTAATTCTGCTTTTTTCCTCGCCGTAATATCTTCGGCTATACATAGTAAGTATTCTGGTTGTCGCTTTTGATCGTAAAGGGGAACTTTTATTTTGTGGACAATTTTAGCTGTACCTTTACCATCATCAATTTGTTCTTCTGGGATATCCAGAGCTTCTCCTGCTTCTATAACTTGTAAGTCTTGTTGAATCAAGTCTTGCGCTTTTTCTGGAGGAAAGTAATCCTCTACGGTTTTACCAAGTACTTGGGGAGCTTCTAAGTTAAATATCTGTTCTGTAGCTTGATTCCACAACTGAAATTTACCAAAGTTTTCTTGACGAGCATCCTTAACATAGACAGCAACAGGAAGGCGATCTATTACAGTTTGCAAAAATTCCCTAACTTTTTGGGTTTGTCTTTCGGCTAATTGTCTTTCTCGTAATTCTTGATGAGTGCGTTGCAGTAATTCTGCTTGTTGAATAGCGATCGCAACCTGATTAGCTAATTGTTTTAATAAATTAATTTCTAGCTCTTGCCATTTTCTCGGCTTTTGACAGTGATGAGCGATTAATAAACCCCATAGGGAAAAATTATCAGTACCATTAATATTCGATGGCTGTTTTTCTAAAGAACAAGATAAAGGGGAATTCGCACCACTATTGCCCTGATTTTTCTTAATAATAAAATCTTTTGGCTTTTTTTGAGGCTGTAAAATCGGCGCAACTAAGTTAGCTTGCACATTAAAGTGTTGTAGTAATTCTCGATAACACTCATCAATAGCTACTGTTTTGACATTTTCATGGTGAGTAACCTCTCCTTGTTGATACTTGTCAATCCAAGCTGATTCAAAACAGGGATCGCGAATGACATCTCCTAAAATAGACCATTGAGGATTGCTGACTGCTTCTACTGTTACTGTACCGCTCCAGTCTGGCTCAAAACGATAAACTAGCACGCGATCGCACTTTAAAAGTTGACAAACTTCTTCCACAGTAGCTTGCAAAATCTTCTCAACATCAAGAGACTGCCTAATCCTTAAGGAAATAGTAGCTAGCAGACGATTGATATCCTGTTCTGATGAGATCATAATTTATAATTTTGGCGATCCCCACTATCAACTTGAGTTAAAGTTAGCATTACTTTGAACCGAATCGGTCATTAAATTACAAAAAATAAATACTTTAGCTCCAATCTTGTTTAGGGACTAATGCAAGATGTAATATTTTCTTACCAAATGTTCGGCAGATTAATTATTATAAGACGGTCATTGTCGTTTAACATACAATATTTTTTAGTCTATTTAACTATTCGATCGCAATACTGGTTTTTTTTGGTAGAGGAAGCTCTAAATCAATATGGGGAGAATTTATGATTGTTTGCCAAGCTTGAGATGGTTTTGATGCTGAAGCGCGAGATACTTGAGTTTTCAAGAGCAAATCAATCGCATCTAACCACAAACCCTGTTGAGCATAGTCTGTAGGAGTCAAAGAGGTTTCCTGAGAGAGCAGATCGTCTTTTGAATCAAGGGTAATCCTTTGAACCCAGCCAGAGACAAATAATGGTACAGTATCCTTCTCTTCCAGACAGTATACTTTGAGATACCAACGATACCAGCGATCTGGTTTGATTCCTAAATCATGTCGGGGAATCGTAGTGCTGATGTAGGGAAGGGTTTCTGTTACTACTACAGATTTTCGCACCAGATCTTTTCTTTCTTCGTCTTGAAGTACAAACTCAATCTTGCTAATTTGTGACGTATCGTAGGGCAGATAAAACCACCATCGAGGATGAGAAGCGCTAGTCTTGCTCACATTATCTTTAGGAGCGATCGCCGTTAAGGGAAAATTCATCTGAGGACAGTTACCACGACTTTCTCCTGCGGTTTGTTGTCCAGAACGACCAGAAGAAGAAAAATCCAGCGGTTCTTCTTCTGCTTCTACTTCAGTATGTTTATCTTGAGCAGCCAACTTGGGTTGAACCAAAGATAAGTTATTACCCAATTTGCTTGTTAAATTTGGAGAGGACATTTGAGCTTTAACTTCTATAGAAAGTAAAGCCATTAATAGAGAAATCATGGCTAGGAAAATTCCCAGACCAAGTTTAATCATAATATATATATTCGTCTTGGTTGCGCACTACTCTGACTATCGACTGAGAGCCAATTAGTCTTTTTTCAATGTATCATTAAACAACTATTTACTTAAATTAATCTATAAAAGCTCCTACTCTAACCAATATTTGCTCAAAACTGAACTTTTTCATACCCCTTTTCAAAGGCAAAGCGTACTAATTGAGTTCGATTTTCTAAATTGAGTTTGTTCAAAATATTACTCAGGTGAGTTTGGACTGTACGAGGACTAATAAACAGGCGATCGCTAATTTGCTTGTTTGTAAAACCTTGAATAACTTCCCAAAATACTCTTTCTTCAGCAGGAGTCAATGGTAAAGGTTCTGGAGTGTGGCTGTTTTCGGGAGATTGACCTTGATTTACAGATGTTATATTATCGGACATCCTGGCTTTATTACCATTAGCAAATTGCCCAATGATGTTAACTATCTCTGAGTGGATACGACGCGATTTTTCGATTAAAGCCTCGATTTTAGCGAGTAACTCTTTAATTTCAAAAGGTTTTACTAAATAGTCATCTGCACCAATAGAATGTCCTTGAATACGATCTTCCAAATCACCCCTAGCAGAAAGAAAAATAAACGGTACTAATTGACCCGTTGGTCGCGATCTCAATCGCCGACAAAATTCAAATCCATCCATTTCTGGCATCGAAACATCGGAAATAATAATATCAGGAGTATCGTTTTCAAATGCTTCCATCGCGTTTGTTCCAGAGCCAACGACGGTTACTTGATACTTTTCTTGTTCGAGGGTGTGCTTTAAAACTGTACGCAAAATTTTGTCGTCATCTACAACCAGAATTTTTTTCATTTTGTGTTTGCCACTAAAAACCTACGTGTTCTGTGTAGCCAAAAAAGTTATTTGCTATTAGTTACATGACTAATATTACGATCTATTTTGACCAACGGTCAGAGCAGAGATCGGACCTCGCGTCGCCGTCAAAGGATGTTGATTTGCAATAAATAATTATTCAATTACTAAATCAAGAAGAGCTATAGAGACTAAATAGATATTAATCTTGTTACATCTTATATTACTTTTTATTACTATTTGGAATTGCGATCGCATATTTGACAGTTTAAAAGTTAAGTATAAAACAACTGGAAAAAGATTGTAAAAAATTTTGTTGCAATTGCTAGAAAACGTGCTACTATTGTATATGCTGAACAAATATAATGTATAAAGTACAGCAGTTAATTCGGGGCGTAGCGCAGCTTGGTAGCGTACCACTTTGGGGTAGTGGGGGTCGTGGGTTCAAATCCCGCCGCTCCGATACCTAAGAAACCTTCTCAACGAGGAGGTTTTGTTATTTTCATAGCCAAAATTTCACTTTTATCAACCTTTGGTCAATGAAAAAATACTTTTAACATTTTCAAGGGCTTAAAAGCATCAACCATTTAAACAAGCTCATACCTTATAATTCTATATTAACCTTGACTATTAATTTCAAATCTTGGCAGCAACGCATCGGTAATCAAAGAGAATTAATTTGGCGGGGTTGGCAAACTCGCTACAGTTACTTCAGAGCCCAACATAATTCCTCTCAATCTTATCCCCCCTTGGTACTAGTTCATGGCTTTGGAGCTTCCATCGAACATTGGCGCAACAATATACCAGTGTTGAGTCAGCAACACTCTGTATACGCTCTCGATTTGTTAGGCTTTGGAGCATCTAGTAAAGCTCGTACTAACTATACTGTAGATCTGTGGGTAGAACAACTTCATGATTTGTGGCAAATTATCATTCGCAGACCAGTAGTTTTAGTTGGTAACTCCATCGGCTCTTTAGTCTGTATGAGTGCAGCAGCTAAATATCCTGAGATGGTGCAAGGAGTTGTGATGCTCAGTTTACCTGATGTATCCCTTCGCCAAGAAATGATTCCTAAGATCATCCAACCTTTAGTCACAACTCTAGAAAATTTGGTTGCTTCACCTTTATTAATCAAAACTCTCCTCAAAATTTTGCGTCAACCAACTGTAATTAGTCGTTGGGCGAAAGTGGCTTACAAAGATGAAACAGCTATTAATGACGAATTAGTTAAAATTTTATCTGCTCCCGCTTACGATGAAGGAGCAGACTTTACTTTTTATAGTTTATTTCAAGGGGTCAGAAAAACCAGCTTTGCTCCCTCTGCTAAAGAAGTCTTACCTCAATTAAAACTACCAATGTTGCTGATTTGGGGTCTAGAAGATCGTATGGTACCAGCTAATCTAGCTCCTAAGTTCGCCCAGCTTAACCCCCAAATCGAACTAATTGAATTAGAAAAAGTAGGTCATTGTCCCCATGATGAAAATCCGACACAATTTAATCAAATTATCTTAGATTGGTTACAAAAGAAGTTTGATTCTGAACTATGATAAATAGACCACATCACAGAAACAGGATAATTTTCTTTTGGCTGAGGTTACGATGAAACACACTATATCAGTACTAGTAGAAGATGAAGCGGGAGTTTTAACCCGTATTGCAGGATTATTTGCTCGTCGGGGTTTCAACATTGAAAGTCTTGCGGTAGGACCTGCGGAAAAAGTTGGAGTTTCTCGCATTACAATGGTTGTCCCTGGAGATGATAGGGTAATTGAGCAGCTAATTAAACAACTCTACAAACTGATTAGCGTACTCAAAGTTCAGGATATTACACAAATTCCCTGTGTTGAGAGGGAATTAATGTTAGTCAAAGTAAAAGCCACTGCTTCTAACCGTAGTGAGGTGATTCAAGTAGCCCAAATTTTTCGCGCTCGGATTGTCGATATTTCTGAAGATAACTTGACTATTGAAGTTGTGGGCGACCCTGGTAAGATGGTAGCAATTGTCCAAATGCTCAATAAATTTGGGATCAGAGAAGTTGCCCGTACTGGTAAAATTGCCATGACCAGAGAATCAGGGGTTAATACAGAATATCTCAAGTCTCTTGAAGCAAAAGTGTAATTGGCATTGGTGATTTAATACTAAATCTTGTATGGATGCCGTATTGTCCATACTTGCTGTCGCTAACTAGCTTCAATGAGAATTGTAATTAAACATATTTCCCGTAATCTAAAAATTTTGGGAATTCTATCAGAAAGATATCGCAATAGAACAAAAAGATTTAGCCTACGCTTTAATCTAATTGCTGCTGTTTACGACGGCTTCGCTAGTCTTTTAGGATAATTATGAACTTTGTTTGATGTCAAAATAGTTGGCGATCGGCTTTCTATCTGTTACGAGGTATACTATACTACAGAAGCTTTACCTATATCTTCTGTTTCACGCAAAACTTGTTGGAAAATTTTTATTTCTGCATCTTTTGTTTGAGCTATTGTATTAGTCTAGAAAATGATAGTCGGCAATCAAATATAAACCAATGAAAAAATATTTAAGAAAGTATTTAAAAAAAACTTGGAGAAGATTGGCAGCAAGACCTTCTTTCCGAAAAATAAATGAGTTTTTTTTCGAGTGTTCTCTCAATGGTTTAGGAATCCTAAATTATCAAAATCGCTTCATTTCAGGAGAACAAAATTTCATTGAGCAAATTTTTCCTCTTTTTGTGACTGGAACTAACCCAACAATATTTGATGTGGGGGCAAATGTTGGTGACTATACAAATTTTTGTCACAAAGTATTGCCGAATTCTCTAATTGTCGCATTTGAGCCTAATCCTATAGTATTCCACCTATTAGAAAAAAGATTCCATAGAGAAAATATTGTTACAAATATGAAGGGGCTAAGTTCTTCTCCAGGTTTAATAAAGTTTTATGATAAAAAGGATGATAGCAAGGATTCAAAGCATAGTCATGCCTCCTTATATAAAGAAGTTATCGAAGATATTCATGGGGCAGAATCTGAGGAGATAGAAGTTTCAATGTCAACTCTTGATTTTTATGTTGAAGAAAAATCTATTGATAGAATTAACTTGCTGAAGATCGATACCGAAGGTCACGAACTTGAGGTACTTAAAGGTGCTAGTAAATTATTAAGTCAAGATAAAATCGATCTAATCCAGATTGAATTTAACGAAATGAATATTATTAGCAAAGTCTTTTTTCGAGACTTCACAGAGATACTTCCTAATTACAAGCCTTACAGACTTTTACCCACGGGGGTCATCCCGCTCAACAAATCTCCATTGAAAACAGAATTATTTGCGTTCCAGAATATTGTTTTTGTTCACGAACGTTTTCAACCGAATGAGGCTATGAAGCCAACCTCTTAAGGCGTTGGCTCATTTCTGCATTAAGTAATTCTACCTAAACACTTTAAAAAGGGATGATTACTGTCGGTGATTTAGCATTCAAAGCAGAAATTTCTCAAAAAATTGGCTAGACAGCTAGAAATAGAACCAGAAGTTGATGAGACTGAAATTATTTACTATGTCTTTAATACAGGCAAGACTATTTCTACTCAACGCCGATTAAAGGAAAAAAGCTAATATAGCGTTACATATTAACGTTAAGACATTTTTTTGTGGTACTATGACTAGAAAACTCATTGACGAGTTACTTCCGAAGTTCGTAAATTTTAATGTCCGTCTTGGTGCGCGTTCCCTTGCACCCAATGCGACGGGTATAAACGCCTTACGTCGGCGCGGTGAGTTAGTGCGGTCTTGGGCGGGGCTTACGAGTTCTGCCGTGAAACGACAGAATCAGCCCCTTGGGTTTCCCTCAATGAGCAACTAACGAACCCTTTAGGGGGTCGCACCGCTAATCTAATTTTGTACGGCTATACATCTATGTTCAAGGCGACGTTGTCGCTCCCCTCCAGAATTGTGGGTCAAGTTTAGCGATCGCCTGAAGAAGCTTTGCTTAAGTTCGCTGCTCAGTGTCAGTTGCTACTCAAACCCCCTAAACTACTGTTATGACAGTGTTTCAACAAAAATAGCTTTTTGACTACAAATAATTACAATTTATAGTAATTCCAAATAGAAACCATAATTTATTTGGTATTACTTTTCATCCCTCATCCTTTTACTGATGTTTAACAACGTAAGGACTCACGGTTCGCTCAATTTAAAAA
>NZ_LR213948.1 GCF_900659865.1 Hyella patelloides LEGE 07179
TGCTCATTGAGGGAAACCCAAGGGGCTGATTCTGTCGTTTCACGGCAGAACTTGTAAGCCCCGCCCAAGACCCCTAAAGGACTCGGCTTCGCCGTCGCGCACTCGTTCGCTAAATCAGCAACGCCCTTATTGTCTTATAAAAGGAAGAAAATGAAGGTCTATCAAGCATTACCTATTCCTGTTTTTTTCTCAGCAAAAACTGACATTATTCCATAGCTACCAAGAAACACAAAACCAAGACGGGATATTTTTTGAAACAGATTATTCTTGAGCAATCCTATCTGAATTAAGAGAATTATTCTGCACCAATCGAAGTTGGTATCTTCTGTAGCAGATGCTGACCAAGTCGGCGCGCGAGTGCCAGGATTGTCAAGGTGGGCGAGTAGGTTGGGCCAGTCGGAAACACTCCTGAACTAACCACATAAAGATTTTCGGTACCAAACACTTGACAATTTGTATCGACAACACCTTCTTTCGGACAACTTGCCATACGAGTGGTTCCCATTTGGTGAGCTGCGTCGCTCATAGTCTCTAATCTTGGCGGGTTGTCCCCAAAGTCAAGAGTTCCAATCCCAACTTTCTCGGCCCGCTGCGTGAAAAGTTGCAGTGCCTTCTCCAGCGATCGCCGATCGTGGTTGGTGAATTGCCAGTCTACCTCCAACTTCTGCTGACCAAGGGGATCGCATTCCTTTCCTAGCTTCACGCGACTGTCCTTGTGTGGAAACTGCTCAGAAATAAACTTGACTCGGTAGGCAGCGATTGGACCATTGCTGTCTCGGCAGGCGGGACGACCTTGCAAGATTCGTCGCAGTCGTTCCCCTGGCTTCTCGTAGATCGGCATCAGGAATAAGGAATGTTCGAGCAGCTCATGTTCTCGCTTAGTTGCGTCGTCCAGCATAAAGCACACGCAGAAACGGGGTTTGGGCCAGTACTGCATCTCAAAGGCGTATTTTTGAACTAGGGGCCCCCACCACAATGTTCCAGTATCGTGTTTAAAATGATCGATGTAGAAGCGACCGACAAGGTCGTGTTCATTGCCGATCCCACCAGGAAGTTGACGGTTAGAGGCCAGGAGGAGGCGCGCGCTTTCAAACGCCCCGACTGCAAGGACAATTGCCTCGCCTTCGACAATAAGTTCTCGACCCTCAAGCGAACGGCAAGCGACCCCAGTCACGCGTCGATGGGAAGCATCGAGAATCAACTCAGTTGCTGTCGCGCCTAGTACTACTTGCAAATTTTTCGAGTGGCGCATCTCCGAACCAAATCGCTCTGCCGTGCGTGTAGGTGTCCGCTCCCAATAGAAGCTGTCCGCTTTTAAACCGCCAGCAGCGACTTTTTCTCGCAGTGTCGCAATTTCAGGACGCATCGCTTCTGCCTCTAAATCGCCAAATCCGTAAGCTTTTGCCACGGAACGGTAGTACTCCAGGAGATCGGAGAAGCTTATTGGCCAGCCACTGTTGGCAATCCAAGGTTTTGTCTCAAAATCTGACGGCTGCATATACTTCCATTTGCCTGTCCAGACATTACTCGTACCGCCAAACTGACGCACGCGACTAACTCCACGTAGTTCAGGTGGTAAATATCGCTGGTAGTGCGAGTTCGGATTCAACTCGCGATGGCGTTTGCTGAGAAAGTTGACATCGTTCAATGCCTGGATCGAGGGCTCTAATTTTTCGCGCCCGCTCTCTACTAATACGACCTCTCTACCATGACGCGCGAGGTGCGTTGCTATCTCAGCACCAGCGATTCCAGAACCAATCACCACCATCTGTCCCCGCAGCTTTGTCCGATCGCCCAAGTCGATAATATCGGTAATCACACGATTCTCTCCTGCAAAAAACATTAAAAAGCCAAGGTTTTGAGCTTTTTGAGCTTGCTAAAATCGTAGCAATACATTTCGTATTATATTAAAAACCACTGGCTGAAGTTAAATAGCAGTATAACGCTTGTGGCACGAGGAAACTATTCTAAGTTAGAAAAAGAGCATAGATCTCCTCAGTCAATAGTAGCGATCGCTGAAAATCAATCCGTCAAAACGTCAAGGAAGACATTTTATGGCACATATGACGCACAACATATCTTTGAAGAATTTACCCCAGAGGAGCTTGCAATTCAACCAATTAAATTTGAACACGCTTTTTACTGTAAACGTACAGCAGGGATGACTACAGCTAAAACCAGCCCTATTACTCCTGAAGAAAGAATCCACCTTTCTGGAACTAAAGTCCGTAATATGCTGCGTAACGGTCAAACTCCTCCCCAAGAATTTACTCGCCCAGAAATTGCCGAAATTTTGGTTCAAGCTATGAGTAAATAGATACATTTGACGTTTTAATTACGCTCACCTGCTTAGTGTGGGCTGATACTCAACTGGGAAATGTTATCAAAGACCCAAGTCAGAAGAATATTGTAAAGTAATCTTAAGTAAGAACTAAAGTAAGAACCAAATATACAGTACTAATGGAAACAAATAAACTCTCTTTAGGCAACATTTCTCTTCCGACTTTAGGTATTGGTACTTGGGCTTGGGGCGATAGTTTGTTTTGGGGCTATGGCTCTGACTACGGAGAAACAGAAGTAGAGAAAGCTTTTGCCACAGCAGTGGCTAGTGGTGCATCTTTTTTTGATACCGCCGAAGTTTATGGCTTGGGAGAATCAGAAAAGCTGATAGGAAGATTTCTCAAGCAAACTACTCAACCAGTACAGATAGCTACTAAATTTTTTCCTTTACCCTGGAGATTTGGCAAACAAGCAGTAGCAGATGCTTTAACTGCTAGTCTTGAGCGACTTGGTGTCGAACAAATAGCTCTTTATCAAGTTCATATGCCTTTTGACTTTTTTATGGGTCAACAAACCTTGATGGAAGCCTTAGCCGACGAGGTTCTGCGGGGTCGTATTCTTACTGTGGGAGTTAGCAACTACTCTGCAACTCAAATGCAGCAGGCTCATGAACTTCTTGCAAAGTATGATGTGACTTTAAATGTTAATCAAGTTCGCTATTCTCTTTTAACCAGACAGATCGAAAAAAACGGTATTTTAGAAAAAGCTCGTGAATTAGGAGTAACAATCCTCGCATACAGTCCTCTAGCCCAAGGATTACTAACGGGAAAATATACCCCCGAACGACAAGAAAAAGTTACAGGAGCTAGAAAACTCGACCCTAAATTTTCAGTTTCAGGATTAAGTAAAATTGAACCGATAATTAGCCAATTGAAGCAACTTGGCGAAAAATACCAAAAAAACAGTGGGCAGGTAGCATTAAATTGGTTAATGGCACAAGGAAACGTAATTCCTATTCCTGGGGCAAAAAATGCCCAACAAGCAGCCGAAAATGCAGGAGCTATGGGTTGGCAACTCAGTTCAGAAGATGTGGAACAACTCAGTTTGTTGAGTCTCAACTATTGAATCCAATGCGAACAATAAACTAGTAAGTACTCGTGCAAAAGAAATTCCCTATTCCCTGTGAATAGAAGTAGAATGCCTAGTTCTCAACTCTTGTATGCCGAATATAAAAGCGATCGCCCTTTACAAACCCTAATCAATCTTTATCGTCGAGATTTTAGTAATATCGGGCTTTCACTATTGTTTTTCTTGATTAAACACAGTCCTGAGTGGCTTAGACCCCTAATTGTAGCTAATATCATCGATATTATTTCCCAACCAGCACAGCATTCCTTGAGAGAACTTTGGCTCAATGGAGCAGTTTTAGGCGCGTCTATTTTACAAAATATTCCCACTCATTACCTGCACAGACGATATATGAGCCTTGCTACCCGCAAGATGGAATCTCGGTTGAGAATTGCGATCGCCCAAAGGCTACAGCAACTTTCTCTGAGTTTTTATCACAAACATAATACGGGAGCTTTACAAAGTAAGCTACTGCGGGATGTCGAAGCGATTCAAGTCTTAACCAATCAAATTTTTCAATTTTTCCCCTCTACCCTAATTACGATCTGTATCGCAATAGTCGTAACAGCAATTCGAGTTCCTTGGTTTCTGCTGTTTTTTGGTGCTACCGTGCCGATTGCTGCAATCTTAATCAAGATGTTACGAAAACCACTCAAAGAGCGCAATCATGCTTTGCGACAGCAGATGGAAAGTATGTCGGCTCGTTTGATTGAAATGATAAAGCTGATTCCTCTGACTAGGGCGCATGGTGTGGAAACTACAGAAATGAGTAAAACGGAGGGGAAGTTAGACTATGTTCAACAAGCTGCTATTCGAGTAGATTCGATTAACGCCATTACCAACGCTTCTTCCTGGGTAACTTTACGCTTATTTAGCAGCATTTGTTTGGTTACTTCGGCTAGCTTGGCTTTCACAGATCGGATGAATATCAGTATTGGGGATGTTGTCTTGTTAACGGGCTATTTTGATTCTTTAACCATGGCTATTGTGCAGATTCTCAATGTCTTACCTCAATTGGGCAAAGGATTTGAAGCCATTAGCTCCATTGGTGAAATTTTGGAGAGTTCTGAACTGGAACAAAATCAAGGTAAAGCTGCTCTATCCCAAGTGCGGGGTAGTTTTCTGTTCGAGAGAGTCAGCTTTGGCTATCCTCATACTGAAACCATTGCCATTACTGACTTTTCTCTCAGAGTTGAACCAGGAGAAACTATTGCGCTGGTGGGTTATTCTGGTGCGGGAAAGTCCACCTTGTTAAATTTAATTATTGGTTTCGTACAGCCTACTGGGGGCAAAATCTTACTTGATGGTCGAGATTTAAGTACCCTTGATAAAAGAACTTACCGACGCTTTATTTCCGTGGTTTCTCAAGAAACAATTTTGTTTGCAGGAACAGTCAGAGAAAATATCCTTTATGGTAGCGAGGGAGTAAGTGATACACTGCTGCAACAAGCAATAGAAGATGCTAACGCCCGTGAATTTATTGAGGAGTTACCCCAAGGATTAGAAACCACAATTGGCGAAAATGGAGTCAAATTATCGGGAGGACAAAGACAAAGATTGGCGATCGCCCGTGCTTTAATTCGTAATCCCAGAGTATTAATTCTCGACGAGGCGACAGCTTCTTTAGACACTGCATCAGAATCACTAATTCAATCCGCTTTGGAACGGCTCATGCAACAGCGTACCACTTTTGTCGTCGCCCATCGCTTTTCCACAATTCGTCAAGCAGATCGGATTGTGGTTTTGGAAAAAGGAAAAATTGCTGAAATTGGCAATTACGATCGTTTGTTAGCCAACAGAGGTATTTTTGCCACACTACATGGTTTACAAATCTGACCTTTTATTAGACTTCTTGCACCCACTCCAATAAACTCTGGTTGAGTGAAGTCAAAAGTCAACGTTGCGTGAGAAAGGGTATTATTTTTGCAAGAGGTCTAATCATGAATCAGTTTCAAGTTGAAAATACAAAAAATACTAATAGTCTTTTATGTTCAACTCCTAAAAACGAACCAGTACCACTTATTTTTGAAAAAATAGTACAGGTAGAAAAAACAGGAATTTCTTATGTTAGTATTCAACCTAATCATTTTGAAGAACATAGCGATCCGCATCTTAAAATAAGTATTCCCTTAAAACAAACCGCAATTCATGTAAAGTGGCAAACTGAAACGGGAAAACAGCGATACCAATTTGTTAAAAGTGGATGTATTTCTATAGTTTCTCCAGATTTACCTCACGAAACTTGGATCGAACAACCAGCAGAACAACTAATTATTAATCTCGCCCCTGAATTAATCTCTCAAGCAATAGATGACCTAAATTTTAAACCAGCTAGGATCGTACCGCAGTGGACAGCTAAAGATAAGTTTATCGAGCAACTTGGAATTGCTTTCAAACAGAATTTCAACAAGGAAATTGCTTTACAAACAGAATTTCAACAAGGAAAACCGACAAATCTTTATGTTGAATCAGTCAGTAATTTATTGATAACTCATTTGTTGAGACATCACTCAACTACAGACAAAATTCCTACTTTACCGTCTGATAAGCTTTCTCCAAAGAAACTCCAGCAAGTAATTTCTTACATTCAAGTAAATTTAGAAAGGTCTGTATCTTTATCAGAATTAGCTCAAGTAGTAGAGTTAAGCCCTTCTCGATTTGCCAGAGCATTTAAACAAACTACAGGAATATCACCACACAAATATATTCTGGAATGCAAAATTGAAAAAGTCAAAGAATTACTAAACAATCCTCAGCTATCAATTGCAGACATTAGCTATACCTTAAATTTTTCTAGTCAAAGTCACTTAACAACAGTATTCCGTCGATTAACAGGCACAACTCCTAGTATTTATCGTAAAAATTCATAATTTCAATTCTATAAGTGGGCAAGTTTTTGATAAAGCCGATAAGAATTTATAAGACTATTCAATTAAACCGTTGATAAACTACATTAAATCAAAAACCACTTCAACTCTAGATCGAAATTATTTGGCAAAACTATTTTAAGGTTGCAACTATGTCAGAAACAGATTTTGAAAAGCACATCTTAACAGGAATTGATGATTATGTTTTACAAGCACGACAGTGTATACCTGGACGTGATGCCTTGTTTCTAATGGCAAGGTGTTATTTTGAAAATAAACTAACAAAAGATGCCAAAATTTTGGTGGTTGGTGCTGGTGGTGGCGAAGAGATCGTTTCTTTGGGAAAGTATAATCCCAGTTGGAGCTTTGTCGGTGTCGATTTATCCGAGAAAATGCTTAAATTAGCCCATATAAGAATTCAACAAGAAGACTTAAAGAACGATGTCCAATTACACAGAAAGGAAGTTTTTAATCTTGAGGAGCGAGATTTTGATGCTGCTACTTGCTTTTTGACTCTTCATTTTGTTCCCGATGATGGCTCAAAGCTTAAAATTCTACAAACAATTAAAACAAAATTAAAGCCGAATTCTCCGTTTATTTTGGTAGATGCTGCAGCTATGAAAGAAACAGCAGAATTTAGGGATGATGTATTGGCTTGGAAGCGTCATGCACAAAATAATGGAATGCCACCCGAACATCTCGACAAACTGGTCGAGAATACTATGAATGTACCATTTGTAACAGAAGATAGAGAGTTGGAACTTTTAGCTTCTAGTGGATTTAAACAAATTAAAAAGATGTATCAAGGAACTTGGATTCATGGCTGGTTATCACAATAGTTTCAGTTGATGTGGGCGAAATTATAATTTTATTTAATGTGGTCTGAAAACGGCGATGATTTAAGGTCGGAGTGATTATAATTAGAGTCCGTTACAAGTAGCAAGTGACAAGATTAACTATTACCTCACTCCTCATCCCTCATCCCTCATCTTGCACCCACTTAACAATGCCTCCTGCGATCGCTTTTACTAATTTCTGCTGTTCATTAGTATCGGTAATCCATTCAAATTCCCAAGGATTAATCATAAATCCTAATTCTAGTAAAATTGTCGGAGCTATATGAGGGCGGGTTAAAGCTAGGTTATTCCAAAATACGCCATAGGAAGGACGGTCTAAAGTGGTTACTAAATAATCCTGTAGAGATATCGCTAGATCGTGAGCTTGGGGATGATACCAAAAAGTACTAATTCCCTGAGTATTTTCGGCATCTCCATTATCGGGTAGAGCATTATAGTGAATCGAAAAAGCGAGATCGGGTTTAATTTCATTAATCATATCAATTCGTTCTTGCAAACCTAAATCAATATCAGTTTCTCTAGTTAAATAAACCGTTGCACCAAGTCTAGTTAATTCGGTTTCTAATAGCTGAGAAATTACTAAATTAATCTCTTTTTCAGGATAACCTGTAGAACCTTTAGCACCAGCTTCCGCTCCACCATGCCCAGGATCGAGTAAAATTTTTATCCCTTCTAAAGGTAATTGTGATTTGATGCTTACTTGGGGAGGATGACGTAAAGTAAAGATTAAAGTTGTTCCTTCGTAACGTAAGTTGTAACCCCATTGTCGATCGGTTTTTAACTGAAAAGTATAGGCGATTTCTCTGGGTGTTACCTGTTGCCAATCAAGACGTTTGATTAAAGGATTATCATCAAGACGAATCGTATCAGTTTGGGCGGTGGTGTTATATAAAGTCAGAGTAATACTCTCATCTGATTGCTGAATACCTACTGGTACAGGTGCTTGTAAAGGAAAAATAATTTCTGTTTCTTGTTCTAATTGTCGAGAGGTAACACTACGAATCAAAGAATCAGTAGGAGTATTACTAGGTAAAGGTTGAGTTTCTTCGGCTTTAATCCATGCACCATAATCTAAACGTAACCATTCCCCCTCTTTCCCTGTAACCCTAGCTCTTGTACCCTTGGGTAAAGGAGTTAAACGAGAATAATTTGTGGATGCACCTGTTCTGGCTATGCCACCATCTTCAATCACCTCAACTACTTCTAAGCTATTAGCAGCAGCAATTTTTATTTCTCCTTCCCCTTGTTGGGTAAAGCTTTCCTCTTTCAAACTAACTTCAAAGTTCGGCTTCCCAAAATTACCTACTCGCTCAAACTGATGACAACCCCTATATTTTCCTGTGCTTACACTACTATTGGGTGTATTCTCTCCTACCAACACTCCAGAATTAGGGGGTAAAGTAACTGATTCGGTTTCCGCTAATAAAGGAATTGTAACCCCAGGTAAATTTACTGATACTTGGGCTTCTGGTGGTGCAACAGCACTAAAGCAAATGGTTTCCCCTGGTAACTTGATAATATTTACCGCAGGAGTTAAAGAATTTTCGGCAAAAGCGACTTCTGTGGGAATAGTAGGCTCATTGCTAACCCTCGTAACGGTAATTTCTAAATCTTGATTATTGTGACGCAACTGAAAAGTATTTTCGCCTAATTCTAAAGGAAAACTAGGAGCAAAATGTCCTGCGGGACTTCTTTTAATGCTTTCCCCATTAACTAAAACTGCTTCTTCTGGGGATGCTGTACCAATGAGAAAAATTTGTTCGGATGTGGTTTGATGATCTTGTGGAGGATAAACCACCGATAAAGATTGCTGTGCTTTGGCAACTAAACTATGACCTACTATTCCGCTCAAAATCAGAGAAGCAATAAAGGTTACTTGAATAATATTTTTCATAAAACTGATGTGAAAAATCTATTTATAAGAGTACTAAATAAAAACCCCCAGTAGTTCTACTTAGTTTAAACATTGGAAGATTTCTCTCTCACAAGAGTTAAAATCTTTAATAGTAATTTTAGAAATTGCTAATTTGATTTTTTTTTGATAAAAAACCTTAATGCTAGAAGAATCCGTTGATTATTTGGTAGATTCAGGAGTACAGACTCCTCTTATCTTGTTAATTTTAATTGTCCTAGAAGCTGTCTTGTCTGCGGATAACGCGATCGCTTTAGCTGCGATCGCTCAAAACTTAAAAGATCCAGAATTACAACGCAAAGCTCTCAATATTGGCTTGGTTGGAGCCTACATTTTACGTATTACCCTCATTGTCATTGCTACTTGGGTAGTACAGTTTTGGCAATTTGAGCTAATTGGGGCGTTTTATTTATTGTGGCTGGCATTTGATTATTTTACGTCTTCGGAAGAAGAAACAGAAGCAGAACATAATTCCTTAAAGTTTTCGTCGTTGTGGCGGATTGTACCCACTATTGCCATGACAGATTTAGCCTTTTCCCTTGATAGTGTCACAACAGCGATCGCCATAGCGGAAGATACCTGGTTGATCGTTACTGGAGGAACTATTGGTGTAATTACCCTCAGATTTTTGGCAGAAATATTTATCCGTTGGTTACAAGAATACAAACATCTCGAAGATGCTGGATTTATCACGGTAGGTTTTGTTGGTTTGCGTTTATTGCTTAAAGCAGTAATGCCAGGATTAATTATTCCTGAGTGGGTTACTATTGGGTTTATTTTGGTTTTATTCGTTTGGGGTTTTTCCGAGCGCACCATGGAAAATTCTTAAGCTCATCCTATGCATAAATAACCTGAAATTTTGTGTTAGTTGTTATTGGCTGGTTGTACAAACCGTATATGAGCAATTGAAGGCACAAGGAGTAGAATTTAATGCACCACTTACAAATTTGCAGACAAAGATGGTTCTCCCGATCTAACAGGGGCTACTTTTGCCTACTTCAAAGATCCAGACGGCATCCAATTAGAAATTTTTGAGCCTGCTAAGTCTGAAACAGGAAATTAGAAGCGATATCAAAGAACGTGTCGGAGGTAGGGTGGGGCGATGCCCCGCCTTACTTTTTGAGAAAACCCTATTTAAGCTCAATCGTAAGTTGCTCTCTTCTAGCTATTTTCCCTAATTAGGATTTTTATAAAATTCAATTGTTACTTGATTTTACTATTGAACACTCCCACCACTAAACCACTGATTTCGATTTCGCTTCATCATTGCTTTTAGTGGGGGATTCTACATTCAGCGACTCGCCGTTAACCAATAGGCTTGCGCCAACTGACCAAGAGGGCAAATCTCCTGTAGCGTAAGTTGTTGAACTCAGTCCAAAATGTCGCCATTTTGGCTGGTCTACCGAACCGTACATGAGACTTTCGTTCATACGGCTCTTCAGTGAATTAGGCATTTGTCTTATGTACCATGTCATGGCAATGTCGGTGTAAAAGTTGTCTGTTGTTCCACTTGTTGTTGTGATGATTACCATCTATGTGATGCACTTCTAATAGGTCGTTTGTATTGAAGTGCAATTTACAATGTGGGCAGATACCTTTTTGTTGGTTAATCAAGTAAGATTTTTCTTTGGATAGTTGGGGGTATTTTGCCATACGTTTAGACCAGTAAACCCAGTCTCCATCGTAGGGGCTTCTGTTCCCAGCTATTTTAATCCATCTTTTGATGGGAGTTTCAGAGTGTCTTAAGAGTTTTAGCTCTCCATCATAAAGAACCCATTGATATCCTTTATGTGTAGTGAAGTATTTCTTCCCCACCCACGTAAGAGATTTCTTAGGGTGTCTTCTACGACTCCATCTCATTAGCATTAATACCGTTTTATGAGTAAGCCATTTAAAGGCTTCAGAACTTACTTCGGTTGAGAAGTATTTAGTCCATCCTCGGATGACGGGATTTAATTGTTTAATGATTGCGGAGGTTGGAAGGGCTTTACCTTTATCAAGTATCTCTCTAACTTTGTTCAGATGTCCTTTTATACTGTCTTTGCTAGGTTTGATTAAGGTTTTAAAACCTTTACCTCTTTTACCTGAGCGATATTTACTCATTTGGTATTGGCGGATATTGAATCCTAGAAAATCAAATCCAAGATTTCCTTCATATTCATTGAGAGTATGAGTTATTTTTGTCTTTGATGGTTGTAGTTCTAGCCCTATGTTGTTAAGCCAAATTTCTAATGCCTTTTTACAATTTTGGATAATCTTTAAATCATTATGAAGCACTATAAAGTCATCCGCATAACGGACAAAGTAAGCCTTTTTGCTTATGCTTTTGATTATATTTTCCATGCCGTGTAGGGCAATATTGGCAAGTAACGGGCTTGCGACTCCGCCTTGAGGTGTACCAGCTTTAGGTTTGGTGTAATTATCACCATCCATAATTCCTGCTTTGAGCCAATTTGATATTAAGCGTCTCAACTTTGGATAAGTGTTGATTTTATCCAGTAATACATCGTGGTTGATGTTGTCAAAACATCCTGCTATGTCGGCATCTAGGACGAATTTTCCATGATGCCTGAGCATATCGTGTATGGCTTGGATTGCATCGTGACAGTTGCGTCCTGGTCTAAAACCGAACGAGTTTCCTTCAAATTTGGCTTCCCATTCAGGCTCTAATGCCATCTTAACTAGAGCTTGCGAGGCTCTATCTCGCATCACTGGGATACCTTTAGGTCTTTTTTCCTTTTTTCCAGGTTTGGGAATCCATACCCTTCTAATTGGTTTTACCTTGTGGTTTTGGTCAAGTGTTTTGGCTAATTCTAGACGTTGTTTTGGGTTGATTGATTTAACTCCATCAACACCTGCCGTCTTCCTGCCAGAATTATCTTGACTAACCCGTCTAACTGCGAGTAGTTTGGCTGACCGTGAGCTTAATAAAAGTTTCTGAAGTTTTCTTACTTGCTGACGTTTGCCACTTAATGAGGCTCGATAAATTCTACGTTGAAGCTTAAACACAGTCCTTTCTAGTTTGTGCCAGGGGATTGTGTTCCATTCATACATCGGTTGAGCCGTGTTCATAACGTTTTAACTCTACTTGTTGACTTTATCTTCCTAATTACCGTGTTTCTGTCTGCATATCCTTTGGCTTTCCCAAAGGCTTTAGCTTCTGAAACTATCCCTCCTCTATAGGACTTGCGGATGACTTCCTACTCAAGCATTCGACCTTACTTGAGAGAATCCATAGAGGTTACTTCGTTCCTATCTTCCGTTATTGCGATCAACTTAGACTCCTACTATCTACCGAGTTACTTTTAGATGCCTGTATCTTCCTCATCGGGACAGGGGATACCATTTCACTATGTTCTTTTGAACGCAGCCTATCAGCCTCTTGGGCTACTTCAGGATGGACGATAGTTCAAACGTAGGTTTCTTGCGTAATCATATTTATCTGTGCTAGCGGGGATTCCAGATTAGGCTTCCAGTTACCCGCATTTAACCCATGCGCTTCACCCCTTTTGATAGTCGGTCTCAGAGATGTGGGTTACGCTGTCTTCTGAGGCATTCAGAAGAAGAGAATTGATTATACTGTATGATTGACGCTCCTATTCCTAGGATTCCTGGTTCGTCAACCTACCTTGTGGAAGCAGGTTCTCACCAGCTACGGCAGAGGGTAGATTTCCCCAGGCGTTGATTTCCAACCGCCCGTTGGTATATAACCTCACTCTTACGAAAGATAAGTTGTCAAGGTTCTGAGAAAGATTGAGGCACTTTCTCTTTGATTCCCTTGCCGTCAATCCCTCCAGAGAACCTCTGGATTTCTGACGAACGAATCGCGCCCGACGTGACCCGCCGTACATAGTCCTTTTTTAAGGATATTAATGCTAGCTGCAATATCTCTATCTTTTGTATATCCACATTCACAAACATGAGTGCGAGTAGAGAGAAATTTTTTGACTCGTTTACCGCACGATGGGCAATCCTGAGAAGTGTATTGTGGTGGAACGGCAATGGTTATTTTCCCCATTTTCCAGCCAAAATATTCTACCCATCTGCGAAATTGTGTCCAGCCAGCATCAGATATTGATTTAGACAGCTTTGAGTTGCGAACTAGATTCTTGACCTGTAAGTCTTCATAGACAATACAATCGTTAGAAGTACATACGGTACGCGCCAGTCTTTTGGCGTGTTCTTCCCGCTGTCTACTTATTCTCAGGTTAACCCGTGCGTAACGATTTCTAGCTTTATGATAGTTGTTTGATTGTTTTTGACCTTTCTTAAATTTTTTAGATTTACGACGATTGAGTTTATTTAACTTTTTTTCGCCCTGTCTATAAAATCTAGGATTAGCCTCAGTATGACCGTTACTATCGGCGTAGAAATATTTCAAACCAACATCTAAACCAATTGCTTTACTTGTAGGTTCGACATTTTCTTTTACTTCAATTGATATGCAAAATTGACAGTAGTATCCGTCAGCCCTACGTATCAATCGAACCCGCTTTATTTGTTCGGGTTGGTAAAAGTAAATATCTCTCGAACCAACAAGTTTAACTCTACCAATACCTTTTTTATCAGTAAAAGTAATGTGTTTTTTGGTTTTTTCGTCTAGCTTCCAGCCAGACTGTTTGTATTCAACCGAACGAGAGTGTTTTTAAAATTTTGGAAATCCTTTTTTTCCTTTGATTTGCTTTTTACAATTGTCAAAGAAACGACTAATAGCACTCCAAGTTCGCTCTGCTGATGACTGTCTAGCAGTAGAGTTTAACTCCAACGCAAAACGATATTCTTTGGCTATGACTCGACAATACTTATTGAGGTCATATTTGTTGACTACCTTATTGTCTAGCCAATAGCGCAAGGCTTTATTTCTGACAAATTGACCAGTTCTAATAGCTTCGTCAATTGCTGTCAGTTGATATTGCTTTGCTTTGCTTTGATTTGGTAGAGTCGAGGGAGAGTATTATCTCTCGCCCCTCTCTGTGAAATCTGGACGTGAAAATTTCTTTTCATCCAGCTTCCGAAAATCTTACATCTTTTCGATTTTTGCTCATGTGGATATAATGGTG
>NZ_LR213949.1 GCF_900659865.1 Hyella patelloides LEGE 07179
AGGTTTCTGCGACACTAATTACTGCACAAAGAGTAATAGTAATAATATCAATCAACTGATGTAGCTTAGTTCTATCTAATCTCGGAGCTTTGATAGATGAAAAATGTTCTTCTATTGTAGTTTTTGGTCTTAGTTTCATGACTAAAGATAGCCAAAATTAAGTTTGATAATTGGGTCATCATATCATCAATTCTAAGAACTAATTCTGTCTTCAATTAATTGTTAATTTTACTGAATTTATCATGTTTTTACTCGGGATCGCGTCGTTAAAAAGAAGCACTTCATACTACTACTCTTCTTTTTTGACTTTTATCCTTTCTTTCTTCAATTATCTGTTTTCGCTCAATTTAAGATGCGTTTGCCCTGGGAGCAGGATAACCTAAAAAGCTAATGCCCTACTCGAAAGAGCAAGAAAACCAGGTGCTAAAACCCTGATAATCTGAGGGATATGCTGACGTAGGTTACGTACTCATAGAGGATACGACCAAGTAAACCTTAAAAGGCTGATAACTTCGATGTTCAAAATTCCGAGAACTTCAGCACTATGCCTAATACACATCTTGATTACAGTGAAATAGAGACTGAGCCTCGCAATTGTCCGACGGCGAAAGGTGATTACAATACATCGAACGGAATCAAAACACCAAGGATGAGATAGTGTGGGATAAAAAAGGGTAAGAACAGCGTTAAACAATCTGAGTCTCTGACATAAGAGTAATCTTAACGAGATACCATATCATTGGCTATGAACGAGGAGCGGTATGAGGTTGGAAACTCTTACGTACCGTTTTGAATTAGAGATGATTAAAGGTGACTTTAACATCGACTATAACCACAATTACTTTTGAATTGTGGGTGAGACTCCCTGTATATGGACACTCTGGTTAAAAGGTAGTCGAGGGAAAACCAAGATTCGGTGTAAAGCACTCCAGACCTAGCCGATGCTGCGTAAATGCTTGTCACACGTGTGAAACAAAAATGATAAACATAGCTAGCAATATCCAAATTAAAGGTATGCTCAGACCCAGAAATGGGCGAGAGAGTAGGAGCAATTGGCAACGCTCTGATGCAGAAAACTTGTATCGTGGGCTGCTGTGTTCTGGATGGTTTTGCTATCCGCGAATAAGGCATGGTGGTACGTGAAAGTTAATATGGTTCTAACTGACATGGTTCAGTTTCGTCTAAAGAATCTCTATGCTTCAGCTTAGAGAGTGTCAAGATTCTTCTTTGATATCGGTTGGTAGGGGGAGAGTAGCAAGTAGCAAGTAATAAGCCACCAGCCACCAGCTACCAGCCACCAGCAATTAACCACTAACCACTAACTACTTAATACCACGAATCAGACGGTTGAGTATTTTAATAACTCGCTGTTCAAATTCTTCGGGATTAATACGCCCTTTGGTCAAAAATAGAGTTTGTCCTAGCTTCAGTCGTTCTTTGTCCCCACGATCGATATCTTGAGCAGTATAAACAACCAAAGGCAGATCGCACAAACGATTATGCTGCCGTAACCAATCTACTACCGCAAAACCATCATATTCTGGCAATACCAAATCGAGTACTAGTAAATTAGGCATAATTCTTTGACTCAGATCGATCGCTTCTCTTCCTGTCTGAGCGTGATAAGTTTGAATGCCGTAACGCTCGAACATTGCCATCAGTACCTGTGCCAAATCGGGATCGTTCTCAACAATTAGGACGCGAATGTTTTGATTATGTTTCGCTAAAGCTCGCTCAAGTGCCTGAAATAAGAATCTTTGTGCTGGTGGTTTAACCAGCCAGTCGCTAATTTCTGGATGCGATTTTTTGTTATCTGGTAACAAGCCACTGAGAATAATTACGGGAATATTTTTGGTTGCTTCCTGTTCCTTTAAATTTGCCAGAGTTTCCCAACCGTTCATTCCAGGCATTATTAGGTTGAGCAGAATGACATCAGGATGTTCTTGTGCTGCTTGTGCTACTGCTTCTTGACCAGAATCAACTGCGATCGCTCGATAGTTTTGCTGTTCTAAGTGGGTTTTTACTACGGTTCGCACTGAAGGATCGTCATCGCATAACAAGATCAAAGGACCACTAGAATTAGTTTCTGTGTTTATTTCTGGTTCTTCTAGCAACAGAGGCAGGGTAAAGCAAAAAGTACTACCTTCTCCTAAAATACTCTCAACCCAAATTTGCCCGTCGTGATGCTGAACAATACTACGACAAATTGCTAAACCCAAGCCCGTTCCTCCTTTTTTACGGGAGTCTGAAGCATCTACCTGCTGAAAACGTTCAAAAATGGTTTCGAGCTTATGAGCAGGAATACCTCTTCCGCGATCGCTTACTTGAAAAGTTATATTGGGAGTGTTACTGTTACTGGTTGCTGCGGTTAACCACACTGTAGAGCCTGGCTCGGAGAATTTAATCGCGTTACTAAGTAAGTTAGTTAGAACTTGAACAATGCGGTCAGGATCTGCCCAAACTCTCGCAGATATAGGAGTAATTGATAGTTCTATTTCCGCTTGCTTTGCCATATTATCTACCGTATCGACGACGGTATTCATGAGATGAGCCACATCGCAAGCTTGTTTAATCATGGTGACTTTGCCTGACTCGATCCGTTCGATATCCAAAATGTCATTGATCAGGCGTACCAGGCGATCCGCGTTCTTGGCAGCAATTTTGAGCATATGTTGGGCGTAATCAGGGCGGTTAACTAACGCACCACCAGCTAATAAATCCAAAGCCCCCTGGATTGAAGTTAGGGGAGTGCGTAACTCGTGACTAACTACAGAGATAAACTCGTCTTTGAGCTTTTCTAATTCTCGGCGATCGCTAATATCAAAACAAGAACCAATATAGCCAGCAAAGCTACCATCGGGTAAAAATCTTGGTCTTCCCGTATCTAAAAGCCAACGATATTCTCCATCAGCCCTCCGCAGACGGTACTCTATTTGAAAGCCTTCTCTAGCGTTAAAAGCAGTGTTGTAAGTATCCAAACAATACTGAAAATCTTCTGGATGTACTCTTGTTGTCCAGCCATTACCTAGTTCTTCTGCCAAAGTTCTGCCAGTAAAGCGCAACCAACTGCTATTAAAGAAGTTACATAATTTATCGGTTCCTGCCATCCACAGCAAAACGGGCGCACTATCTGCTACAGTACGAAATCGCGCTTCGCTTTCTCGCAGAGCAGCTTCTGCCAGTTTGCGCTCAGTGATGTCTTGAATCTGTCCCACAAAATATTTAGGGTTGCCTTCACTATTTCGCACTAGAGAAACACTCAACAAAATCCAGACTATATGACCCTGTTTGTGCAGATATCGTTTCTCTAAATGGTAGTAAGGAATTTCTCCTGTCATCACCTGAACGACATAACCTAAATCAGTTTCTAGGTCGTCAGGGTGAGTAATTTCCTGAAAGGTCATAGCCCGCAACTCCGACTCGGAATAGCCCACCATCTCGCAAAGGGAACGGTTAACCTGTAACCAACGACCCTCTAGAGAGACAATTGCCATGCCAATCGCAGCATTAGCAAATGCCCCATGAAAACGTTCTTCGCTTTCTCGCAGAGCAGCTTCTGCCAAGGTGCGATCGCTAGCTTCAATTGCTAGGGAGATCATGTGTGCTAAAGAACTAGCAAAGTTTTGTTCCTCGATCGTCCAATGACGGATATCGCCAACGTGTTCGAGACAGATAACTCCCACAGTTTTACCCCCAGAGCGAATTGGAACATCCATCATTGAGCAAACATTATGGGGGACGAGCCAGGTTTCGCGAAATTCTTGGGTACTGGGATCGTTTTGGGCATTTTCCGCCACCAAGATTTCTCCAGTTTCTAAAGCTTGAAAGTAGAAAGGATAATCTGTAGCTAACAATTCCCGTCCTGAAGAATGGCGTTGCTGACTCAGTTCGTATCGATCTAGGGTGTAAATAGAATTGCGATCTTCTCGATAAAACCAAATGCCCACCTGTTCTACTTCCAGAGTTTGAGCAGCTTTCTCGGCGATCACTTGCACCGCAGCTAGTAAATCACTGCGATAAAAGACTTGGTTTTTGGCTAGCTCAATTAATGTGGTTTGCTGTTTGCGTAATCGAGCTTCGCTTCTGAGATTTTCTAATTCTGCTATTTTACGCTCGGTGACATCTTGAAAATAGACAGATAATCCATTTTCCAAGGGATCTGCGTGAACCGCAAACCAGGTATCTAGGGGCGGATAAAATTCTTCAAATTCAACACTAACTTGTTCGGCAACCGCCCGATAGTATTCTCGATAAAAAGTAGAGCCTACTGCTTCAGGAAATTCATCCCAGATGTTTTTGCCCAAGAGTTCTGCTCGCTGTCTTTGTAATAGTAGTTCTGCTTGAAGATTGATATAGGTAAAACACCAGCGATTATCCAGGGTGAAAAAAGCATCAGTAATACTTTCTAGAATCTTGTTTAGGCGATCGCTAGCAGTGTTTTCTCGTTCGATTAGTTGCAATCTTTCTGCTTGAGCGCGTTTTTGCTCGGTAATATCGCGAGCAACGGCATATAATATTCCCTCTTCAGTTACAGGAAAGGATTTCCATGCCAACCACTTGTAAGTTCCATCTTGACAGCGATAGCGATTCTCAAAGTCAATCGTCGGAATCCCCGTAGCTAGTTTAGATAGTTCAGCAAGGGTAGCAGCACGATCTTCAGGATGGACAAAATTAATAAAAGGTTGTGCCAGAAGTTCTGCTTCAGAGTAGCCAAGAATGTGGCTAAATGCTGGATTTACCCGTTTAAAATAGCCATCTAGCCCTGCTAAACACAATAAATCGAGGGATAACCCGAAAAAAAGCTCTAGTTCGGCTGCTGCTTGTTTAGCTTCTGTAAGATCGCTAGCAATTCCCAAAAATCCCGTAATTTCTCCTTGTTCATCTCTTAAAGCTGTGACCGACAAACGGACTGAAAAACGCGAACCATCTTTACGAAGATAAGTCCATTCCCCTTCGTCTGTTTCTCCGCGACGAGCCTTAGCCACAAAAACCTCAAAGCCTGGTTCAATGGTAATTCCTAGCTCTTGAGATAATTCTTGCGATCGCAGTTCTACTTCTTGGGGATCGTGAATCAGAATGGGCGTTGTTTTGCCTAGTACTTCGGCTGCTTGATAACCTAACCAACGCTCGGCAGTCTGGTTAAAGGTAGTAATGATGCCGTCTACGGTGGTAGAAATAATTGTGTAATTAGCACTGTCTAAGATTGCTTGTTGTAGTGCCTGATTTTGGCTAGTCATCGTATTTAAGTAGGTAAGGGGAAGGAGTAGGGGCGTATGGCCATACGCCCTTACAGGAGTTCAGGGGCTACTCCTTGGCTGAAATGATGCCGTTGCTACCCAAAGCTTTAACCTCAACTAATAAAGCTTTAGCTGCTTGATATAATTCTTGCACCTGAGTACCATTGTGGGGAGACTGAACCACACCTGCACTAAAGGTTACCGTTAACGTTCGCAGGTCGCTAAAAGACAACGGTACTTGATGCAAAGTTTCTCGTAATTCCGATAACCTCGACCGTCCCTCATCGTAAGTCATGCCATACATCGCTACCACAAATTCCGCCCCTCCCCAACGGGCGACAAGATCTTCACTAGGAAAATTTTTTTGTAGTAGTCTGCCCCAATGAGCCAAAAGGCGATCGCCGATTTCATGACCATATCGATCGTTAATCTGGTGGAGACTATCTAGATTTAAAAGGGCAAAACAGATAGTTTGAGGACATCGCTTGGCTAATTGCAGCAACTTAGTTAGTTCTTGAGTAAACTGATAACGATTGTTAATTCCTGTCAGGGCATCGGTTTCTACCCTAGCCCGTAATAATTGCGATCTCTCTAGGCGATTGTGAATGCGCGAGAGCAGTTCTGGAGGGACAATGGGTTTACTTAAATAATCATCAGCACCTGCTGCAAAAACTTGCTGCATAGTTTCTGTATCTTTGTGTACTGTCAGAAACAAAATAGGTAACTCTGCCCAACGCCGATCGTTCCGCACAACTTGGCACAGTTCTAAACCGCTAATATGGGGCATTGTCAAATCTAAAATTAGCAAATCTGGTGCAACTGCTTCTAGGGTTGACCAAAATTGTAAGGAATCCTCTAAGGTAAGGACTTTGATTCCCCAAGGTTCTAACATTTGGTGCAAAGTGTTTAAGATCAATGGATCGTCATCTACTGCCAAAATCTTCGTTTCGGTACGCTGAACTCTCTGTAGCACTTGAGTAATTTTATCGAAAATTTGTTGGGGAGACATGGTTTGGGGCAAAAATCCCCGTCCTCCCAAACGAGAGATTTTGACTCTCTCTAGCAGATTATCTTTAGCTCCCAGCACCAGTACCGGGATGGGAGGATTACAAGCACTTAATTCTTCGAGCAAGGTCAATTCGTTATCGGCGATCGCTCTACCTGCGAGATTTAATAATACTACTTCAGGAAGTTTACGAGCAATCAATTCTCTAGCGACCTTGGAGTGGGGAACAACTTCACAGCGTATTTTCCAGTTTTTAGTCTCGCGCAGAAATTGTTGAGTTAGAATTTGCTCCTCTTCCACTATGAGCCAAAAAGGTCTTTCATCAACTGAGAGGATACCAGGAAGTTTTTCCCCAGTAGCTTGTGCTAATTCTTGCTGCATTGCCATTAATAATTCAGAGAAATGTTGCTTTTGTTCTTGGTTTAGCGGTTGGGGACATTGCAAAATTCGTTCGATTTCTCTAGCCAGACGAGAACCTTCGTCAAGATCGAACATTCCTAACGAACCTGCTAGTTTATGCGCCACTGTTATTGCCTGCTGTCTTAGTTCATCTTCGAGATGATTTTCGCATAAAGCTTGAGCTACTTGCTCGATCGTTGCAACTCGGCTATCAAGTTCATTCTTAACTCGCTGCCAAATGACTGTAGCTGCCTCTATTGCCTGTTTGGCAATCTCAGGAGAGGATGCTTCTGGCTGCTTGGTGACCTTGGTTTTTCTCTTTCTTGATTTTGGAGTCTTCAAACGGTAGCCAATGCCATAAACTGTTTCAATGGGATTTTCTGTCAATCCAGCACTTTTAAGTTTGTGACGCAACCTTTTAATTTGAGCCGTAACCGTTTCCTCTCCAGGAGATATCTCAAAAGACCAAAGACAATCTAAGATCGCGCTGCGACTAAATACCCTCTGTTTGTTACGTAGAAATAACTCTAAAAGACTGTATTCTTGGGGTGTCAAAGAAATTAAACGTCCCCGAAAGGTTACTTCACAAATGCTGGGAACTAAAGACAAATCTCCCCACTTGAGAATCGGTGTTGATGATGTATTGCCTCGTCGCAATAAAGCCCCGATCCGTGCCGATAACTCTTGCAGATCAAAAGGCTTGGTTAAATAGTCATCTGCCCCTGCATCCAACCCCATAACTTTATTGGTGCTGTTATCTTGAGCAGTCAACAGTAGGATCGGAGTCTTAATTACTTGCGATCGCAATTTTCGACAAATACTAATCCCATTAATCTTGGACAGCATTACATCTAACAAAATTAGATCGTAAGGAAAATCCGCAGCTCGATCTAAGCCCGTTTGACCATCAGCAGCAACATCAATGGTATAGTTTTGATGGGTTAACTTTGAGACAATCTGTTGAGCAATTAGCTCGTCATCTTCAATCAAGAGAATTCTCATGGCGGTCAGATACAGCTAACTATATAACTAAAACAAAATAACTCTAAATATTTTTTGTCTGAAGCTAATTTCAGCTTAGCTTGTCAATAACTATAAGCATAACTTTAATTTGTAATTGATAATCATCAGGATTTGTTAACTAAGGAACGAGGACTGTTAATGAAATCGAGGTATGCTCTTTGCCGTTCTTGAAAAAGTTAAAAGAAGTTTTTCCTTGTTCGGTATCCTTGCTCCTTTTGAGGAATGAGGACGAAGAACGGGTCACTAACCACTACCCCTAACAAACAGATGGATATTGGCGAACTAAGAACAGAATACACTTTAGAAGGTTTAAAAAGGGAACAACTAGCTCTAGATCCTTTTGAGCAATTTGAATTGTGGTTTCAACAAGCTTGTGCTGCCAATCTACCAGAACCCAATGCCATGAGTTTGGCAACAGTTTCAACTACTGGTAAACCTTCACAACGGATAGTACTTTTAAAATATTTTGATCGCCAGGGGTTGGTTTTTTTTACTAACTACGAAAGTAAAAAAGCTCTTCAAATCTCAGAAAATCCCCAAGTATCACTACTATTTTTTTGGGTAGCCTTAGAACGTCAGATACAAATCTCTGGAAAAGCTATTAAAATTTCTACTGCCGAATCTCTCAAATATTTTGCCACTCGTCCCAGAGGTAGTCAAATAGGAGCATGGTGTTCGCAACAAAGTACGACGATCTCTTCCCGCCAAATACTAGAGATGAAATTTGATGAGATCAAACGCAAGTTTCACAACCAGGAAATCCCTCTACCTTCGGCATGGGGTGGTTATCGAGTTGTACCCGATCGTTTTGAATTTTGGCAAGGCAGACCAAATCGACTACACGATCGTTTTTTATATTCTCGTTTAGATATTGAATCCGCTTGGGATATTCAGAGATTAGCTCCTTAAGTTATGGTTTGGAAACACTTATTCAACAAAATTACTTGAGTTCTTCACAACTTTCTCAATTTAATTAATTTCTAATTAGTTATTTTTTATTTGTGTAATATAATTTGGATAAACTTTTCCTTCTCTACGTGAAAAATCAAAGATTAGGAGTCAAAACAATGTTGCAAGTATTTGCATTCATTGTTATTACTTCTTTATTTTTTAAAGCAATTATTGATGTAGACCTTAGTTACGACTCCTGGTGGTACCATTTGCCTTTTGCTGCCAGAATTTGGAGAATTGTACCGCCAGAATTATTCTTAGGTGATGAAAAGTGGTTTGTGCCTCGTTTTGAAGGTTTTCCTCTTTTAGCACATTTTTTACAAGGTTTTTTTTGGTTAGTTTCAGGACGGATACAAACAGCTAATTTAGTTAGTTTTTTGAGTCTAATTATCTATCTTTTTTTTCTCAAAACTAATTTTCAAGTTCCTTTATATTTATCGGCGATCGCTTTATTAGCTATTCCCTTAGTTTTAACCCACACGACTAGCTCTCTTGTAGATTTACCTGGCAGCATGGGATTTTCAATTTTGCTAGCGATCGCTTACAAACTGTTTAAGCAAAAGCAACTACCGAAAAAACAAGAATTATTAATTGCCGTCTTAGCAGCAGCAACAGCAGCTAATGTTAAAACACATTTACAACCCTTGGTTTTAGCGACTGTTTGTATTGTCGTTGTCAGACTAGGTTGGCTTTGCTTTAGCCAAACTAAAATTTTAGGCAAACAGTTATTTAAATTTGTACCGATTGGTATTTTGGCTTTCCTACTAATCTTTGCTACACCCATCAAAAATATCATTCTTTATGGAAACCCTCTTTATCCTATAAAAATTGAAGTAGTAGGTATTGTGCTTAATCACAAATTAGCACCAGAAGTATCTGAAAGAGGAAATAGAGGGCAAAAATGGCTGCGTTCTATATTAGAAATTAAATCCGCGCCCTGGTCAACAGAACAAGGTAGTTCAGAACCAGAACGCAATCGTATGGGAGGATTTTTTGGTGCTTATGTCGTTTTTAATTTGTTGTTACTTTTAGGTTTATCAATCTACGAGCTGTTGTTGAAAGATACTCAATTACTCGAAGCTAGAACCGCTTTAGTTATGGTAGTGATGATGTCGCTCATTACCGCCTACTTTCCCCAATCTCACGAATTGAGATACGTTATGTTTTGGATGATTTTATTAGTATCTTTAAACTTATATCTCATTTCTCGTCCGATACATATGACTGAATGGCTACAGCCTAAATACATGGGATTAGTCTATGCTATTTTTCTCACTTTTGTTTTAAGCACAATACACGGTATTTATACTAAACCATCTTTTCAAAGCTTAGAACAACAAATTTTAAAGGGCGTTAAACCAGAATTACTCAGTCAAATTGGAGCAGGAGATCGGGTCTGTCTGATTAGTAGACACGTGGAATTTCCCCAACAAGTTCCTATGGCAGCGATGCAATATGTTTTCCTTTATAGTTCATACTTTCATCCCGAAATAAACTATTCTTATAGTGTCAAAGCTGCATTTAACCCCAAAAGCTGTGGCGAACGACGAATCCTTCCTATTCAAGAGCGATAAACTGCTTAATTTTTCCTGATTCAACTTATGCCACGAAAAGTTATTATTGCTTCCGATGCTCAGATTGTAGTTGATGCTGGTGCTGCTGTAGCCAATCGCGGAGGTAATGCCGTTGATGCTGCTCTTGCTGCGACTCTGACCTCTATGTGTACTAACCTAGGGATTGTTGCCCCTGGTGCTAGTGGATTTATTACTATTTGGCGCAAAGGAGAAAACCCGATTACCATTGATGCCTATGCAGAGATGCCTGGACGGGGATTAAATTCGGTCAAGTTTGGCAGTGGCATGAAAGAGGCATTTTTCGCTTATGGTGGTGGTACGAGTACTATGGTGGGCTATGGTTCGGTGGCTACCCCTGGAATATTTGCAGGTTTGGGTTTGGCAGCAGAAAAGTATGGTAATATCCCTTGGTCAGAAATAGTTAATCCCGCGCAACGGCAGGCGATCCAAGGCTTTCCTTTATCTAGGGTGGCAGCAGAATATTTTGCCTATACTCATCAAGTTATTTTTGGTTGGCATCCCGATAGCTATCGAGTTATCCATAAAGCTGATGGTAGCCATTTAACGTTAGGAAATCGGGTTCAAATTCCCGAACTGGCTCGGAGTTTACAACTGATTGCCGAAGAAGGAGTGAATGCTTTATATCGGGGAGAATTAGGAGAGAAAATTACTTCAGAAATTCAAGCTAATCAAGGATTGCTGACTGCTGAAGATTTAGCTCATTATCAAGCCATAGAGCGATCGCCTGTTATGATTAAGATCGGAGATTGGTCGATTGCTACTAATCCCGCTCCCGCAGTGGGTGGCACTTGTTTGGCAGCAATGCTCTTATTAACCAAAAAGCGATCTCTAACACAATGGAACGCAGCCACAGTTAAAGAAATAGCCGAGATTCAACAGGCAGTATTACAATACCGCAGTAACTATTTAGAAGGTGCCACCA
The DNA here is from genome assembly GCF_900659865.1 of Hyella patelloides LEGE 07179. Classification (GTDB taxonomy): domain Bacteria; phylum Cyanobacteriota; class Cyanobacteriia; order Cyanobacteriales; family Xenococcaceae; genus Hyella; species Hyella patelloides. Next base: position 11,134 of record NZ_LR213949.1, read on the forward strand.
AAGATAAAATTACTCAAGAAGCAGCCCGTTTACTTTCAATGGCAGCCCAAGAGGATTGGCAACAGTTAACCAAATCCCCCTCCACAATTCATATTTCGGCTGTGGACAGTGATGGTTTAGCTTGCTCAATTTCTGCCTCTTCTGGATATGGTTCTGGGGTTATGGCTGGGGGTACGGGTTTATGGTTGAATAATTCTTTAGGAGAAATTGAGTTGCACCCTCAAGGTTTACACGATCTGTCTCCAGGTACTCGTCTTACTTCTAATATGGCACCTACTATTTGTCGCCATGATAATGGCACGGTGTTAGCAATTGGTTCTCCTGGAGCATCTCGTATTACAACAGCGATCGCTCAAGTTCTCTTTAATTTTATCGATCTCGATATGTCTTTGGAGCAAGCAATATCCCATCCTCGATTACACTTTGAAGTTTTTAATAATATTCCTACTATTGCCTTGGAAACTGGTCTAGATATAAGTAAACTCGGTATCCCTAACCGTCAATTTGAAGGGCTTTCGATGTATTTTGGCGGGGTTCAAGCTGCTATGGCTCATCCTAATGAGGGATTAACTGCTGCTGCCGATCCTCGCCGTATTGGAGGTATTGCTTGGGGTGAAAATTAATGTGATTGTTAGTGGTAGTGGTTATCGATCAAAACATTACCACTCCTGGCTTTATTATGTAATTTGTTGTCAAAGCTATCAGTATTTTAATCATGACAATAATGACAAACCAAAATAAGCAGGGAACTTTCCCAGGTGCAAAAGGACTCAAGCTCTATTATCAGAGTTGGCACCCTCCAGCTTTAGCTAAAGCAGTCTTAGTAATTGTGCATGGACACGGAGCGCATAGTGGCATTTTTAGGGGAATGGTGAAATATTTACTGGAGTGCAATTATGTTGTCTATAGTTTCGACTTGCGGGGTAATGGGCGATCGCCTGGACAAAGGGGCTATATTAATAATTGGGCAGAATTTCGTGCAGATTTAAAAGCTTTTCTCGATTTAGTTACAGCAGAAAATGCCGATCTTCCTTTGTTTCTCATGGGTCAAAGTTTGGGAGGAGCAATTGCTTTAGACTATGCTTTACGAGAACCAAATTTTATCCAAGGATTGATCTTGATGTCTCCAGCGTTAGGATTAGGAATTTCTAATTGGAAAATAGCTATCAGCAAGCTACTATCATCTATTTTGCCTAATTTTGCTCTAGATACAGGGATAGATTTCTCTGCGTGTTCTCGCAATCCAGAAATAATAGCTGCTTCGGCACAAGATTCCCTACGTCATAGTCAAGGTACTGCCAGATTAGCTACAGAATTGTTAAAAACTATTGACTGGATTAACGCTCATGCCAAAGAGCTACAAATTCCCTTATTAATTCTTCATGGTGGCGCAGATCGAGTAACTTTACCTAAAAGTAGTTGCGTTTTTTTTGAACGCTTAAACCTAGCAGATAAAGAAAAACATGAGTATCCTGGTAGCTATCACGAACTGCATCACGATCTGAACTGCCAAGAAGTATTAGCAGATATTAAAGATTGGATTGACAGACATTTGTCGTGTTAGGAAAAAGAATAAAAGTTGTATCCTTTGTTTGCTAACCAAGATGAAATTTGATTCTCAGCTAGGAAAAATTATTAATCATAAATATCGCCTTATCGAAATTTTAGGTGAGGGAGGATGGGGAGTTACTTATCTAGCAGAAGATCTTAAAAGTAAACAACAAGTCGCTTTAAAAGTTCTGGCTCTTAAAGGCTTGCAAGATTGGAAACAAATAGATTTATTTGAGAAAGAAGCTCAAGTTTTACAAAGTATAGAACATCCTGCGATTCCTAGTTACATAGAATATTTCACTATCGATACTGCTGATAATCGTTATTGTTATCTTGCACAAGAATTAGCACCAGGAACATCTTTAGCTGATTGGGTAAAAGATGGGTGGCGAGCTACAGAAACAGAAGTTAAACAAATAGCTCAACAACTATTAGAAATTTTAGTTTATCTTCATTCACAGAAGCCCCCAATAATTCATCGCGATATCAAACCTATTAATATTATTCGACAAGCAGATGGTCAGATTTTTTTGGTTGATTTTGGTGCAGTTAAAAACACTTATTACAGTACCCTAACAGGTAGCAGCACAGTAGTGGGTACTTATGGTTATATTGCTCCCGAACAGTTTAGAGGACAGGCTACAACTGCTAGCGATTTATATAGTTTGGGTGCAACTATTTTATTTCTGTTAACTCATATTTCCCCTACAGAATTATCTACTGATGGCTTATATCTTCAATTTCGCTCTCGCGTTAACATTAGTAAAGATTTTGCCGACTGGCTAGAAATAATAATAGAGCCAGAGATAGAGAAGAGATTTAAGGATGCTCAAGAAGCTTTAGCTGTATTGAACGGAAAACAGAAAAATCCTCTTAAAGTAAAGTCTTTCAATTTAAAGGGAGTAGTAATAAGTGGCTCAATTGTTGTTTTTGGATTATTGATGTTGCTTAATTCTTATAAGTGGGGAATATTAAGTCGTATAGGAATAGTACCAAGAAACATCTGCGATCCTAAAGTGATGTCAAAATATTTAAAGCAAGGAGGAAATCCTAATGCATGGCGAACTACAAGTGGTTCACTTTCTCGCATAATAGAGTTTTGTAAAGATTGAAAAGCGAAAAAGTTAGAAAAAACATTCAAAACAATAAAGATAAAGCTCCTTGAGATTGTGCAAAAGATCATCCAAAAATTAATTTATCATCCGCAGACCGTAAAACCGCCCTCTTTTAAGGGGCGGATCTGAGGTCATCGCTCAATTTATTGAGCCGTAAAAGCTTTACAGATACTGTTGGCGAAAGTAATCATTTAAGGTTTCAAGCGTAATCTTATCTCAGCTGATTAGTACAAAAGACTTAAGTAGCAAAACAGAGAAATTACCAAGTATTACATGGAAATAATAGATATCCTG
>NZ_LR213950.1 GCF_900659865.1 Hyella patelloides LEGE 07179
AAACAATTATTTTGGCTGAATTTCTTAAGGATTAACTGCTTAATGTTCCTGAATTCCTAAGTATTACATTTTGACGTGCGGAAGGTGGGTAGAAGTGTTTTTGATCGACAACAATTAAATTTTAAAAATATCTTTTCCCTGAAAATTTCAATAAAATAAGGTGGGCATTGCCCACCCTACTAATTAAAGAATTTAAGCTAAAAGCAATCAAAAATTAACCATTAAAATTCAACTTTGTCAACTCTTCAGCCAAAATATCTACCGTTAAACGAATTTGCTCCTCTGTATGGTTACAGGTCACAAAAAAGCGTAATCTTGCGCCGTTTTGAGGTACAGAAGGATAAATCATAAAAGGTACATTAATCCCCCTTTTAAACATATTTTGGGATAACTGAATTGATTTAAGAGAATTCCCGACAATAATGGGAATAACAGGAGAATCTTTACTCATCCCCGTATTCAATCCTTTTTCTTTTGCCAAAGATAAAAACAGTTTGGCATTATTTTGCAATTGAACCGCTCGTTGAGGTTCTGCTTTGAGCACTTCAATCGCTGCGAGGGTAGCACCTGCATTGGGGGGAGACATCCCCACACTAAAGACAAAACCAGGAGCAGTATATTTAAGATATTCAATTAAAGCCTTAGAGCCAGCAATATAACCTCCACAGCTTGCAAAAGATTTACTGAGTGTTCCCATCCAAATATCGACATCACTGGGATTAACGCCAAAATATTCGCTGATACCCCGTCCTGTATCGCCGATTGTTCCCATAGAATGAGCTTCATCTACCATTAAGAAAGTCTTGTACTTTTTCTTGAGAGCAACGAAAGCAGGTAGATCGGCAATGTCTCCATCGGTGCTATATACCCCTTCAATAACAATTAAAACTTTTTGATAACGAGGTCGGCGATCGCGTAAAATTTCAGCTAAAGTATTAAAGTCATTGTGGGGAAAAGCAACTAAACTTGCTCCTGAAGTAAAACACCCCTGCAAAATGCTGTTATGGGAAAGTGCGTCATACAGTACTAAATCATCTTTGCCAAACAGATGACCAATAGTCGTCACGTTGGTAGCGTGTCCTCCTACCATGACAATACTATCTTCCGCACCGATAAAATTCGCTATGGCTTGTTCTAACTCCCGATGAAGGGGTTTTTCTCCCGCAATTAAGCGACTAGCAGAAGCAGATGTTCCATAGCGAGCGATCGCATTTTGGGCTGATTGGTCTACTTTGCGATCGCCACACATACCGATATAGTTATAAGTGGCAAAGTTAATTAATTCACGACCATCAACTACTGTGGTGTCATTAACTACCCTTTCCTGGGAAACAAAGAAGGGATTGCCATTACCCAAGCTTGCAACTTGTTTTAAATCTTCTTGTAGCTTTTGATATTCAGGAAGTTTATCAAAACTATAATACTCTTCTGGAATAGCTCGATCTGTGCCTAAATCTTGCTTTATTCCATCAGAATGGTTTAAATCATCTAAATCTAACTCAGGGATTGTCGAAACGACATCTAAGCCATTAGCATCTCCATCAAAGCTATTGTTGTCTGGTGGAGTAGCCAAATATTTTGCTAGGGCTTCAATGCTTTGGTAATCCCAAAGTAAAGTAGGAGAAAGACGACATCCCAGATAATTTTCTAACTCTCCTGATATATTGATTGCTTCAACAGAATCTAAACCGTAGTCAGCAAAATCTTTTTGCACATCTATTTCATGGGGTTTAATCTCCAATGAGTCTGCGATTTTATCAATCAACCAACCTTCTATAGCTTCCCTAGTAGGATACGAACTAGATTTACCTAGTTTTTTTGTATTAACCATAGAGGTTGTTTGACCATTTTTACCATTCAAGGTTTCATTCAATAGTGTCATCTCTTCACTCCTACACCACTTTTTGAGCAATTTATGGGTCTAGCTGACACCTTTTCCAGACCATACAATTCGATATGATGGTTATTTTGCCACGAACTGCTTGTAATTAGCTAATATTTACGAACAAATCATGGTAATATCCAGCGTTTGTTAATATTTTTTTTCTCAAACATCATAATAAACAGTAATTGAGCAATCACCTAACCGCCTAATCAGTAAACAATTACTAAGTTTCCCGTCTCCTTTAACCTCCTTACCCCTCTCAGGTCTATGTTTTTAATAATTGAAAGTTTCGACGGTTTCTTTAATCGAAAATTGTGTATTCAAACATACCAGCGATTGGGCTGAAGAGAAACTCTTCCCCTCACTTCAAACTATTAAATCTTAAAATCATACCTTTAATTCTCCTCATTTCCGCTAATTTCTCAAAATAAACAACCCCTACCAAAAGACTCATAACTTCTAGCAGGGGTTATTTTAAAATTCAGCAGATAGCCAATGGCTAACAGCTTTTCTAACTAGCAATATATTCGCGAACATAAGCACGTCTTCTTCTGAGTTGTGCTAGAGCTTGATGTTCTAGTTGACGCACTCTTTCACGGCTCAAATTCATTCTTTGACCGATTTTAGCTAAAGATAACTCTTTGCCATCTTCTAAGCCAAAACGGAGAAATAAGACCTCTCTTTGTTGCGGTGACAACTCAGCCATCAGATTGTATAGATCTTGCTTGAGAAGCTCTTGAGTAGCGTATCTGTCAGGAGAAATGCCATCATCTTCTAACAATTCTGACAATTCTGTATCCTGATTATCTCCCACCCGTACATCTAAAGAAATGGGTTGACGAGCAACACTAAGATATTCCCGAATTTGCTCGGTTTCTAAGCCTAACTCGTTGGCAACTTCGGCTGGAGTAGCACTTCTACCGAGAGATTGAGATAATTCTCGTTGGGTTTTTTTGATTTTGTTGAGTTTTTCCGTGATATGAATTGGTAAACGGATTGTACGAGCTTGTTGAGCGATCGCTCTTGTAATGGCTTGACGAATCCACCAGTAAGCATAAGTGGAGAACTTATAGCCTTTAGTGGGATCGAATTTTTCCACTCCTCTTTCTAAGCCAAGACTACCTTCTTGGATTAAATCGAGGAATTCCATATTACGCTTTTGGTATTTTTTAGCGATCGCTACTACCAAACGTAAATTGGCTTCAATCATTTTCTTTTTGGCTCGTTGTCCCAATTTGACAACCCTGTTTAGTTCTGCTTCACTCTTATGAACTAAATCAGCCCATTCCTTCAGACTTAGCTGATGCTCCAGCTTTTTCTCTTTTGCTTCTTTCTTCTCTACCAGGGTCATCATAGACTGCACTTGTTTGCCAAAAACAATTTCTTGTTCGTGGGTTAACAAAGGTACTCTACCAATTTCATGCAAATAAGCTCTCACCATATCTGCCGAGTAGTTTGCGGTTTTGGTTTGTTTGTCGATGTTTACTGTAGGCATTGGTACAGTTATGACTCCTTGCAATATAAGAAAAGTTTTTGCAGATCGATAACTCAATTTAAAAAATTAATTCTCGGAAGAATTATGATTTTTTAACGAAATTAGTGCCAGCTAACTCTATATACCGATCTCGCTGCAACTTTATGTAACTATATATTTAGACTTTTGTTGTTTCTAAAAAGTTCAACTATATTCAAATCAATTTTTTTTGATTTAGAGAGAAACTTTATGACAATATCAATTGTCAACCCAAATTATTCTTCGCGCTCAAAATTATAATGGTGGATTTCCGTACTTTTAAGGTCAGATAAATAATAGTTTTTTTTCAAAAAGATTATTGATTGCTGCTATTGGCTGAGGAGTGGAATTACTACAATGGGATGAGGGATGAGGAAGTAATAGATAATCACGCATCAAGACACGTCTCTTCTCAATAATTAACCAACTTTAAATCTTTCTTTGGCAGCATTAAAGGCTTCTGCCATTGCTAACTGAATTTTTTGGGGATCGGGTTTTTTGCCTCCCATAAGATCGCCAAAATAGACACAAGCTCCTTCTCCTAATGCCCAGGTATAAGCAGCAGCCCAGGAAGCAGCGATCGCACTTCCTAAACCAGGAATAAATTTAATCAATTCTCTACCAACTGCTTGAGCGAAAAAACCACCAGCGATCGCACTAGCTACACCTCCTGCTTGAGAAGGGCTTAAGGTTTGTCCGTATAACTTACCTAGCAATCCCACCATCGATACTTGTAAAGCGGTTAAAACTGGCATTGTCGCAAAGGGAAGGGGTACAGCAGCTAAAGTAGCAGCCATAGTGGAAAAAGCTACCATATAGCGTCTGGCGGTATCTCGATAGATATTTCCCAATTTATCTCCTACTCCGCGATCTAGTAACTGATGAATGGTATTAGCTTCAGCTTTGGGTAGCAACTCGGCTAAATTATCTCGCAAGCTTGACAAACCATAAAATACAGGTTCGTATTCATCTTCTTCGAGGGTGAAATCAATTAAAACTAAGCGATCGCATAATCCTGTAAAAGAAGACTCAATTTCGGCAAAAGATCGTTTAATTTCCCCGTAATTTGGCGGATATTCAGGGTGATTATCGATGCTTGCTGGATAAATTTCATGTAAACAAGTGACTGCTAGTAAACAGGGAATTTGCGGATATTTTTGTCTGAGTTGTTGGGCAACCTGTCTTAAGCTATCGGTAGCAAAATCATTAATTTTGACAGTTAAAAGCAAAATACGGGCGCATTTTTCTTCTTTTTGTAATTCTGCTTCTAATTCTGCAATAATTGTCTCAGTTTCTTGCTCTATATCGCCTAAACCCACTGTATCAGTAAAAATCAAGAGGGGTAAATCATCGGAAGGATAGGCATAACGCTCTGTATGCTGAGTGTGGGGTTGAAATCCTTCGCCGACTATTTCTTCAGAAACTCCCGTTAAACCCCTAACTATAGAACTTTTGCCAGCTTGGGGTTTGCCGATTAACCAAGCTTCGGTAGTAGGTAATTCTTTTCTAACTTCGGATAAAATTGTTGCCACTTGCTCATCACTAACACTAAACCACTTAGTTGCATTTTTAGTGACATCGTTCCAAGGGATTAATTGCTGTAACTTTTGCTTAGCATTGTCCCAGAAATCGGTAATTTGGTTATTTTGGAAAAAAAGCGCGATCGCGTTTGGTTTTGTTCGATCTCGATCGGCTCGCTTTTGGGAAGCTTGAGGCAATGTTCCATCTTGCTGGCGATCGTCGCTCATGCTTAACTATTTAGACTCTACACTTTTTATTGTAATCAAAACTAGGGTGGGCAATACCCACCCCACTACTACTAATACTAAACAGAGACTTCACTTAACTCACGACACATATAGTCAAAAGGCTCATCAATAAAAGATGTATCTCCCACACCTGATTCAGTAGCCATTTCTTTAACCAGATCCTTCATCATTTGAATTCCTACTACGGTTGGCCCAATAGGAACTCCCAAAGAATTGTAAGTTTCTCTCAAACCTTGTAATACTCTCTCGTCAAGTAAATTCATATCACCCGCTACTAAAGCATAACTGGCATAGCGCAGATAGTAATCCATATCCCGCAAACAAGCAGAATAACGACGAGTTGTGTAAGCATTACCACCAGGACGAATTAGTTCTGGTACTTGTACAAACAACTCCGAACCTGCCTTTCTCACAACGGATGCTGCATTTCCGCTAATAGCAGTAGCAACCGCTACTCTGGCAGTACCCGATTCAAAGTATTGTTTTAAACTATCGATACCATTCCGGTCTAGATAACGACCAGAAACATCATAGCTTTTGATTAAGTTAGTTACTGCGTCCCGCATTAAATATTTCTCCCAATAACAAATTTCAAGATTAACTACTAAATTTAAGTGAGCTTGATTATTATCTTTACTGTCAACTCGCGCGTGCTTCGGGCGAAGAATGCTCACTTAGCAAACACCGCGTACAAGTTCCGCCGTGCGATGACGGAATTAGTCCCTTGGGAATGTACTCCAAGATAACCTCTCGATGCGCGTTCGCGATTCTGACGAAACGTCGTGCCGTGGTCGCACTGCAAGTTCGCTCGTCAACACGGGAGTCCCCATCTCTTGGATAAATGGAATCTGCTTCTTGACCAGAAGCATCGGGAAGCATTCCCAAGTCCGCGACTGCGTGGGTTTCCCGCGCAGTTTAAGTCGGACGCTTGCGCCTGCCCTAAAGGATACACCTTCGGATAACGGCGACGCGGGGTCTTCCCTCATTTCCTCCCGTCAAATTGACAGTGTTGAGGTGATCCCTCAAATTCTTATATTGTTTCACCGATTGTCACTTATCGGTTATTAAAAGTCGAACATCTTAAACTTCTGAAATAATTTCTCACAAGTCAACAGCCAGAGAAATGAAATTAAAAAGAAGAGAAGTTATTCGTACTCCTTAATTATTGCTTATTTTGTTCTATTGATAAAAAATATCAAATTTTCAAAGATTCTTTGAATAATATCAACATCGATTTTCACGCTACAAAAAACGAATTATGTTCTTTTTGATAAAGATGCCAAATGAGTTCATACTGTTCAGATAAGCTCTCTTTACTTAATTGATAGAGAGATAATTACTCCCCACTTCCCGCTTTTCCCGCTCTTCTCTACTAAAAGAATAATAATTGTTAACCAAACAGTATTACTAGATAGCTCCTCAAGAGCGATCGCCTATCAAGATAGAGAAATAGGCGACAATTTCCCCTAATTGTCAATTTTTCCTGGGCTGATTACCTATTTTGTTAAATTTGGCACATTTTTGTAAAGTTTAAAGGTTTTCACCAGAGTAAAAGGTGGTAATTCTGTAACGGTAATCACAAACTCTTGATACACCTATTTTCTAGGATGATTCGAGGTTGATCAATTAAACATAAACTTTTTTAAGGAGCGAGCTATGCCTGAAACGGCTCAAGAAGTCTTGAACATGATTCAAGACGAAAATATAGAATTAATCGATCTAAAATTCGTAGACTTATTCGGTATTTGGCAGCACTGTACTTTTCATCGTAGCCTGATTGATGAAGATGCTTTTACTGATGGCGTGGCTTTTGATGGTTCGAGTATCCGTGGTTGGAAAGCAATCAATGCTTCTGATATGGCAATGGTTCCCGACCCCAAAACAGCTTGGATCGATCCTTTTATGGAAGTACCAACCCTCAGTATGGTTTGTTCGATTAAAGAACCTCGTACAGGAGAATGGTATGACCGTGACCCTCGTTCTCTGGCACAAAAAGCAGTAGATTATCTTGTGAGTACTGGTATCGGCGACACTGTATACTGTGGGCCAGAACCAGAATTTTTCATTTTTGATGATGTTCGTTTTGGTCAGAAAGAATACGAAGGCTTTTATCACATCGATTCTGTAGAAGGTATTTGGAATTCTGGTGCAAGCGAAGACGGCGGAAACTTAGGCTATAAAACCGATCACAAACGTGGTTATTTTCCTGTAGCACCCTCTGATACTTTGCAAGATATTCGTAGTGAAATGTTGCTTACTATGGCTAAGTGTGGTGTTCCCATTGAAAAACATCACCATGAAGTAGCTTCTGCGGGACAGTGTGAATTAGGGATTAAATTCTCTAACTTAATTAGTGCAGGTGATTATGTTTTAACCTACAAGTACATAGTTAAAAATGTAGCTCGTAAACACGGCAAAACTGCTACATTTATGCCTAAACCTTTGTTTAATGACAACGGTACAGGGATGCACACCCATATGTCGATTTGGAAAGACGGACAGCCTCTTTTCTTTGGTGATGGTTATGCAGATTTGAGTCAAACTGCTTTATATTTCATTGGCGGTATCTTGAAGCACGCTCCCTCGATTTTGGCGTTTACTAATCCTTCGGCAAACTCTTATAAGCGTCTTGTTCCTGGGTTTGAAGCTCCTGTAAACTTGGCTTTTTCTCAAGGAAATCGCTCTGCTTCAGTACGTATTCCTCTCAGTGGTAGTAACCCTAAAGCAAAACGTTTTGAATTCCGTTGTCCCGATCCTACTTCTAACCCTTATTTAGGATTTTCTGCAATGTTACTCGCAGGTATTGATGGGGTGAAAAATCAAATCGATCCTGGTGAACCTCTAGATGTGGATATTTATGAGTTGTCTCCCGAAGAGTTAAGTAAAATTCCTTCTACTCCAGGTTCTTTAGAGGGCGCATTGGAAGCTTTAGAAAACGATCATGGATTCTTAACCGATTCTGGAGTCTTTACCGAAGACTTTATTGATAACTGGATTCAGTACAAACTGGATGCAGAAGTTAATCCATTACGTTTACGTCCCCATCCCTATGAATTTGCTCTTTACTATGATTGTTAGAAAATTCACTGGAAAATTAAGTTAAGTACTTAATTTAGTCTTAAAAACTAGTTTTTAGTATTGAGGGGGACAGTATAGCGATCCCCCTTTTTTTAATTTCAGTTAAGTACTGTAATCGTAATTGGCAATCGGGAATTTTTTTACCAAAATGCAATAAAACCCTCAATAATAACAAATTAATTGTAAAAAATCAGTAAAATTAGCTACGGCGAAAAGGGAGATAAACCTACAAACTGTAAGAACTTTGATTTTTTGTAACCTTTATAAAATTACAAATGTTACAAAGTCTATATACATTCTAAGTTTAGCTAAAGATTTAGATGAATTACCAAATTTCACCTAAGAAAAAACCGAATAAGGGTATTAATTCCCCTCAGTGGTTAAAAACAATATTCAAATCTTTCTCTCCAACATGGGTTGCTTGTATTCCCGTGACAGCCTTAATCATAGTGGTTTGGAATACGTCTGCTCAGGCTCAAGGCTACGGTTTACCTGAAGGGGCGACTCCAGAGCAAATTAACACTAATTTTCAAGTTGTTCTCGATTCAATTTTCCTTTTGATTGCTTCTGTTTTAGTAATCTTTATGAATGCTGGTTTCGGAATGTTAGAAACTGGATTCTGTCGCCAGAAAAACGCGGTTAATATTTTATCAAAAAACTTAATTGTTTTTGCGATCGCAACTATGGCTTACTGGGCAGTGGGTTACGCTTTTATGTACGGTGAAGGAACTCCTTTTATTGGGACGAGTGGTTTCTTCTTCAACGGTAGCAGTATTCCCTACACTGGAGCGGAATCCTTTGAAGAGGTTACGCAAATAGTAGATGGTGTAGAAGAAACTATCCGAGTTGCTACTGCTGTGCCTGAAGCAATATCTTTCTTGTTCCAAGTCGCATTTGCTGCCACTGCTGCAACCATCGTTTCTGGTGCTGTAGCGGAAAGAATCAAATATAGTGCATTTTTGATCTTCAGTGCGCTTTTAGTAGCTATTTCCTATGCTGTTACAGGTCACTGGGTATGGGATGGCGGTTGGTTAAGCGAAATGGGCTTTTCTGACTTTGCTGGCTCTACGGTGGTTCACTCTGTTGGTGGTTGGGCTGCTTTAGTGGGTGCTTTCATTCTTGGTCCGAGATTAGGCAAATATCAAGATGGTAGAACTAACGCTCTTCCTGGTCATAACATGGGTTTTGCGACTTTAGGCTGTTTGATCCTTTGGATTGGCTGGTTTGGTTTTAACCCTGGTTCTGAATTGGCTGCTACTGCTAACGTACCTTACATTGCCGTAACTACTAATTTGGCTGCTGCTGCTGGCGGTGTAACTTCCACTTTCACCTCTTGGATCAAAGATGGAAAACCAGACTTATCAATGACTATCAACGGTATTCTGGCTGGTTTAGTCGGTATTACCGCGGGTTGTGCTGATGTTGACTATTGGGAAGCGGTTGTGATTGGCGCGATCGCGGGAATTCTAGTAGTGTTCTCTGTAGGTTTCTTTGATTCTGTGCTTAAAATCGACGATCCTGTAGGTGCTACTTCCGTTCACTTAGTTTGTGGTATTTGGGGTACTCTTGCTGTGGGTATCTTTGGTACAGGAAACATTGTTACTCAAATCATTGGTATTCTAGCTATTGGTGCTTTTACCATTGTTTTCAGTGGGGTTGTTTGGTTTGCTCTCAAAGCTACTATTGGTATTCGCGTATCTGAGCATGAAGAAATCCAAGGTTTAGATATCGGCGAACATGGTATGGAAGCTTACAGTGGATTCGTTAAAGAAGCTGACATTATCGGTGTTGGTAGTGCTACTTCTAGTGTTAGTACTGGCGCACCCAGTTCTGAATTCTAGTTTTTAGTAAATAATTATTTACTTTTAATAAGTTATTTTTGTAATGTCACCTGATAACAGGTGGCTTTTTTTTTGCTTGGGTTAAGTAAGGGATGAATTATGAGAAATAAGCAACGAGGAAAGTTTTTAGATCATTTTTAAAAACTTTTTCAACCAAACTCAAAACAGAGGATAGATACAAGACTAAGATTGAATTAGCTTCTGAAATAATTAAAGCAGTTCCTTTAAAAAACTGGTCAAGAAAAACAATGAGCAACTATTCTGATTTTTCAGCGCGTAACTATAGGATTGAAACAGAGTTAGGAACTAATAATAAGAACGGCAGAGTTGCATACAAGGCTATTCAAATCCCAACTAACTTACCTGTACTGATTAAAGAATTCCAATTCGCTCAAACTTCTTCAAATTGGTCGGGATACGATGCCTTTTGTGGGGAAAAAGAAATTTTAGAACAACTCGACCATCCCAGCATTCCCAAATATTTAGATTATTTTGAAACGAATTCCAGCTTTTGTTTGGTTTGCGAAGACAAACAAGGTATACCCCTAACAAATACCATCGAGTTTACCCCAGAACAAATAAAAGCGATCGCTCTAGCTCTGCTCGAAATTTTAATTTATCTCCAAAAGCAGCCCCAGCCACTGATCCATCGAAATATTAAGCCAGAAAATATTTTGGTAGATAGCAGTAGCGGACAATTACAGGTTTATTTACTCGATTTCGGCTCTGCTGCATTACTCGGACAAGCATCTGATGACCAAATCCCTCACGGTCCTTTAGGGTTTGTACCACCCGAACAAGCTCTCAATCTCGGTTTGAGTTTAGCTACAGATTTATACAGTTTGGGTGCTACTTTAGTTTGTTTATTAACCCGCACAAAATCCGCAGAGATCGGCACTTTGATTGATGATAATTTTCGCATCAACTTAAAGTCTCTTTTGCCCCAGTTACATCCTCAATTCTTTCACTGGTTGGAAAAGATGACAAATCCCAAGCAAGAACTTCGCTTTAATAATGCTGTTGCAGCTTATTCGGCTTTAAATTCAATCGATCTCAGCCAAACTCCTTTATTAGTCCCCGCCAGTAACAAAAAATTGATTCGAGGTTTTACTGTTGTTGCTTTTGTTGCTGGAGTTTTTACCGCAGTTAACACCATACAATATCAGTGCTTTTTTGAGTCTCGAAACAGCCCAACTGTTTTTAATTCTTCTTCTGTTTCGAGTTCTGCTTGCTCCCAGCTTACTGAATTAGGTCAATATCTAGGTTATATGAGAGATGGAAGCGACTATCATCGTTTTATTCTCACCAACAATAGTTCTTGTGCTAATGCTCTCGATAATTGTCGATTAAATGCTGCTAATAATCCACACAAAGACTTGCTTTGTACCTGGAATGGGGTGGAAATTTTTTCAACTCAAGATTAATTTGACATATAGCTTTTCTCCTTCTAGAGAGGCACATTAACATCCTGGTTTTTGTTGATGGTTCATATTTGATTTTTGATTGGGTATGCCTTCTGTCTCTGAGAATTGTTGTAATCTGCGAAAAAGATCGCTTTTTCTTTTAAATTAGTGGAGAAACAGTATTGGCATTTACCTTGACATGATATTGATTTTTAATCCAATCAAATTTTGTTGTTATTGACCATAAAATTCTACCAATTAAATTCTAGTTCCAAAAACTCTTCTAGTTGTCTATTATAGGGTTTGAAATATTGTTTCAAGGTTTCTCTCACTGCGGAATCTACTTGCTTATAAAAGCCAACATTGACCTTAGAATATTCTTCTAATTCTTGAAAATTAACTCCTAGAAAATTAAAGATAGCTTTCATGGTCATGGCGGTATTGCTATAAAAATCTTCGCTTTTTAAAATTAAAAATTGTTCTCTGGGCAAATGTTCCATCCAAGCTTTCAATTGATAGTAATAGAAACTAGAAAATATATTATCTATTTTACGATAACCTCCTTGCATCAATTCAGTTTCATCCAGATTTTCTAACTGTTTAATTTCTTGAGAAATTGCATCTTCCAAACTACCCGTAGTCAAGCCTGTATTAATTTTATGGTAGTGCCAAGAAATAGCTCGATCTACTGGATTACGTAATAAGATAATAAGTTTAGTGTTTGGACAAGTTGCTTTGATTCTGGTAGCTATTTGAGGAAAGCGTAAATAATTAGGTGTGGCTTCTCCTGTTAACAAGTTATTGCGATCGCAGATAGTAGGAAAATGAGCTAAATACCAAGCAATTCCTTTATTAAAATTGTGCCCAAAAAAATCTAATTCTTTTTTGTGAGATAGTAGTATTTGTGGATGATAACTTAAATAATTATATAAAGAAGATGTCCCACACTTTGATGCCCCTGCAATAATAAAATCTGGTGCATTTTGTTTGGGCTTTTGCCAATCTAAATTAGCTAGTTCAGGATAAAGATTAGTTACTCTTTGATAACAGCTAGTACGATAACAATTAATAGCTTCTGCTATTTTGTTCTGTTGAGAAAGAGCATCACCTAAATTACCCCAAGCCAGAGGAATATTGTGATTTTTGGCGACTAATTGACGATAAAAACTAACTACTTGTTTTAGTTGTTTTTCTCCAATAGGAGTGTATTGAATACTAATATAAGGTAACTGGAATTGAGGGTCGAGTTTAATAGCTTTTTGATAAGCGGAAATTGCTTGAGGAAAATAACTTTTTGCACGATATATTGTACCCAATTCGTAATATTGTTGTGAAGTGGGATGAGGATGTTCTTTTAAAGTTGCTGCATAACAGGCGATCGCTTGTTCTTGTACGGGGGATTTTTCTATCCCATGATAAATTACATAGTCGTAGCAATCGATCGCTAATTGATATTGTTCTAAATGCCGATAAACTTCTGCCAACCGCATATAAGCGTGCATAAACTGAGGATGAAGCTGAACTACTTTTTTATAGGCTTTCAGGGCTGATTGCCACTGATGTTGATGCTGAAAAATTTTTCCTAAATGATGGTAAGCATCCCACAAATCTGACTTTAATTGTAAGGCTTTTATCGTAGCATTCTGAGCTTGTTGCCACTGTTGCAATTCTACTAAAACTTTTGCCCAGTCAAGATAACCCCAAGGTTCATCAGCTTTTAATTTTAATGCTTCTTGGTAACGCAAATTGGCATAGTGCCATTTCTTTTGATTGGATAAAGCTTTGGCTAAAGCAAAAATATAACGGGTATCTTGGGGATTTTCGCGAATTCCTTGACGATAAACAGCTAATACAGCTTCTTGTTTGCCTTCAGAAGTCAATAATTCAGCTAAACATTGATAAGCTTCCCATAAATGAGGATTATTAGTTATAGCTTGACGATAAGATTTCTTTGCTTTATGGAGTTTATTTTGTTTTTGTAATTCCTTACCTAAAGCTACATAATCTGTGATTTCATTTTTTGGCAGATTTCTTGGCAATTCTAAATCGTCATCGGATTTGTAATCCTTCATTCTCAATCATCTATCATTAAACATCGCTTAATTATCTTTATATCACTCATCATTTGGCATTTATTCAGTGGTTTGATTTCTTCAATTAGAATTAATTCACGAGTAATAAGTAATAAGTAACGAGTAACTCGTCATTACCTCTGCGGAGAAAGAGCGAGGATTCAATTATTGAATTATATTTCTATATTTTCGCGCCATAAATGGCAGGAACGGGCGAGTCGAGCATTTGAACTAAATTCAAATGACGCGCCCTCGGCTTTAAACCATACTTCGGGTTTTACTTATTACTTATTACTTATTACTTATTACTTTAGCCCGAAGGGTGTGGTAAACGAATCGACGATCCGATTCTCATTACGCACGTCTAAATGTAATACACAAAATTACAAGTATTATAGCGATCGCTATATCTCAGCGAGAGAGGTTCACTCGTTCCTCGTGGTCACGAAGTGGCTGCTTTGC
>NZ_LR213951.1 GCF_900659865.1 Hyella patelloides LEGE 07179
TCCTTGTAACCTTTATTTGCTCAAGGTTGTCAAGTTATTCAGCAAACCCTATTTAATGCTTCCTTCCAAACTTGAATCGATTGACTGCACTAGCGAAGTAGAGATGAAAGTTTTCGGTGCCAAACTTTTACAACACGCTACTTTATCGAAAGGGATTGAGCTACTTCATTATCATCATTTACCAGCCGAATTACCGAAGAGTGCTTCTCAGCAGCATTTGATTTTGATCAATACTAATGTTTCTTCAAATACTTATGTGGAACAGGTAACGGAAGGACATATACAGAAAGCAGAAATGAAACTAGAGGATGTAATTATTGTTCCTGCTCAATTGGAATCAAGCGCGCGTTGGAATCAAGCACATTCTTACCTAGCGTTGTGTCTAAATCCGATCGCTTTAGAACAAAAAGTAAGTGACATGATTAGAGGATATTCTGTGAAATTGCTACCACAGTTCGCCTTGTCCGATTCACTTATACGTAGTGTTGCTCTAGCTTTACAACAAGAGTTATTCACCCCTGGTTTTGGCGGACAGTTATATCTGGATTCATTGTTAACAACCCTCTGCGCTCACCTGTTACGACATTACTGTACACAAAAACCCCTTAAAATTTTACCTAGTAGCTAGTTGTAGGAGGTCATACCCCAGGATTTACACTGTATTTCTTTGAAGATGTTTTGTTCATCAGCGATTACGTCAATCTAGTGGAGAACAAGCTGATTTGGAATAGTTACGGTAATCGGCTTAAAACTCCACGGGTAGGCAAACAGATTCATCAACTACTCAACCAACGCTCAACCTTGGTCAAAACAGTGTGCGGTGTTGATTATATCTGTGATTATGATTGCTGGAAAGCAATGCTCGACCGCTTAGTTTTGCAATCTTAACTTCTCATAATTTACTATGGCATTCAAATCTGAACTATGTTTATCTGCTTTCAAAGTAAATTCGTAGGGAAAAAGATTAATTATTGTGCGATCGCTTACTGGCAACAATAAGAAAGGAACACCACAAGAAACTGCTGCTGGACTCCATGCTCCCAGAAGTAAATTCTCTCCTTAGAAGAAGAGGATTTGAGCAATAATTGCTGCTTCTGGAGGATTAGCGATAAATTCAGGTAACTGTGCCGTTGTTAAATAAGCAGAAACAGACTTACTTTGTTGAGCATTAATCCAAAATTCCACCGTAAGAGAGGGTTTTAAATTGTCCAGTCAGGAAAACTAAGACAATTATCGTTTGGAGCGCACCTATAGCAATAGAAACCGCAGGTGAAATTTCAGCAGCATAAAAGGTGGCAAAAACTTTTTGTGTCAATTCTGGAACCATCATCTTTCCTACAGACCAAATAAGGAAAAATAAAACCAAGCTAAGGCGCATAATTGCCAAAGATATCCACACTCTTTATGTGATTATTTTGGGTCTTATTTTATGGAGACGTTGGCGATGTAATGGTTGGCAAAGAAGCTAAAAATCAGAGGTTTTGGTCGCACCTTGGCAGAGTAAACCAAAAAGCCGAACCAACTCCAACTTCACTGCTAACACCAATTTGCCCACCATGAGCAGTAATAATTTGTTGACATAAATAGAGTGGGCGGTAAGCCTGCCACTTCGAGATCGCGCTCCGCCATGTCTTACCTACTGCTCTCATGGCATTCTTAAGCAAAGTAGACTTAGTATTCTCTCAGTTGTATAGCAGTACAAGTAAAAATTAGTATCTTACATTAAACATTAAACATTAAAAGCAGGGGCTAATAGCCATTCGCCCTTACAGGGTTTTTTGTCCTGACCCTCTGACGTATTGCTATAACAGCTAAGGATAACACTAAGCCTACTTATCTGAAATCACCCAGTCGGGTTAATAAATTAACCAAATTTTAAGTAATGAATTACAAAACAATACTACTCGTAGCTATTAGCTTTTGAGTAATTTTTGTTCATCAATAACAAAACATAATATCAGTCGATAGTTACTTATTCATCAACGTCCCTTTTTCTGAGTAATCCGCCAATCATTACTGCGATGAAAGTTCCTAAAGCAGTTGTTGGTTCGGGTACAGAAGTAGAAGTATTGGAATCATTGAGAGTACTTAAGAGGGTATCAAAAACCTGTGTATAATTCTGAGTGCGCTCTTCGATTAGCCCAGGAAAAACCTCATTAATAAAGGTAAGGTTATCTGTTGCGGGATCGTGCCAAGTTGCTCCACCTGGTACATTAGGATTACTTGTTTGAGTATAACCATCCTTTTCTCCAATTTCCCAATTAGTTGCTTCTGCTGCAAGCACGGGTACTAGACCATCAAAAGATTCAAGATCGCTACAGCAGCCCGTACCTTCAGGATAGTTGGGATTTAAACCAGGATTGGTTTCAGCATCAATACCTAAGTCTGCTGCTATATCCAAGGCAAGATCTCTGTAGACTCCCAATTCTGGAGCTGTTGCTGCTGATGCGCCAGCATTAAAATACATTTTATCTCCGATAATCAAACTATCAAGATTAACCATCACGAGAGTGTTATCAATTTCTGTTTGACTCATGTTGTTGGCGTAGTATTCAGAGCCAACTAATCCAATCTCTTCAGCACCAAATAGCACAAATTTAACGGTATTTTCTGGGTTTGCTTCAAGACGCTGCGCCAATTCGAGTAATACAGCAACACCAGAAGAATTGTCATTGACACCTTGCAAGTTAGAGCGATCTAAAGTAGAACTACTAGGTGCATTATCGTAATGTGCGCCCACAATAATTTGTTTATCTGAAGTTCCCTCTCTTGTGGCAATAATATTTGGTGATTCGAGGGTTTGTCCAGAAAATTCATAGGTAAAATCTTGCAAATTTGGTTCGTAACCAAAGTCTTCTAAGCGTTGAGTTAGATAATCTATACTTTCTTGTTCCTTTTGAGTGCCAACACTACGACCAGCCAGATTAGTTGCCAAATATTCAACTTCTTTAAATGCTGTCTCTCCATAGGCGAGGTTGGCTGCAATAGCAGAACCTCCTGGAATGAAAACTGAGGTGGTAATTGCAATCGATATTGCTCTAATTTTTTTTGCTGATGAATTCATCTCGATACTCCTCTTTGCAATCTTTATTCAATTTGCTGCGGTAATTATTACACGATCGCAATACTCTATTTTGTGACCAAATAAACCGTATTAATGTTGACGGGAGGAAATGCTCTCGGCGTGATGAGCATTCTTGCGACAGTTCTCTGGGTCGGGAAACCCTTCTGCAAGACTGTCGCGCCCCGTCCGAGAGCGAGTGTTGACAGGTATTTAATTTTCTTATGGCAATCGGGTCTAGCGATGTAACTTCAAAGAGTGCTTTACTCTAATAGGAAACGCGCACTACTGACTGACGAAGGCGAAGTACCTTCGACCACCATAACTAAGAACTAACAATCAAAATGAAAGATTTCTGGAAGCAAGTTTTAAATTTTTGCCAACAAACAACTCAAGAAGTAAGCGATCGCTTGATGACGGATTTTGGTAAAATACAGGCAGAACAGAAAGAAGATGGTAGCCTAGTCACCAAAGCAGACAAATGGGCAGATCGAACCATAAGAGAAGCAATTCAAGCGACATTTCCTAGCCACGGAGTACTTACAGAAGAAACAACCCATGTCTTTCCCGATACTGATTGGTGTTGGATTGTCGATCCGATTGATGGTACAACTAACTTTACCCGTGGTGTACCTGTTTGGGGTATTTCTTTAGGTTTACTCTACAAAGGTACTCCTGTGTTTGGTTTTGTCTATATTCCTTGTTTGAAACAGGCTTTTCATGGCTTTTGGTATGGTGATTCTGGATTAACAGGAGATACAGGAGCATACTTAAACAATCAGCCTATTTTTACCAGTAAAGACGATCCCAGTCCCAGTCATCTCTTTAACCTCTGCGCCCGCAGTTTGGCTATTTTACAAAAACCTTTCCCTTGCAAAATCAGAATGATTGGGGTTGCCAGTTATAACATACTGCTAGTAGCTGCTGGTGCTGCTATTGGTGGAGTAGAAGCCACTCCTAAAATTTGGGATATTGCAGCCGTGTGGGTGATTGTGCAAGCAGCAGGAGGCTCTTTTGTTAATTTGGATGGCGCAGAAATTTTCCCTTTAAAAATAGGAAAAAACTATGGTAATTCTTCTTTTCCTTCTTTAGTAGTTTCTCGTCAAGAATTAATCTCAACTTTTAAACCTTTAGCTTCAGTAATCACCCAATCACCTTATCATTGAACATTTATCATCAAGTAGCAACCGATCGCGACGAGCAAGTAGCAACTAGCAACTAATCACAACAAGCCACCAACCACTAACCACTAACAAAATCAAGAAAACATCAACTTTCTCAGACAAAATGCGATCGCTACTGTTCCGCAAATAACTGCCAACTGTCCAGAGAAAGGAGCAAGAGAATAGAGATAAATTCCTTGAGATATGGAACCAATTTTTGCTGGTAAACCATGAACAAAAGACAAAGTAACCAAATAAACAATACCCACTAGATGAATTGACAAAAAACCTGTAATACAACTCAACATTAAACCATTGATGCTGGCTGACTTTTGAAAAGCCAAATTACCACAAATCCAAGCACCCACAACAAAGCCTAATAAATAGCCGAAATGAGGCTCTAGAATATATTGCCAACCTCCACCGCGATTAAAGATCGGTAAACCTAACAAACCCAGACTAAGATAAGCAAGTTGCGCTAATAAAGCAGCATTTTTTCCTCCCAAACAGCCAGTTAATAAAACTGCTCCAATTTGAAAACTTACTCCTAAACTTTGGGTTGTAATTCCTTCACTGTTCCATAACCAAGGAGCAGAAATTGTCGAAGCTGTAACAAAAGTACCACCAATAGTCAGAATTAAACCCACCATAGCCCACAGTAAAATTTCTGGTACTAAAGGAAGCACAACCTGAGAAGATTTTTCGAGCTGTAAATTTAGTTGTTCTCGCAACCACTGGTTTTCTGCTTGCAAATTGCTTAACTTGTGTTCTCTTTGTTGCAGTACTTGTTGTAGATGCTCAATGAGTATTTTGACGCTTAAGGGAGTAATATTCCATTCATAATTAGAAATATTTTCATTAGGTTTAGAGGGTTCTTGGACTTTAGGCATAGTATGGTAACAGCAAGACTAATGGAGTTGCAAAAATTAATATGGTTGGTAAAGAGAACAAGTGTCGAAATAGCTGGGATTTTTGGAATTTCGACCGCATCAATATTTACTCAGTATGGTTTCTAGTAAGATTACTAAAGTAGTTGACTAAATATATAGTTTTTTCTTTGGTGACTATTTTTTTTTAACATCTCTATGTCAAGAATTCCCAGGATTTTTTTAACAAATATTAAAAAAGTGTTAAGCAACATTTAGTAATTTGAAAGAATTTTAAACATTTGAGAAACATTCTGTTCCGCTATTTAGTCTAGTTAATCACAGATTTTTTCAAGGAGTCTGTGTGTTTGACTCAAATAAAAAAAATACTAGAATAAATCAGAAAACATCTACTCTTAGGGAAGCTATCTATAATTTTGTTTGTTGTCGAGTAATTTACGATTAGATCAGCACAATAGGAAATATAGTATTCAAAAATATCACGAGGAAAAATAATTATAATGATAAAGTCTTTAATACGTCGCAGTACTGTTTTGGGTATGATAGGTACTGCTATTGTAGGTTCTGGTCTAATTCACCTTAAAGCATTGGCTTTACCAGCAGAACAAATATTACAAAAGCTTAATCCCGTACCAGTATTTACCATTGCTGATGAACAGGGTGCGCCTTTAGTCGCCTCTGGAGAGGATGAAGCCAAGGTAGCAGGGGTATTTATCAGTCAACAAGATGCGAATAACTTTGTAAATCGTTTACAAACTCAAAATCCTGAATTGGCTAGTAAAGTAAAAGTAGTTCCTGTATCTTTGGGAGAAGTCTATAAATTAGCGCAAGATAACCCTGAGAATAATGGTCTTAACTTTGCTTATGTTCCTAACGAAGAAGCCGTTAATGACGCTAAAAGTATTTCTGGTACACAATACGAAGGAGGAGTTCCTTTGTTTGTAGCTAAGGGAGGGGAGGATAATGGCTATCTAACCATTGAAAGAGATTCACAGCAAGTAATTCCCTTTTTCTTTGAAAAGCAACAGCTAGAAAACATGGTGGAGAAATTCAAAACTCAAAAACCCGATCTTGCTACTTCGGTGAACATTGAAGTTGTTCCTTTAGAGGGTGTGATTCAGACTCTACAAACCAATGACGATCCGATGCTAAGTAAGATAGTTTTAGTTCCTTCTACCGAATCATTGCAGTTTTTACAGCAAAACTCAACTACTCCACAACCAGGAACAGCACCAGACACAGCACCAGAACTACAACCAGAGACAGCACCAGAACCAGAACAGTAAACTTATCTATTCAATCTCAAGGCTTTGATTACAGTATCGGGTAAAGAACTATGTTTGTGGCGCAGAGAAGCTATAGCTAAGGCGATCGCAGCTAAGGTTTCAGCTAAGGAAGTAGATTGGCTATTGCAAGAGGTGACAACTCTTGATTCTCTGACTTTACGTTTGGAATCTTTTGAAAATTACCCGACTATTGCTTTAACTTATCCTCTTCCTGAACTGACCCAACTGTGGCAACAACGCCTGACAAACTATCTCCCCGTACAATATCTTGTAGGTAAAACAACTTGGCGTAATTGGCAATTTCACGTCTCTCCTGCGGTTTTGATTCCTCGTCCCGAAACAGAATTAGTTATTGAAATTGTTCGGCAACTCAACCTTCCTCAACAATCTGTAAATCATTGGGTGGATTTAGGTACGGGAAGCGGAGCGATCGCTATAGCTTTAGCAGCGAGCTTTCCCCAAGCAATAATTCACGCAGTAGATATCAGTGATGATGCGCTCAAGATTGCACGCAAAAATGCCAAAATAGCTGATAACGAACAACAAATTAATTTTTATCAAGGTAGTTGGTGGAATCCCTTGCAGCATCTTCAAGGTAAGGTAACAGGGATGATCTCTAATCCTCCTTATATTCCCAGCGCAGAATTACCCCGACTACAGCCAGAAGTATTTCACCACGAACCTCACATAGCTTTAGATGGTGGTGTAGATGGTTTAGATGCAATTCGTCACTTAGCAACCGTTTCCCCTCAATATCTTCATTCTGGAGGGGTTTGGTTAATTGAAATGATGGCAGGACAAGCTAAAGAAGTAGTCACTATGCTATCTAATCAAGGGGATTATTATAACATTAAAGCGATCGCGGATTTATCTGGTATTGACCGTTTTGTTTTGGCTTATCGAAAATAATGTTATTGAATTCAGAAGACGAATGGAAGTTTTTTGGTGTGTATTTCTAGATGTGCCTTCTTATGTTCTAAAATCTGCCTCAATAAGCATTAAACTTAAGCCCTATAAGCATGAAGCGATTTAAAACTATCTGTAATAGCTGGTTTCATTAGTTTCATTAACGTTTCTCGTAGTTTGACTGTAATTGGATGCGCTAACTGTCCCATTTGTCCTGAAAGTAAAGACTGTTCGACAATTGACTTCGTGCGTGAAAATCTCTGAGATTCATACTGTTGAAAAGCTACTGTTGGTTCTGGGTATTCCAGTAAACACTTAGTTACAATCAGAGCATCTTCTAATGCCATACAAGCTCCCTGTCCCAAAGTTGGTAGGGTAGGATGTGCAGCATCACCCAGTAAAGTTATATTTTGCTTGCTCCAAGGTAAAGCTGGTACTCGGTCATAGAGATCGGTCTTGATAATATCAGTTTCGTCTGTGGCAGCGATTAATTCAGGAATTGAGTAAAACCAATCTTGAAACACATTTTCCAATTCTTTTTTTCTGACCATTGGTGCATCTGGTTGGTTTTCTGGAGCTTTAGCTGCTGCATACCAATACATACGACCTAGCTCTAGCATCATAAAGCCAAATTCTTTTCCTCTTCCTAAAAATTCTCTGATATAACCAGGACGATATGTATCAGGAACATGAGAAGTTAAACCCCGCCAAGTTGTAAAATTACGGTAAATTGGTGGTTTAAAGCCAAATAGTTCGGTTCTTACTTTTGACCTGAGACCATCAGCACCAATCAAAGCATCACCTTCAGCCGTTAAACTTGAGGTAAAATGAGCGCGAACTTTATTTTTATCTTGCGAGAATCGTTCAAAAGTCTCTCCTAAAACAAATTGCTTCTGAGGTAGTTTACGCCATAACAATTCATGTAAGTCAGCCCGATGAATACCTATCACTGGAAGCTCAAAACCATCTACAGGAACATTAACTAACTCTTTACCTTTTTGAGAATTGAACTGATAGTTTGTGGTGAGAACCCCCATTTCTTTAGCTTCTTCTAACAAGCCTAAATTTTTTAATACATGAGTAGCGTTTGCCCACAGTGCAATTCCAGCACCTACTTCTTTTAGCTCTTGAACACGCTCATAAACAACAGGGTAAAAGCCATTACGGTGAAGGGCTAATGCTGTTGCTGCGCCACCAATTCCACCACCAATTAAAATGATTTTTTTACTTATTGAGTGCATTTGTTCTTTAATTAAAACTAAATTTCACTAATTAACTAACTTACGCGATGTTTAGTTAACTGTCAATTAAAGATAAATCAAAAAATTCAAGAATGTTACGATTTAGAAGCCATATATTGAGAAAGTCTCTGTCTAAGAATTATAGTTAGGCGACCCCACAAACATAGAGGTAATTTAATGGCAAACTATGTATATATAGCAACAAGCTTAGATGGATTTATTGCGACAAGCGATGGGGGATTAGATTGGCTATACGAGTTACCCAATCCTGAACAGAGCGATTATGGTTATGCTGAGTTTATGAGTTGCATAGATGCCATAGTTATGGGAAGAAACACCTTTGAGAAAGTTTTAACTTTTGATGAATGGCCCTATGACAAACCTGTTTTTATATTGAGCAATAGTCTGGCAAAACTTCCAGAACATATCCTTGATAAAGCTGAAATTGTCAGTGGTGACATAAAGAGGCTAATTAATCAATTAAATCAACGAGGATATAAAAATTTATACGTTGATGGTGGTGGTGTAATACAAAGTTTCCTTCAAGAAGATCTAATTGATGAAATAATTATCACTCTTATTCCCATTCTTCTCGGAAATGGATTTTCTCTATTTGGCAAACTTGACCGACAGCTTAAGTTTAGGCATAAGAAAACAGAGATTTATAATAAGACTCTGGTCAAAAACTACTATACACGGGATAGATAGAAGGAATCGCCAAGCTTTCTGAATTAAGTATGTACGTTGACACAACAAGAAACTTATCTCTATGCTGATTAACGCGAAGGTAAGTTAAAAGTTATTGTATTTATGGCTGACTCTGATAAAAATAATTCCTCGTCAAAAAAAACAGTTCGTAGTCGTGACAGCGAAGCTACTCAAGTAGAGATTTTGGATGCAGCAGTAGAAGAATTTGCTCTACATGGTCTTGCTAATGCTCGTATTGAAACCATCGCAGCCAATACTGGTGTCACTAAAGCCATGATTTATTACTATTTCAAGAGCAAGAAAGGTTTGTATATAGCAGTGCTAGAACGAGGATTTAATACCTATATGCGACCGCTTCAAGAACTTTCCTTAGATAGCCTAACTCCTGAAAATGCTCTAGAGCAATATGTACGCTGTCTTCTGGCAAATTTAGTCAAAAATCCCAACTGGCCAATGATTATGTGTTACGAAGCACTGCAAAATCAGGGAAAGTATTACGAGCAAATAAATATTCACAGTATCGATGAAATATTAATTGCTATCTTAGAGCGAGGTGTTGCGGATAATAGCTTTCGTTCTCTCGAACCTAAAATGACTGCAAACGATATTATTGGCATTTGTGTATTCTATTTCTTAAGTCGAGAGGGTCTTAAACATCTTTTCCCTGGTAAACGAATGTTGGGAAAGCAAATGTTGGAATTACATACTCAACAATCAATTGAATTAATCATGGCAGGAGTCCTAAAAGATACCGCTTCGCATATGCGACATAATTAGAATTTCTCTAAAAGCGAGAAAATACGAGAGTATAAACGAAGTAAGAAGAGGAGCATCAAACAAGCTTTATACAAGAATTTTACAATGTAGTATAATATACTATTTGTAGGCTATAATGTTTTTTCAATACAGTCAACACTCGCGCGTCATTTCTCATAAAAATTCAGAGAGGTTAGAGAAAAACTTTCTTTTGCCTTTTGCTCTATTTAACATCATGAGGAAATTAAGGAGAATCGCTTTAGGTTTAGCAATTTACACAAATTAAAAATAATGGAGTTACAAAATTACCTAAAAACAAAAGGATTAGACAGCTTACAATCAGAATTTAAAATTAAGATTAATCGTCATCAAGAATTTACCAATCTCGTTTGTTTAAAATATTCTCAGCTTGAGTCTCCCTTAGAAAATTTAATTGTGCAGCAATGTCGCGGAATTATTTTAGATGAAGCAAACAATTGGTCAGTGGTTTCTTATCCCTATGACAAATTTTTTAACTATGGAGAGCAGAGCGCAGCTAAGATTAATTGGGATAATGCAGTAGTCTATGAAAAACTAGATGGTAGCTTAATGACTCTTTTTTTCTATCAGGGAGAATGGAGAGTACAATCTAGTGGAACTGCTGATGGTAGCGGTCAGGTTAACACCTCAAAATACAGTTTTAAAAAGCTTTTCTGGAAAGTTTGGCAACAATTAGGTTATGATTTTCCCCAAGAAATAGAATACTGTTTTATGTTTGAATTGATGACTCCATATAACAGAATTGTGGTACGTCAACTAGAGAACCAATTAACACTTCATGGGGTACGAAATGTCAACACATTAAAAGAAGAAAATCCACTTATTTGGAGCAATAAGTATAGTTGGCAAATCGCCAAAACTTATCCTTTTAACGATCTATCTGCCATTATAAAAGCAACAGCAACCTTAGATCCTTTAGAAGGAGAAGGCTATATTGTTTGTGATACTAATTTTAATCGTATTAAAATTAAATCTGCTGAGTACGTACAGCTTTCTCATATTAGATCGTCAATTACTACTCGCAAAATCCTAGAAATTGTCATCACTAATGAAGGAGAAGAGTTTTTAACCTACTTTCCTGAATACGTTAAATTACATCAGCAAATCACTGAAAGATATGAAAAATTAGTAGCAGATATTGAAACTACCTATCAAGATCATCAAAATCTCCCAGAACAAAAAGACTTTGCATTAGCTATTAAACACTTACCTTATGCTGGTACTTTATTTGCTTTGCGTGCAGGAAAAGTAAGTAGTGTTAAAGAGTCTTTAAAAAATACTTCTATACCTAAGTTAGAGTCTTTACTAAATTTAGATGAACTTGATTTTGATTTTATTATTCAAGAGTTAAGGTGAACGTTTCCAACTTTACTAGTATGACTACTAAACTTCAATAATCTTGATTTTGAAATTTGTATTTTTAAATAAACGTATTTTATTGAACGATCTAAAAAATATTAATTATCTATTATTTCATGAAAAAAGTAATTATTTTACAAGGATTACCTGCATCTGGAAAATCTTCTTTCGCCAAAAAACTATTATTAAAAGAACCAGGGAAATGGATCAGAACTAATAAAGATTTACTCAGAGAAATGTGTCATGCTTCTTATTGGACAAAAAACAATGAAAAATTTATTGTGCAACTGCGAGATGAAATCATTTTAAAAGCTTTAGAAGCTGGTAAACACGTTATTATTGATGATACTAACTTTGGGAAAAATATCGAACATATTAAAAACTTAGTTAAAGGCAAAGCTCAAGTAGAAGTAAATCAAACTTTCTTGCAAGTTTCCGTAGAAGAATGCATTAAACGAGATTTACAAAGACCTAACTCTGTGGGACAAGATGTCATTATGAAAATGTATAAACAACATCTTAAACAGACTAATAATGCAGTTGAATACAACCCAGAATTACCTGATGCCATTATTGCTGATATGGATGGTACTTTAGCCATTATGAACAATAGAAGTCCTTACGATGTCGATCACTGTGATTTGGATTTACCTAATGAACCAGTGCTAAAAACAGTTTTAAAATGGCAATCTAGCACGACTATTATTATTGTTTCAGGTCGTACAGATGATGGACAAGAAAAAACAGAAAATTGGCTTAAAAAATATGGAGTTAACTATCAGCATATCTATATGAGAAAAACAGGAGATATGCGAAAAGATTCCATCGTTAAACAAGAAATTTACGATCGCTTTATCCGCAATCAATACAACATCTCTTTTATCTTAGACGATCGCCAACAAGTAGTAGATATGTGGCGCAGTTTGGGCTTAACAGTGTTTCAAGTTGCGGAAGGAGACTTTTAATTTATGATATTGCTGATTATGAAATGCTATTGAGATTTTAATGTAGGGGTTTGACATTACCAGACCCCTACTAATTTGTTGTGTGTGATTCATAACGAAATTAAAATCACGACGCACTTACCAACGCCAAATTTACTAATGTGAATATGACAATCTAATTTTGCATTTTTATGTAAAGGTAGCTTGACAATAAGTAAATTAAACTTTACTTTAAAATAAAGGCTAAAGAACAGTTATTTTTATAGATATAAGTCTATAGATATAAGTCTGTTCGTCTGCAATGAAAAATCGACTACGTATTCTCAGAGTTGAGCGCAATTGGTCACAAGCAGAGTTAGCAAAGCGTTTGGGTGTAAGTCGTCAAACTATTAATGCTCTGGAAGTAGGGAAGTACGATCCGAGTCTGCCCTTGGCTTTCAAAATTGCTCGACTATTTAACACTTCGATTGAAACCATCTTCTTTACGGAGGAAAAAAGTATGTTTGCCCAGTCACCATTTCCATCATTTAAGCGTCCTATTGCCAGATCCAAATTTTCCAAATTTACTCGCAGTGCTATTAAAGCCCTGGAGCTTGCTGAAGATGAATCCCGTCGCGTAGGTTCTAACGGTGCGGGTACAGCACAAATTCTGATTGGATTAATCGCTGAAGATAAGGGAATTGCTGCTCAAACTCTCAAATCTTTCGGGATTTCAAAAGAAGTTGTTCAAACAGAAGTAGAAAGAATGTTCGATCGTGAGGCAAGACATACTTCTCAAGAAAGTCGTTATACTCCGAGAGCAATTCGAGCACTTTATAATTCAGTAGAAGAGTCTTTCGCCCTCGATCGTTATGTAGCCCTTGGTCATTTGAGTCATTATGAGATTGATACGGAAGATTTGTTGCTCGGCTTACTAAGAGTAACAGATTGCGTTGCGGTCAAAGTCTTAGAAAATTTGAAGGTAAATATAGATGAGTTAAGGACTCAATTACTAAAAGTTACTCCACGAGGTTCGGCAGCGATGTTTGCTATGGCAACTCAGGAGAAGATAAACAAGTCAAATCAAGCTGCTATAACTAGCGAGTATCTAGAAGAATCAACTCCTGATTTTATTACTAGCCAAGTAAGTACTCGCTTTAGCGTTAGGTTATTTACCTGGGTTGAAACTCGCAAGTTAGGGTACGTAATTGGTTCTACCACAGGATACCAACTTGCCGATGGAGAAATACTTACCCCGCAAATTTCTTTTATCCTGCAAGAAAGACTCAAACGTATTCCCCGCACCTACCCCGAAGTTTTACCCGATCTGGTTGTGGAAGTTAAATCTGCTATGAGCAGGCGATCGCTTTTAGAGTCGAAAATCAAGTTGTTTTTACAAGAGGGAACTAGAGTAGGATTATTAATCGATCCTGACCAGCAAAGCGTAACTATCTATCGCCCTGGTATTGAAGCAGAAGTTATAGAAAACGGAGAAATTATCACTTTTCCAGAATTGCTTCTGGGTTGGGAACTTCCTGTATCAGACTTGTGGTTGCCTCTGTTTGAATAGGGTGATCTTCTTGCCTTTAAAGTACATCATTCCCCAGTATCTATTACCTGTCCTCACTGTATAATTTATTCTGCACAGCTACTTAGGGTTTGCTGAAAAAGTAAGCGAAAAAA
>NZ_LR213952.1 GCF_900659865.1 Hyella patelloides LEGE 07179
ACACCAAATAATATATTAGTTCTTATTCTGTTTCTAAAATCGCTGTATTCTCTATCTCTTAAAGTGTGTAGACTAAATTGCTCAAAAAATCACGAAGAAATTAAATTTTTCTGCGGAATGTGAGTTTCAGGAAAAGTATCTCAGATTTCTGCCTCTTTCTTCCGAGCAAAAACTGCACAAGTAAAATCGTCCCGCAACTATTAACTCAGTGTAAGCACAAAGCAAACATCACTGAAAAAAGATGAGTCAGCATAATACAAGTACAGGAAGCGTCGTAATTGCCAATCGCAACTCTGGTAGTATCTCAATCTTAAACGAAGATACAGGAGAATTAATCCGTACTGTAGATTTGCCTTCTAGTGAAGGAGAATCCACTCCCGAACCCATGTATGTCTACAATCTAATCAGTACCAATGAAATTATCGTAGACGATCGCGCTAACAACCGCGTAGTATTCTTTGATAGCGAAACTTTTGAAGTAACTGGTACTGTCGAAACTGGGGCGGGTAATTTCCATATGTGGGCGAGTCCCCAAGAAGATCGAGTATGGGTGGTTAACGATCGAGATGATACTTTAACCGTTATCGATCCCCAAACTAAAACGGAAATTACTAGAGTTGAATTACCAGAAGAGGTTATTGGTGCAGACGCTTTACCCCATGATGTGATTATAGATCCTAGTGGGGATTTTGCTTATGTCACCGTTATTCGGGAAAATAACCCTGATTCTGACTTATTAGTCAAAATTGATGCGAGAGATTTTACCATTCTCGATACAGCGGATGTTGGTAAAGACCCCCACGTATCTTTATCACCTGAAAATAACTTACTTTATGTACCTGCTGCGGAGAGTGATAGAATCGAAGTCTTTGACAGAAGAGGTACGGAATTAGTTCAAGTTGACACCATCGAACAGCCAGGCGCACATGGTATTGAATTTACTGCCAATGGTAAATATATTTATACCACTAACTTACCTGGGGGCGGAGATAATGGCTTGTTTGCTATTGATAGTGTCAGTAATGAAATTGTCGGCGATCTTGATGGTGTAGATACTCCTTTTGCTGTTCCCCATAATGTTTGGTTAACAGGAGATGGCGAAAAGCTCTTTTTAACTCATTCTGGAGGAGAATCAAGTCAGGTTAGTTTTTATTCTCTAGAAGATCCCACTCTTCCCGTTCTAGAAGGTTCTACAGACGTGGAAGGCTTGAATCCCTTTGGTTTGGCTTACGCTGCACCAGATGTTGACGATTTAATAGTGGGAACGGAAAATCGAGATCGCTTAAGAGGTAGAGAAGGAAATGATTTTCTCTATGGTGAAGCAGGAAACGATCGCTTAATAGGCAATCGAGGCAATGATAAACTCTTTGGAGGAGAAGGCGCAGACCAATTACGAGGTAATGAAGGTGATGATGTGCTGATTGGTGGAGAAGGTAGAGATCTCTTAATTGGTAATCGAGGTGACGACTTACTAGTTGGTGTTAGCGTCGAATCCTTTACCCCTGGCGCAAACGAAATAGATTTTCTAATAGGTAATAGCGGTGCGGATACTTTTGTCTTAGGAGATGCGCTGGAAGTTTACTACGATGATGATAATGACCAAACTTTAGGCTTAAAAAACTTTGCCAATATTAGAGATTTCGATCTTCAAGAATCAGATGTAATTCGCCTTCATGGTAGTGCTGATGACTACAGCTTAGAGTCTTCAAGCTTAGGCACTTCTATTTTTTATGAAAGTGAAGGACAAAGCTCAGAATTAATCGGTGTCGTTGCTGGTGTCAACGATTTACAGCTTGACAGTGATGCTTTTGAATTTGCATCTGTTTAATTAGTCCCTTGGTAGTTTAAGGTGTGAAATTTTTAATAGTTAAGTTCTTAGCTTGGAGCTTCGGAGCTTCAAAGCTTGAAATTACTTATCAAAAGTTTCCCTAAAAGCAACGAACAACTAACCACGAACTACCAACAACGAACCCGATCTTTTTCACTTCAGACATTAAATCATAAACACTAAGGAAATCAATCATGAATGCAAAAGTAGAAATTTATACCTGGAGTCATTGTCCCTACAGCCAACGTGCTAAAGCATTATTAAACAAAAAAGAAGTCGAATTTATTGAGTATTGCATTGATGATGACGAAACAGCAAGAGAAAAAATGGCACAAAGAGCTAATGGAAGAAGAACAATGCCACAAATATTTATCAGCGATCGCCACATGGGAGGTTGCGACGATCTTCATCTTGTAGAAGAAATCGGGACTTTAGATGAACTACTCTACGAAAATCAACTAATCAATTAGATACATACGACTACATACAACCACAACCATGTAAGGGCGCAAAGCTTGCGCGGATACCTCCAACCATGAAACAACTCTATCCCTCCCCAACGGTCTTAACTTCTCCTGCTTACTTACTAATTACTCATGGAAGTGGGGATTATCGCTCTCAATTAGCTTTAGAACATCTCACTCGATTGATTAGGATGCAGATTGAAAGTCAGCCAGACGAAATATCTTATCCCATAGTCAATACAGCAACTTTAGAGTTTAATTCTGTACCTTTACACCAACAAATTTTACAGTTTGCTCAAGATGCGTTAGCCCTTGGTTCTCAAGAGTTGCAACTATTACCTTTATTCTTGTTACCAGGAGTTCATGTTACAGAAGATCTCCCCAGGGCGATCGCTATAGCTCAAACCCTGATCGGAAAAAAGATATCAATCACTCAGTTACCCTGTTTGGGAACAAATATCGATCTAGTCAAACTATGGCAAAATCGCTTAACCACAATTAAAGCCGATGCCAAAATTCTGATATCTCATGGTACAAGACGTTTAGACGGTAATCGGGTAGTAGAAGCCACAGCACAACAATTAGGTGCTTTAACCGCTTACTGTTCGGTATCACCATCCCTATATAATCGCGTCACCATGTTGGCAAAAGCTGGATGTAAAAGCATAGCAATCTTACCCCATGTTTTGTTTAAAGGTGCAATTACAGATGCCATTGCTTCTCAAGTCACCAAACTACAACAGCAGTTACCTCAAGTGGAATTAATTCTCGAACAACCCCTTGGTGCAACTGTGGATTTAGCCCAATTCATTGCAGACAGGATAAAACTAGCATGAACTACACTGTAGATACAGTTATGCCCCAATGTAGAGGAAAAGTATACCTAGTTGGTGCAGGACCAGGCGACCCAGGATTAATGACTGTCAAAGGTAAAACTCTCTTAGAATTTGCCGATGTGGTTATCTATGATGCTCTAGTCAGTCCCCAAATTTTGATGATGGTTAATCCTCAAGCTGAAAAAATCGATGCGGGAAAACGTCGGGGAAGACATTCTTT
This sequence comes from Hyella patelloides LEGE 07179, assembly GCF_900659865.1. Taxonomy (GTDB): domain Bacteria; phylum Cyanobacteriota; class Cyanobacteriia; order Cyanobacteriales; family Xenococcaceae; genus Hyella; species Hyella patelloides. Next base: position 3,349 of record NZ_LR213952.1, read on the forward strand.
ATTACAGGAAGAAACTAATCAATTATTAATCGCAAAAGCTCAAACCAATGCTGTAGTAGTCAGACTCAAAGGAGGCGATCCCTTTATTTTTGGTCGTGGTGGGGAAGAAGCGAGAGATCTGATTGCTGCGGGTGTCCCTGTAGAAATAGTACCTGGTATCACTTCAGGAATTGCAGCCCCCGCTTATGCAGGTATTCCTCTGACCCATCGCAACTATAGCTCTTCGGTAACATTTGTCACTGGTCACGAAATGGCGGGCAAATATCGTCCCCAAGTAAATTGGCAAGCGATAGCGAGTAGTGCTGAAACTATTGTGATTTATATGGGAGTACATAATCTTTCCTATATCGTGACGCAATTACAAGAAGCAGGCTTACCAGAAGATACACCCATAGCTTTAATTCGTTGGGGAACTAGACCAGACCAAGAACAGCTTATCGGCAGTTTAAATAATATTGTCGAGCAAGTAACAGCTACTCAATTTCAGACACCAGCGATCGCAATTATCGGGAATGTCGTTCAATTGCATTCTCTTTTAGCCCCTTGTAGTCCACAACTTCTTGATGTTGTGCATCAGAAGTAGCCAGTCAAGGATGAAAGATGAGAAAATTTTTTCAGGAAATAGGAACTGGAAAAAATTAGCCACGAGCCACGAGCCACTAACAACAAAGTCACCAACAACTAACAAATTCATCATGATTTTATCAGTACCAGAAACCAAAATCGATTCAATTCAAGCCGAATATGCTCATAAAAGTCCCCAGCAGATTCTCAGATATGCTCTTTCTCAATTTGATAATATAGCTATTTCTTTTAGTGGAGCAGAAGACGTAGTTCTGATCGATATGGCTGCTAAAATAACCAAAAACGTTAAAGTCTTTTCTCTTGATACGGGAAGATTACACCCTGAAACCTATCAATTTTTAAATCGGGTTCGCGAACATTACAATCTCGATCTAGAAATTCTCTTTCCTGATGCTCAACAAGTCCAAAAATTAGTACAAGAGAAAGGTTTATTCAGCTTTTATCAAGATGGTCATAAAGAATGCTGTGGTATCAGAAAAGTTATGCCTCTGCGTCGTAAGCTAGTAACTCTAGATGCTTGGATTACAGGACAACGTAGAGATCAAAGTCCTGATACTCGTGCCGAAATTCCTGTAATTCAGAACGATGTCGCCTTTTCTACTCAAGAACGTAACTTGGTTAAATTTAATCCTTTGGCTAACTGGAGTTCGGAAAAAGTTTGGAAATATATCCGTTACCATGATGTTCCTTACAACCAACTTCACGAACAAGGCTTTATTAGTATTGGTTGCCAACCCTGTACTAAACCCGTGTTACCCAACCAGCATGAGCGAGAAGGACGTTGGTGGTGGGAAAACTCTGGTAGTAAAGAATGCGGTTTGCATACAACATCAGTATCAAGTATCAAGTAGCTCTTCGGGTTTAGCACTTCTTACGAAAGCTGCTCATGGGGAAAGCCCAGTCCAAGAACGCACTTTCGCGCTTTTCTCAAGTCGGGTAACCCACGATAGCGAAAGTGCTTCACAAGTAGTAGTTTTTAAAATGTTCTAGCTTGCATACGTAGTGCTATAGCTTGTTGTTGATGGCTTTTTTGAATGAATACAACAAATAAAGTCATCAAAGCCTAAAACGATACCACCATAAGGCAATATCCCAACCTTTAATCAGCAATTATCAATCTCTATAAGTAGAAATTAGCGATGAAAGTTACCATAGTCAAAAAAATCACAACAGATGGCAATTTATGCCGTAAATCAGCCGATGTTTGGGAGAGACTCCAAAAAGAGCGATTACTAGGTTACATAGATCGCATCATCTTTGCCCATGAAACTAAACCTAATAGTGAGGGTCTAATCTTAGCAGCAAAGCATCAAGTAGAACGCGCTCCCTTTTTTATTGTCCAACAAGACGATAACTCTACCCAAGTTTACACTTCTTATGCTCGTTTTCTTTCAGAAGCACTCGATCGCCAAGTAGCGGAAAAGGAAGAAATTGCTGAAATAATGGCTTCTTCTGCTGATTTAGACTTTATTTAGAATTGGTTAGAAAATCATGGAAATTTTACTAACTATCGCTATTGTTTTACTGGCTCTGATGTGTTTTATCGGCGAATGGTTACCAGTAGATGTGACGGCTTTAGCGTTAATGGTGTCACTCATGACACTGGGCTTAGTTACTCCAGAAGAAGGAATTTCTGGTTTTAGCAACTCAGCAACAATGACTGTGATGGCAATGTTTATTCTTAGTGCTGGGATTGCTCGTACTGGCGTAATTCAAGTTCTTAGTAATTTACTAATCAATTGGGGTGGCAAACACACTACTAGACAAATTTTTACGATGGGGATAATTCTAGCACCTATTACCGCTTTTATTAACAATACCGCCGTAGTAGCCGTTTTTTTGCCTGTAGTAGAGGAGTGGTGTAAAAAACAAGGAATGTCAGTCTCAAAATTGCTAATTCCTTTGTCTTATATCACTATTTTAGGGGGGACGATTACTCTTCTTGGGACATCAACTAATGTCTTAGCTAGTGGTTTGTCGGAACAGTTAGGCTATGGTGCTTTTAGTATCTTTGAGTTTACCCAATTGGGTTTAATTACAGCAGTAGCAGGTTTGGTTTATTTAATAGTGGTTGCACCTCGATTATTACCTAAGCGCAGAAAGCCTAATAGCGATTTAGTCGGTCAAGATTATCAACTGAAAGATTATGTTTTTGAAATGGTACTGGAAGCTTGTCCCTACTTAATAAATAAGACTCTATCGGATAGTCAATTGCAAAGACAGTTTGATGTGGATGTTTTAGAACTGATTCGTAATAACTATCATTTCCCGCAACCTTTAGGGGACAAGATTTTACAAGAAGGGGATATCTTATTAGTCAGAGGTAGTTGTGAGGAGTTGTTTAAAGTAAAAAGAGAAAGATGCGTTAATATCTTACCCGAAGTAGAGTTAAGCGATCGCTCGTTAGAAGCAACTCTGACAACCGATGAAGAGGGTATTATGGAAGTTTTGATTCTTTCTAATTCCCATCTAGTTGGTTTTACTCTCAAGGAATTACACTTTCGACAACGCTATAATGCTACAGTTTTAGCTATCCGCCGTGGAGAAGAATTGATTCGGACTAGGTTGAGTAATGTTCCTTTACGTTTTGGGGATATTCTCTTACTTCAAGGTCCCAAACAAAGTTTAATAGGAATGCAAATGCACCGTGGTTTACTCGCCATCGAACAAAAAGAGATTGCACCTATTAGACCAGAAAAAGCCATAATAGCAATTTCTATTGGTTTAGGAGTAGTTTTACTAGCTGCATTTAATGTCTTTCCTATCGTAGTCAGTGCTTTGATTGGTGTAGTTTTGATGGTGATTACTGGCTGTCTCAAACCAGCAGAGCTATATCAAGCCGTTCGTTGGGATATTATCTTTTTGTTGGCGAGTTTAATTCCTTTAGGGATAGCCATGAAAAACTCTGGTACGACTCATTTGTTAGCGGATAATCTAGTTTTATTAGGAACGTATATTCCTGCTTATTGGTTGTTAACCTTTTTCTTTGTCATCACGGCTTTGACTACAGAAGTTTTGTCTAATAGTGCTGCGGTAGTCTTACTGTTACCCATTGCTGCGGAAGTGGCTGATATGTTGCAACTCAATCCTTTTGCTTTTATCTTAGCCGTTACTTTCGCTGCTTCTAATAGCTTTATGACTCCTTTGGGCTATCAAACTAACACGATGGTCTACGGTGCTGGTGGCTACAAATTTACTGACTTTTTGCGAGTCGGTGCGCCTTTAACTTTGTTAATGAGTCTGATTGTTCCTCCATTGATTATCCGTCTGTATGGCTTGTGATCGGTTATCAATAGAAGCAACTCGCCAATCGCTTCTACTCTTAAATTTTCAATTTCAACTTTATTTTGTACACAGGAAACAAAAATCATGAATACAACTACAACTCTCATTGCACCTCATGGTGGTAAATTAATCGATTGTTACTTAAACGAAAGAGATCGCCCTCAGACTTTAGCCCATGCTCAAACTTTACCCCGTTTGCTACTTTCCCCCCGCAATCTGGCGGATCTTGAATGTCTTGCTACGGGTGTTTACAGTCCTCTCAATGGTTTTGTTGATCAAACAGAATATTACAGTATCTTGAACGAGATGCGTTTGACTAATGGCTTAGCTTGGAGTATCCCGATTACTCTACAAATACCAGAATCAGCAGCTTCACAATATCAACTCGATCGTGAAATCGCTCTGGTTCATCCCCACGGCGATATCTTAGCGGTCATGACTGTTACCAGCAAGTTTAAACCCGATCGCGACCTCGAAGCACAAAAAGTCTATTTAACTACCGATGAGGCTCATCCAGGGGTCAAAGCAATGAAAGCTGAAGGAGAAGTTTATTTAGGAGGTGCGATCTTTTTAATCCAAGATGTTCCCTATTCCGACTTTGCTAGCTATCGACTGACTCCTATGGCTACTCGTACCGAATTTACTCGCCGTCAATGGCTTAATGTCGTGGCTTTTCAAACCCGCAACCCGATTCATCGCGCCCATGAATATATCACCAAAATAGCGATGGAAATAGTTGACGGATTATTTATCAATCCTTTGGTCGGTCAAACTAAATCCGACGATATTCCTGCCAATGTGCGGATGCAATGCTATCAAACTTTAATCAAAAACTATTACCCCCAGGATCGTACTGTGTTGGGTGTCTTTCCTGCTGCGATGCGTTATGCTGGCCCTAGAGAAGCTATCCTGCACGCGATTGCTCGTCAGAATTACGGTTGTACTCATTTTATTGTGGGTCGAGATCATGCTGGAGTCGGCGATTATTACGGTACTTATGATGCTCAACATATTTTTGAGCAATTTACACCAAATGAGCTGACTATCCAACCCATAAAATTTGAACACGCTTTTTACTGTAGACGTACCGCAGGAATGGCTACGGCGAAGACTAGTCCTAGTACTCCAGAAGAAAGAATCCACCTTTCTGGTACTAAAGTTCGCACAATGCTCCGCAATGGTCAAACTCCCCCTGCCGAATTTACTCGCCCAGAAATTGCCGAAATTTTAGTGACAGCCATGAGTCAAAATAGGTAATCGGGATACTTAAAATTATGCCACTTATCTGATTCTGATAAAAATTGGCACAAACGGAAATTACGGTAAACGTAGTTGCACTAGAAGCAATTGAAACCGAAACTTTGCGTAAAAACTATCCTTTTGGAAGTCAGGCGGAAACCGAATACCTCCGCAAAATCTCTCCACAGGGTTTTGGATGCGTCCCCCGAATTCGATTCGGGGGCTTGTCAGGTGCTTCAACCCAGAGAGACATTATCCGTCGCTACGGGGATTTGGTGGGAACTCAACTAATTGCCGAAACCGATTATACTTTCGATTTGAATGGACGCTTAACCGATTTAGATACTAGTAACAGTTTTGGGGCGATCAGCGAAGCTGGCGCGTCCGCGATCGCATTTTATGATTATAGCTACGATATTAACAATCGCATTACAGAGTTGCAACAAGCGAAGGAGTATCTATCTATAACTATGACGATACAGACCAACTGACGGAAGCAGACCACGATTATCAGGTTGATGAAAAATATACCTATGACGATAATGGTAACAGAACTAATCCTGGTTATAGTACTGGGATATTACGACTCGATGACGGGAAGGTTTATCAATGAAGATTTGATTGGTATGAATAGTGGGGATACCAATCTGTATGCTTATGTGGGTAATTCTCCTACTCTATATACAGTAGTATAGTTGAAACTCTTACATGAATATAAAGAAAAATCATGAAACTGAAATATAGTGATGAAGGTTCGGATATTGACCTTATAGTTTCCGAAATCAAGAAAAATCCTTTAGCACATCAAATTGCTTTTGCTGCAAGCATTTGTGAGAGATTGCTGCCAAACTATCGTATTTTTGCCCGTGAAACAAATTGGAAAACCTATCCTGTTTTAAGACAAGCTTTGGATGAAGTTTGGTCGATCTTACGAGATAATTCAATAGATTCAATAGATTCAATCAGATTCAATAAATTATTAACTGATTGTGACAATGTTGTTCCTCACACTCATGATAGTAGTTCTGCCTATAACCATGAAGCACAGATTGCTGCTACTTGTGTTTGTTATTTAATAGAAATGTGTCTCCAAAAAGAGCCAGTTTGGGAAACTATATCGAGTAAACAAACAAAAAAACTTGAGTTTCAAAGCCTAATTAAAAGTTTTATAGGAAAAAATGGGATAGTCCCTTTAAAAAGATTAATTTATAATACTTATGATAGCTTTTATCAATATATTGATTGGCAAATGAGTGAAGCTGAAGAAAAAATCTATGAAGATTGGAGTCAAAAAACATGGGAAGAGCGCAAACAAACTCTGATCGATCATCCTTTAACAGTTAGAGAAATGAAAAAAGAAAATGAGGATTTACAACTATTAAAAGAAACACCAAAACTTACTCCTGAATTTGTTCGACAGTTTCGCAATTCTGCCCTTGAATATACTAATGGTAAGAGTCTGTTTGATTTAGGCTAAATTGAGATGATATTAACCTACGATACAACGCTTAAAACAAAAAAACAAGTTACTTTTATTCCACAAGAAAAAATTGACTGGTTTCAAGCAATATGCTCTCAAGCATTCGGACAGCCAGCAGTTGTTTTAGATACTAATGTAGCTCGCATTATAGAACGTTTCTTTGGAATTGAAGGAGAACGAGTCAAGTCTCGCTGTAAAATTCTTTGGCAAGCAGCAGAAACAGTCGCCCCAGATACTCAAGTTGGACTTTGGAATTTAACGCTGTTAGACTTTGGAGCTAAAGTGTGTACTGCCAGAAATCCAAGATGTTCTGAATGTCCGATTCCAGAAAGATGCAATTGGTATAAGTCTATCCTCAACGCTAATAAGTAAAACGCTTTATGAAACCAATCCTAGAGTTCAATGAACTAGCAATAATCCTCTTTTAAGATTGATAAGAATGTTACTAACATAAAGGTTGTAATCGAACCAATAAATCGGGCGCATCAGTCAGTAATTTAGAAGTTAATTGGACTATATCTCGATCGACAACCTTAATTTGCTTGGTATTAGTTAAAATAGAAGACCATTCATCCCAAATCAGCAAGCTATCATTATATTCTTCAAATTGCTCTGGATGGGGCAAACTTAGAGGATGAGTCCGCAATAATTTTTGTTTTAAAGCTTCGGTGCGAGAACCCAAATAACCGAACACGTAACCGCCCAAAGAGATCGCTGCTGCAATCTCTTTCTTGCGATTGGAAGAAGCATCATTTACTTTATGAATCTGATTAACTAAATTAGAAGAGCGAGATCGCCTGATACAATCACCGAAGGTAAATCGAGCATTAATGAAGATCGTTCGATCTCTACATTCAATAGCTATCTCATCTTAAACTGCCTGGATGATAACAGTTAAGATAATAATTTTTCGGTTTCTAGGTACTTTTCTTGAAATAAAGTTAACTATCCCAAGCATATCGACCAACACTGGTTCTTACCCAACCTTGTTTACCCGCGCCCTTGCTCAAACAAGTACTGAAGCTAGCCTGAGCTTTTTTCCTGTTGCTAGCATCTAATCCATCTGGATAAAAATAATGTACGACATCTGCGGCGGTGACTACTTCGGGGCTGCGTTCTTTCAGGTAAGCTCTCACAGCAATGCCTATAGTATCGTACTGGTCAAGTTTTTGTGATACAGGCAAATTAGAAGAGGATTTGGCTACTTTTTTGTCCCTAGTAGTAGTTTTTTCCTTGGTTGTTTTGGCAACTTGCTTTGATTTAGTGCTGTTATTTTTAACTGTTTTTATAGCCTTAGTGTTGCTAGCTGTAGTTTCAGTCTTGGTTTTTGGTAGTTCTGGAGTATCTGAAGTAGCTGATTCGGGATGTTTGACACCAATAGCAATCTTTTCTTCTGCTTGATTGGGTACTTTTTTTTCTAGTTTGGTAGTTACTAGTTGGGACTCTTCTTCTTTTGGCTGCTGACCGTTACCGTTAATCCCTGATTCTAAAGGTGAAGTTTGGTCTGCTATTTCTTCAGTAGTAGTTGTCGGGTTGAGAATCGTATCGGCTATTTTTTGGGAATGAGCGGTCAGGGGAGATAGAATAGCTTCGATGCTGGCAAGTTGAGTCTCGGCCACTTTGGCTTCAGAGATATGCTGCTCCAATAATTGCTGGTAGCGGTCTACTAAAGAGCGATGATAAAAGGCTAATTCTTGATAATACTGAACTAATTTGCTAAGAGCTTCCTTAGCTACTACTGGGGGATTCGGGGGTTGAGGAAGCTGTGTGGGAGAAGATTCTATAGTTACCATGAGTTCAATTAGTTCAGTACTTGCGCTTGCTGCTACATAACATCAAATTTGCTGTTTTCTTTGGTAGCAGTCCTTAACATTCTATTAAACTTTGACTTGAGTGACTACAAAAAAAAGAATTCGATCTATGGCACCATTAGTTTTTGATTAAATAGTTCATTATTTTATTAATCAATCGATTCTTTTCGATTCGGTCTAAACGTCCGTTACTTATACTACGGAAAATCTTAAAATGAATTATCTAATGTTTTACTGAGGCAATCACTATTACTTTTAAGTTGCTTGTCTAATATGGTTAAGTTAGTGTGTTATGGCGAATACTAAGTTAAGAACATCTATGTCGTTACTAGGTAGCGAACCTAACAAAAGCTTGATTTTTTGGTTAATAGCGATCTTGAAAAAATTCGCTTTGCTGTGCGCTAAATTAATAGTATCAGTATGATTTTAAATTGAGCTTATAGGTAATATTAAAAGTTCCAGGAAAGCAAATTGTTACAATTCTACATGATTGAACGAGCAAACACATCCCGCCTCCCACTCAAGAAGTAGCGACAAAAACTATGCTGTTTCGCGTATTCTCTTAATAGTTTCAGATAGCCAAATATCCTTATCCTGCCGTACTTTTTCATTCTCACTTTCAACAAATAGATTAAAGCAACTATATAGCGATCGCTATATAGAATATAGGTAAAACCATCAAAGTAATTGCAACATATTTTTGTACTATATAAATTTTCAATCGCAATCTAACAAAAGCTTAAAATTTCCTGTGCCGTCAATTGTGCTTTTTCCAAATGAGGAACATGACCACAATTTTCAATCCAGACTAATTTATTATGAGGAATTAATTTAGCAAACTTACCCGCATCTTTGATTCCTAGAATTTGGTCTTTTCTTCCCCACAAAATTAAGGTTTCTTGGGTAATATTTCTTATTTCTTGAGCAAAAGAGCCATAACCACCACTTTTAGTAAACGCAATCAAAGCTTGATTCCAATTAGAGCATTTTAAGTGTAATGCTGCACAAGTTTGAGCATCTAAGCTATTAAAAGTTTTATCGTAATAGGCTGCTTTACTAATATTTTGTCTGACTTTAGGGTTGCGTAAAAATTCTGTAGCCCAATAGTCTAAGGGAGGAAACATAAACTTACCCACAATCGGTTGTTTGGCTAACCCTGCACTATCTAGCAATACTAATTTTTCTACTGCTTCAGGATAGCTAAGGGAAAAGTCAATAGCTGCTGCGCCCCCCATAGAAGCACCCACTAGAATAACAGGTTGCCGAATACAGCTTTTCCAAAAGTAATGTAAATGGGTTTTAATTTCTTCTGCACCATAAGGTATCTGAGAAATGCGATCGCTGAATCCAAAGCCCAAAAGATCCACTGCCCAAGTTTCCTGTTGTGCTGCAAGTAATGGTATCAACCGACGAAACTCTAACAAAGAGCTATCAAAGCCGTGGAGTAATATAATAGGTGTCCCCCCGCTTCCTTGTTTGACATAGGCAGTATTAATAGCTTCTGGAGTTAAAGAGGTTTGAAGAGGAGTAATTTGGATTTGTTTGGCTAAAGCGATCGAAGTATCTTCAGTTAGTTGATTGGCTTCTAAGGGAATATATTCAGGGAACATTATTTATTATTATTATTTGTTGTTGGTTATGAAAAAAATGTGTCTGGGTGTAGCTTTGTAATAGCGAAAAATCTCGCACCTGTTTTCAACGCTTCGGAGGCAACGTCTATAGGATTGTTAACGGTTGTTGGTGAGACTACCTTTGCCACAGAACCCAATTTCTCAAGAACGAGTGGTACTTAATCTGACCATATCGAGAAAAGAGACAAGATGTCCAGAATTTGCAAGATTTTTTCCCACACCCAACTTTAATATTGACGAAGTGAAGGCAAGCTCCAGAGTTTTAGGGTGGAGTAGTTTTCAATTAAACCGTTAATAGACAGTGTTATCAATCAACGGAGGAAAAAAGATGGTAGGAAGTGTAACTACACAAGGCGATAGTGCTATGCAATCGGATCTAACTCGTTTGTTATCTGGTGTGGATGGCTCGGGCATTAAGGTGGGTATCATTAGCGATAGTTTTGATAATGCTGATTCACCAGGAAACACAGTTCAGCAAGATGTCAAAAGTGGAGAGTTACCACTCACGGTTCGCTTAAA
>NZ_LR213953.1 GCF_900659865.1 Hyella patelloides LEGE 07179
AACCACTTATTTTCTCAGTTTTCTTAGTTTCTTGTTACAAGTTTGTCACTTTCTTTTGCTTATGATTGATACAACAAGTTAGTGAATGGTTAATAAATTATCTCGACTTTTATCACCATCTTTTCTAGCTTTCTTTTATTTCTTTGTTTGTTTGTTTCTTTTATTTATTTATTCTGGTGTCAACTCTGATGATTAATACACACTTTCCTTGGCTCACGACAATTATCTTACTACCTTTGTTAGCTGGATTACTTATTCCCATATTACCAGATAAAGAAGGTAAGACAGTTCGTTGGTATGCTCTTGGTGTTGGGCTAGTTGAGCTGGCTTTAATTGCTTTCGTTTCTTGGCGTTATTACGATTTTCATGATCCCGCATTTCAATTAGTAGAAACTTATTCTTGGTTACCGCAGCTAGGTATAAACTGGTCACTAGGTGCTGATGACCTCTCTTGGCCTCTAGTGTTACTGACAGGGTTGGTAACTACTTTATCCATCTTTGCTGGTTGGCAAGTCAAAGAGAAACCTCGCCTGTTCTTTTTCCTGATGCTAGCTATGTATAGCGCGCAGATTGGAGTCTTTCTCGCCAAAGATATACTCTTATTTTTCCTAATGTGGGAATTAGAGCTAGTTCCAGTTTATCTGCTAATTTCAATTTGGGGTGGTGCGAAATGCCGTTATGCAGCAACTAAATTTATTCTCTACACTGCTTTGGGATCGGTATTTATTTTGGTTGCAGCTTTGGCACTTGCTTTTTATGGCGATACAGTTACCTTCGACATCGAAGCTTTAACTCTCAAACAATATCCTCTAGGATTAGAACTCTTTGTCTATGCTGGTTTCCTAATTGCCTTTGGTGTTAAACTCCCCATCTTTCCTTTACATACTTGGTTGCCAGATGCTCATGGAGAAGCTTCTGCCCCAGTCTCTATGATCTTAGCTGGAATATTGCTCAAAATGGGAGGTTATGCACTCATTCGCATGAATATGGAAATGCTTCCCGATGCTCATGTCTTTTTTGCTCCCGTACTAATTGTCTTAGGAATCGTCAATGTTGTCTACGGTGCTTTTGCTGCCTTTGGTCAGACAAACTTGAAGCGACGCATGGCATATTCCTCTATCTCTCACATGGGTTTTGTTTTAATCGGTATTGCTTGCTTTAACGATTTGGGTTTGAGCGGTGCTGTTTTACAAATGCTTTCTCACGGTTTGATTGCAGCTAGTATTTTCTTCCTCTGTGGAGTCACTTATGAACGCACTCATACCTTATGGCTCGATGAAATGAGTGGATTAGCTCAGAAAATGCCCAAAACTTTCGCTTTGTTTACGGCTGGCTGTTTAGCTTCTCTGGCTCTTCCTGGAATGAGTGGATTTGTAGGAGAGATCACTGTTTTCCTCGGTTTAATAACTAGCGATGCTTATACCCCCATATTTAAAGCTGTGGTACTTGCACTGGCAGCAGTGGGATTAATCCTGACTCCCATCTATCTGCTCTCGACGCTAAGAGTGCTTTTCTATGGAGCAGAAAACGCCAAATCAATGCAGTCTTCTGAAGAGGTAGAATCCGAGCAAACATCGACTTCTCAAGCAATCTTTTGGTCAGACGCTAAACCTAGAGAGATATTTATTACCGCTTGTCTTTTAATTCCTATTATTGGTATCGGCTTGTATCCCAAATTAGCGACTCAAACTTACGATGTAAAAACAGTCGAAGTTGCGACTCACTCTCACCAAGTTTTAGAGCAAGATTATCCTTCAGAGATGCCTAATCTATATGCTTCAACAAAGGCTCCCATTGTACCTCAATTACCACAAACTAAAGCTATAGGTTTAATTAGCATGAATGAATGGGACAAATTTATTTCCTCAAATTTCACCTAGTTGGTGTTTACCTGGGATGTCTTTGCTACTCCCAAGTTAAAACTCAATCGAACAATATAATCAGGTAGGCAACAAACGAGCAAACTTTTTTCTTCAGCTCTAAGTCCTACCTTAACTGCTTTTTTTATTTACTCTCACGTTTCCAATGAATGACAACGTCCCGCTCAAGACCGCAAGAGCCTCACAATCCCAAAAAAATTCCAAGGCATTAATAAATAGGATGAGTTTAAGAGGGCTTACGCAAATACCCTTAAAAACACCATTGTTAGGGTGGGCATTGCCCACCCTAAGTCATATATGGCGTAAAAATTCTTATAATGCGTAAGTCCTGTTTAAAATACATTTCAATATTTGTCATAAATTTACTATCCTTAACCTTTTTTAAATATTTAACCCTTTAAAAAAAAGAAATTTGCATATTTTATAAAGAATAAGTAACTCTATAAGCAATTAGACTTACAACATAAAGTAACGTAAAACAAATTTAGTCAAAGTATCCATATAAGAATCAAGGAGTTATCATAGTGTCCACAGTAAGAGTAGCGATTAATGGCTTTGGTCGCATTGGGCGATTAATATTTCGTGCAGGGTTAAATAATCCCGATCTTGAATTTGTTGGTATTAATGATTTAGTGTCGCCAAAAGCGATCGCTTATCTCCTGAAATACGATTCCACTCATGGGCGTTTTGCTGGTGTGGTAGAAGCCCAAGAAGATGCCATTGTAGTTAATGGTAAAACTATTCCCTGTGTCTCTAAGAAAAACCCAGAAGAATTACCCTGGAGAGACTATAACGTAGATTACGTAATCGAATGTACGGGTCTATTTACCACCTACGAAGGTGCAGCCAAACATCTCACCGCAGGAGCAAAAAGGGTAGTAATCTCTGCTCCTACTAAAGACCCAGAGCGCGTTAAAACTCTTTTAATTGGGGTTAATCAAGATAACTTCGATCCCCGAGAGGATACTATTGTTTCCAATGCTAGTTGTACTACTAATTGCCTCGCACCCATAGCGAAAGTAATTAACGATAACTTTGGTTTAGCTGAAGGTTTAATGACCACAATTCACGCCATGACAGCTACACAGCCTACAGTAGATGGTCCTAGTAAGAAAGATTTACGTGCAGGACGCAGCGCAACCCAAAATATTATTCCTGCTTCGACAGGAGCAGCCAAAGCAGTGGCGTTAGTCTTACCCGAATTAAAGGGTAAACTCACAGGTATGGCAATGCGTGTACCTACTCCTGATGTTTCTGTAGTCGATTTAACCTTCCGTACAGAACAGCCTACCAGCTATGAAGCGATTTGTGCTGCTATGAAACAGGCTGCTGAAGGCTCAATGGCAGGAGTTTTAGGCTATACCGAAGACCCTGTAGTTTCTACTGATTTTACAGGAGATTCCCACTCTAGTATTTTCGATGCTGGTGCAGGAATGGCCTTAAACGATCGCTTTTTTAAAGTAGTTGCTTGGTATGACAATGAATGGGGTTACTCCAACCGAGCAATTGATTTGATTCTTTCCATGGCACAGAAAGACACAGAAATGTTAGTCGCAACTCATTAACCAATAGTATTGGCGTAAGTTTTGCGCCCTTAGTTTCAATTTCATAAGGTGGGGCGATGCCTCGCTCTACCTGCCAAAAATAAATAGCTCTACCGAATCCATTTAGACAACTGATATATTTGTCGGTTGCAGCAATTATTAAAAAATAATTAAGGACAATCAATGATGAATCATTCAGAAGCAACTATCGAGGATATTGTCGCTAGAGAAATTTTAGATTCTCGTGGTCGCCCCACTGTAGAGGCAGAAGTGTATCTTGCTTCTGGTGCTTATGGTTTAGCTCAAGTACCTAGTGGCGCATCTACAGGAACTTATGAGGCACATGAATTGCGAGATGAAGATAAAAATCGCTATGGTGGCAAAGGTGTTTTAACCGCAGTACGTAATGTCAAAGAGAAAATTGCCCCTTCTTTAATTGATTTTGATGCTTTGGATCAGGCAACAGTTGACCACGCCATGATTAAGCGTGATGGTTCTCCTAATAAGAAAAATCTAGGTGCAAATGCAATTTTAGCGGTATCTTTAGCCACAGCAAAAGCAGCAGCAGATGAGTTACAAGTTCCTTTATATCGCTATTTAGGGGGACCTATGTCTAATGTGTTACCTGTTCCCATGATGAATGTCATCAATGGAGGGGAACACGCAGATAATAATGTAGACTTTCAAGAGTTTATGATTATGCCTGTAGGTGCAGCTTCTTTTGCGGAGGCTTTGCGCTGGGGGGCAGAAATATTTGCGACTCTTGGGTTAGTGCTCAAAGATAAGGGCTTGCTCTCTGGAGGAGTGGGAGATGAAGGGGGTTATGCTCCTAATTTGGGTTCTAACGAAGAAGCTTTAGAAATATTAATGGTTGCCATCGATAAAGCAGGATATAAGCCAGGAGAACAAATCGCTTTAGCTATGGATGTAGCTGCCAGTGAATTTTATAAAGATGGTAAGTATACTTATGATGGCGCAGAACATTCTGCCACAGAATTTATTGATTATTTAGCTAAATTAGTTGATAATTACCCTATTGTTTCCATTGAAGATGGTTTAGATGAAGAAGATTGGCAAAATTGGAAACTGCTCACAGAAAAAATAGGCTCTAAAGTTCAGTTGGTAGGGGATGATTTGTTTGTGACCAACCCCACCAGATTAAAAAAAGGTATCGATGCTGGTACAGGTAACGCTATTTTAATTAAACTGAATCAGATCGGAACTCTTACAGAAACTTTAGAAACGATCGATCTGGCTACTCGTAGTGGTTATCGTTCAGTTATCAGTCATCGTTCGGGAGAAACCGAAGATACAACTATTGCAGATCTTGCAGTAGCAACTCGCGCAGGACAAATTAAAACAGGCTCTCTGTGTCGCAGTGAAAGAGTCGCCAAATATAACCGTTTATTACGGATTGAAGAAGAATTAGGCGATCGCGCTATCTATGCAGGAAAAATCGGTTTAGGACCCAAATAAGGAAAAAAAAGTCAGGGCTAATAGCCGTTAACCCTGACTAATGAACACCTTCAACCAAACACCACTAAGTAATCAGTCACTAAAAATTACTATGCAAACTCAGCCACCAAAGCAGCAAGACATTAGTATCAACAGCAACATCAAAATAGAAGACGATCGCACTGGGATGAGCTTGGAGACTCTCAAAAGAGCCTTTCAAGACAACCTGTTTTATCTCCAAGGAAAAGATAGCTCTAATGCAACCTTACGAGATTATTATTATGCATTAGCTTATACAGTTCGCGATCGCCTTTTACATCGCTTTATTAAAACCAGTCGTACTTATCAAGAGCAAGACGTTAAAGTCGTTTCCTATCTTTCCGCAGAGTTTTTAATGGGTAGACATTTAGCCAATAATCTACTCAGCTTGGAGATGTACGACAAAATGAGCCAAGTAGTCAAAGACTTTGACGTAGATATTGAAGACTTGATCGAAGAAGAACCCGATCCAGGCTTAGGAAACGGCGGTTTAGGTAGATTAGCAGCCTGTTTTCTCGATTCTCTAGCTAATTTAGAGATGCCCGCTATCGGTTACGGAATTCGCTACGAATTTGGTATTTTCCGCCAAGTTTTACGGGATGGTTGGCAAGGAGAAGTTCCTGATAACTGGTTAATGTATGGTAATCCTTGGGAAATTGCCCGCCCTGAAGATACTGTAGAAGTAGGTTTAGGTGGTCATACAGAAGCGCACCACGACGAAAACGGAGATTATAGGGTTTGCTGGATACCCGAAAGAAAAGTTAAAGCGATTCCCTACGACACTCCAGTACCAGGATATAAAACCAATACGGCAAATTCTCTTCGTTTGTGGAAAGCAGAAGCCAGCCAAGAGTTTAACTTTGAAGCTTTCAATGCGGGTAATTACGATCGCGCGGTAGCTGAAAAAATGAGTTCCGAGACGATCTCTAAAGTTCTCTACCCTAACGATAATACACCCCAAGGCAAAGAGTTACGTTTGGCACAACAATATTTCTTTGTAGCTGCATCCCTACAAGATTTGATTCGCATTCATCTCCATAAACATCCTAGCCTAGATAATTTCTGTGAAAAATCAGCGATTCAGCTTAATGATACCCACCCTGCGGTAGCCGTTGCGGAATTAATGCGCTTACTAATTGATGAACATGATATTTATTGGGATAAAGCCTGGGATATTACCCAAAAAACCCTCGCTTACACCAACCATACTTTAATGCCAGAAGCGTTAGAAAGATGGTCAGTAAGTCTTTTTGGGAAGTTATTACCACGACATCTTGAAATTATTTATGAACTCAATCACCGCTTCTTAGAAAATGTACGTGTTTGGTTTCCTGATGACGACAATTTAGCTTCTCAACTCTCTATTATCGAAGAAGGAGGCGAGAAAAAAGTTCGCATGGCGAATTTGGCTTGTGTAGGCTCTCATGCTATTAATGGCGTAGCAGCCTTACATACTAGCTTGTTGAAAAAAGATACCCTCAAGCATTTTGCGAAACTTTGGCCAGAAAAATTCTTTAATAAAACTAATGGAGTTACTCCCCGTCGTTGGATTTTAATGAGTAATCCGAAGTTAGCTAAATTAGTCACCGAAAAAATTGGTGAAGATTGGCTTAAAGATTTAGACCAAATGCGCGGGATTGAAAAATATATTGACGATCCTGAGTTTCGTCAGCGTTGGCTAGCTATTAAGCAGGAAAACAAAGCTCATTTAGCTGCTTATATCAAAAAAACTCGTAATATAGATGTTGATGTCAATTCTATTTTTGATGTTCAGGTTAAGCGCATTCATGAATACAAGCGTCAACATTTAGCAGTACTTGGCATTATTAATCTATACAACCGTATTAAACAAAATCCCAACACCGAAGTAGTACCCCGCACCTTCATTTTTGGTGGTAAAGCAGCACCAGGCTACTTTATGGCAAAATTAGTCATTAAACTAATTAATTCTGTCGCCGAAGTAGTTAACAGCGATCCTGATGTCAAAGGTCGGATTAAAGTGGTATTTTTGCCCAATTTTAGCGTTTCTTTAGGGCAAAAAATCTATCCTGCTGCCGATCTCTCAGAACAGGTTTCTACCGCAGGGAAAGAAGCCTCTGGTACTGGTAATATGAAGTTTGCCATGAATGGCGCACTGACTATTGGGACTTTAGATGGTGCCAATATCGAGATTCGTGAAGAAGCTGGTGCAGAAAACTTTTTCCTCTTTGGTTTAACCGCAGAAGAAGTCTATGCCAAGAAATCAGAAGGCTACGACCCAATGGAATATTATCAACATAACCCAGAACTTCGCAACGTAATCAATCGCATTGCTAAAGGTCACTTTAGTTATGGAGATGAGAAGCTATTTAAGCCAATTGTAGACTCTTTACTTTATCAAGATCCCTATATGTTGCTGGCAGACTATCAAGAATATGTAGATTGTCAGGATCGGGTGAGTGAAGCTTATCAAGATCGAGAAAAATGGACAAAAATGTCAATTATCAACTCTGCAAGAATGGGCAAGTTTTCCAGCGATCGCACTATTCGAGAATACTGTAAGGAAATTTGGGGTGTTGAACCCATGAAGATTGAGATTGATGCTTACAGTCAATAGTTAAATTATCTCATAAATTTTTTGTTTAGAAGGCATTTTCTCTAGTTAGGAAATGTCTTTTTTATTTGAGGGTAAATCTCAAGCACATCAACACTTTAGGTACAAATACTTAGGTACTGGTGAATGGTGAGTGGGTACATTACTACTTCTTTTAAGGCTGTGACAATCAAAAAGGTGGAATACGTTGAGAGATTCTACCTATTTATTAAGGCATTATAGGAATTGAGGAGATTTTAGGAACTTGACTTATGAGTGGTGAAATTAGTAAAACATTCAATCGTCTACTAACTGCAACTATGTTAGTGATTCTTCTGATTGCTTGTGAAAAAACGCCTGACGATCCTACTGTGGATAATCAACCTGGTTCCAGTACTAATCTTATCAACAATTATAAATAAACTATACATATATCGATCGCCGTGATAACCGTAAATCTATAGTAGACACGAAAGCTTTACAATCTAAGAAAGATAAAATAGAGAATTTGTGTTTTATGCTACGGAAAATTTTAGTAGTGTTGATGTCACTGTCTTTATGTTGGACAACTGTTGCTTGTGGCGGTTCAACGACAGCAATTCAATCACAACCCAATTTTAAAAATAATGTTGCTACTGCACCCACTTCGATTGCTGATGGTAAATATCCAGTACAGCAAGCCACTTACGATGATGCAACGGGTGAATATAGCTTAATGTTACTTAATACCCCTTCTGGGACACCTCCTGTATTGCAGACAGACGATGTTCAGATGGCGCGTTTGAGCGAAGAAGAGGTTGCTAATGGGGAAAAAAGCTATCTTCAAGTAGAAGATAAGCAGCCTATCTTGTATTTAACTGAAGACTTTCGTATCGATTACGTTCATAACGTTACTGAGACTCAAACCGATCCTCAAACTGGTCAACCTCAAACAGTAGTAGTTCGTAGAGAATCTAACTTCTGGACTCCTTTTGCTGGTGCAGTTGCTGGTAATGTGGTTGCCAATATGCTATTCAGACCCCAGTATTATGTACCCCCTGTCTATAGTCCTGGCGGTATTATGACTGGTTATGGTGGTTATGGTACTAGCTATAGCCAAGCTGTTAACCGTTATCAAGAACGTCATAACAGTCCTCCCCCAGCAGTTAAAAATCGTCAAGCTCTCCGTACCACAGGTAATATTAGAAATCGTACTGCTACAGGTAATAGAATCAACCGTCCGTCTGCGAATAATTCTCGTAGTAGTGGTTCTGGTTTTGGTTCTAATACTCTTCGTACTTCCAATAAAGCTAATAAATCTTACAATAGACGTTCTACTGGATTTGGTAGTAGCGGTAATCGTAGCTTTTCTCGTCCTCGTAGTAGCTTTGGTTCTAGAAGAAGCTTTGGTGGTAGAAGAAGATAAATAATTAATAGTTAACAATTGATTTTTTAGCGATCGCCTCGCGCTGCCAAAGGCAGACCGCTTTTTCTGATTCAAGGCGATCGCTTTTGTTAATCAATGACCAAAATATCTAAAACGTATTCCCCCTGATTAACGGATTGATTAGTAGCCAGATCGAAAATAATACCATCAGTTTCTGCTACAACATTGATGATTTCTGGCAATTGTTGTTGCTTGTTAAAACTCAGTAGTTGGTAAATGAGATCTCCTTTTTTAACCTCAGTGCATAAGGGTAATCTATTTTGCACCATGCCTCCAGTAGCAGCATAATAACTTTTAATTGCACTACGTTGAACTAACTTGATTTTATGGTTGGTAATAATCTCATCTAACTGTAAGACTTTTTTTTGTAATAAATAGTTTTTAATTCCCCGAACTCCTTTAGTTACCGAATCAGGATTCATCGTCATTCCCGAACCTAATTCTAAAGTCCAAGATTCGAGATCGAAGTTAATATCATGACCTAAGTTTTTAAACTCTTTTTCTAAAGCCAACCAAGGTTTTAAAAATGCTTCATCAAAAGCATCCCCGTCATACTCAGTCATTAAAATACCGTAATCAATTAGAAAATAATTAGCCGATTTTTCTCTCGTTTTAAAACAAAATAAAAAATCAATAGCTTGATTACTAGAACTGTGAATATCAATCACATAATCAGCATCCAAACAGAGAGATTGTAAAACAGCACGATATTGATTGCTAACAGTACCACTACTAGGATTTTTTAACTTTGCTAATTCTTTTTGCCAAGCAGATTGGATTTTTTCTAGATAATTCTTTCTAATAATTTCTCTGGATTGCTGGAAATGCGATCGCGCAAATTCAGTTAAATCATCACATTCTTTTTCGTAATCCCAAAAAATTCGATTCCAATTCTTGCCATCGTAACTATTAAATCTTCCTGTAGCGAAAAAATGTCCTCTTTGATTTGTCCCCAAAGGATTACAAGCAGGAACTAACCAAATTTCTCCTTTTAGCGCATTTTCTTCTACTGTAGACAAATATTCTATTAACTGTTGAATCACCGCATTGCCAACAATTTCTCCTCCATGTAAATTGGATTGAATATAAACTTTTTTCCCTGGTTGTTTGCCGATAAATTTATATACCTGTAAAGATAAAATATCACCAGAAGCTAGTTTTAATAAGTTAATAGTTTCAATTTTTGGAAGCATAACTTAAAGCAAGAGGAATGAGGATAAAGAACTAAGAAAAGCCCATATCATAAGTACCTATGTTAAATAAATTATATTTTGTCAATATTCAAGAGATAATCTAATCAATAGATAATCCTATGAAGAATTAGACTTAAGTACTTAAATTAAGGATGACTATAAAAATCAAGCTATCATGATATCAACTTTTATTTGGTATCATTACTTTTGATAATTCAAGATCGAGCGATTTATAATTTTTTATTAAGTAATTTTAATTCTTTATTAATTCGATATTTTCTGTTTAAATAAAAAGATTCAGCCAAGTTACTCTGAGACGTCAATAAAGTAATGAATTTATAATTATCAGCTTGTAATTTAGACTCTAATTTATTAACTATATGAATTATAAATTAGTTAGCCTTTTAACCTTTAACTTTTAAAATAATGTTACACACCACCAACAAAAAGATACCACGCAATATTTGGGTTTTGGGTTTTGTTAGCTTGCTGACTGATACTAGCTCAAAAATCATTCAATCTTTGTTGCCTCTGTTTTTGGTTTCTATATTAGGTGTTAATCTCATTACAGTAGGAATAATAGAAGCGATCGCAGAATCAATAGCTTCTATACTTAAGGTATTTTCTGGAGCATTAAGTGATTATTGGGGTAAACGGAAAGAATTAGCAATCGCTGGTTATGGTTTATCGGCTTTGGTAATTCCCATCTTTGCCTTAGCTAATAATCCTTTTTGGGTGTTAATTGGTCGTTTTAGCGATCGAGTAGGCAAAGGGATTCGGGTTGCTCCTCGCAACGCTTTAGTAGCAGACAGCACTGAGCCAGAACAAAGAGGTGCAGCTTATGGTTTACGGCAATCTCTAGATACTATTGGGGCTGCTGTCGGTCCTTTAATCGCTTTTGTTTTAATGGCAGTTTCGAGGCAAAATTTCCGTCTGGTTTTCTGGTTAGCTACTATTCCAGGGATACTAGCGGTCATACTATTGTTTTGGGGAATTAAAGAACCTGCAAAGAAGCAGAAAACACAATCCTTTCCTTGGCAGTGGAGTGTTTTAAAGAGTTTTAAATTTGATTATTGGTTATTAGTTGCGGTGACTTTAATTTTTAATCTAGGAAATTCTAGTGATGCTTTTTTGTTATTGCGAGCGCAAAATATTGGTATAGACAATACTTTAATTCCTTTATCTTTCATGGTGATGAATGGGAGTTATTTTCTGAGTGCCTATCCTGCTGGAGTTTTATCCGATAGTATAGGGAAGATTGGGTTAATAATTGTGGGCTTATTGCTTTATAGCTTAGTTTATCTTGGTTTTGCCTTAGCCAATGCTCCTTGGCAAATGTGGCTGTTATTTGCGGTTTACGGACTTTATCAAGGAATGAGTAAAGGATTATTCTTGGCTGCGATCGCTAATAGAGTTCCTCCACAATTACGAGGTACGGCTTTTGGTACAATCGCTTTAGCTACAGGAGTTGTTATTTTTCCTGCTAATTTATTAGCTGGTTTTTTGTGGGAAAAAGTTAGTTACCAAGCGACTTTTTTCTTGGGAAGTATTTTAGCTATTATTGCAGCAACTATATTAGGTTTTGGACAGAAATTATTTTTGGACAATCAAAATTAAGCAGAGGAAGTAAGTGAGACAGCAATTAATGACAGTGCAACGCTGAAATAATACTATCAGAATACTGTCATTTATTTACGACATTTGGGGTTAGGATTATTCAAACAAACAAAACTCTTGGAGCGAGAACCAGGAGACATCAAAGAGCGAGAAGGGCTTGTCTTGGAAGAGTAAGGGGAAGCTCTTTTTAATCTGGAGCGGAGGATTGAATCAGGAAAAAGAGGAGCAATAGGATGGGAATGAGAATTAGTGCGAGGAACTGACTGGGGAGAGGGATTATTGTCTTGTTCCTCAGCAGTAGCTTGAACGGCTGCAATTTCGGCTTGTGCCTTTTTGATGATTTGCTGACTTTGCTTTTGCTGATAAGCATTATCGCTAACTTTCTGGGCTGAGTTGATAGCATCTTGCCGACGATGCTCATCTAATTTTTGGCGTGCCGTTTGTAGATGAGTTCGATCCTGTTGCCATTCTTCATCCCACTGCTGAATTTTTGTCTCTATTTTTTTCTTTAAAGAACTAGTAGTAGGAACAGCATTGGCGATCGCTTTTGCTGCTTCGAGTTGTCCCTCATGGTATTTATTACTGGCAATTTGGAAAATTTTTTCAGACCAATCGGCTATGAGCTTTTGTGCTTCTGAATAAGCATTCATATCTTGAGAAATCTGGGTAGTAAGTGCGATCGCATCTTGCAATTTACTTTGTTCTGCCAGCTTTTTAGCTTGAGTCAGTTGTTCTTGAGCTTCACCTTGTCGGCACTCTAGCAGCAAAGTTTCTAATTGAGTATTTAAGTCTGAATGATTTGAGGGAAATATTTGAGCTTGCTCCACACATTCAGAGTATTTTTGAGCTACTTTTATTTGCTCGATTTGTTTTAGTGTTCTCTGCGACTGTAAATAAGATTTTCTGTGGTTCAGGTAAATATATCCAGCAAAGATACAGATAGATATAGACGCAACTCCTGCCCCAATCAATAGTCGAGATTTTTTGAGAGTTATAAAAATAGAAGTGTAGCTTAAATTTATATTTTCCAATACTGCTGATAAAACGTCTAGGTATGCTGAACTGTCTTTCTTTTGGCGATCGGCAGTGATTTCACTAGTTATTGGTTCTGATTTGAAAGCTACTTTGTTCTTTTTTAGCTGAGGTTGAGCAACTGCTTTTGCATTTAATTGTTCCGTACTCAGAGATATTTTCTTCTGTCGTGACTTCGATCTAGAAGCTACTTTGAGAGTTTGCTGTTTGCTATCTAAAGCTATTTTCTCCAACTTTGTTTTGGGAACTGCTTCTTGATTCCAGGGAATCCAGGGATTATTTTCAAGAGGCATTTTTATCTCTTTTGGTTTAGGTTCAGGAGTAAATTCTGAACTTACTTGTGTAGCACTAGAAGTTGATTGGTTGTGTTGATGCTTATTGTTTAATGAGTTGAGTGCTTGTAATGCCTCAGTTGCAGACTGATAGCGGTCTTTGAAATGATAACAAACCATATTGGTAAGGATAGTAGCCAGTTGAGGACTCACCTTTGCTCGATTTTGCCAGATAACTTCACCTTCCCCATCCTCCTCCAAATAAATGGGGCTTACTCCTGTCAGAGCTTGAATACCGATCGTTCCCAAGGCATAAATATCACTGTTCAAACGTGGTCTGCCTCTTGCTTGCTCTGTGGGCGCATATCCTTGACTCACGGTTCGCTCAATTTAAAAATGGTCGAGCAAATAAAGACGATGAAATCAAGTCACAGTAATAATTAGAGCGATTGGAGTCAATTAGGAACTAGCTGGGGAACAAGATAAATCGATTCAGGAATGTTCATCAAATTTAAAATTTGTCTTTGAAGGGAATTCAGAGAACTGATTTCAGTAGAGCCATCAGGATAAAGATACAAAGTCAAATCAGAAAAAGCAGCTAATAATTGTTCTGCTGTGGGACAAAAAGTAGCGCGTTTGGGATTCCCTGAATAAAGTCCAGAGATAGATTGCTCTGATTCAGTTAATTGGCGACGAACAATAA